>CABVAO010000023.1 GCA_902496335.1 uncultured Collinsella sp.
CTCGAACCCACACTGCGCAGATTTTGAGGCTGCTTCCTCTACCAATTGGGATACAGGGGCGTATCCAAACCTTGAGTAGTGTACAACACAATCGCGACCGAGTCCAAATGCCGTGTTTCGCTGGACGGCTCCGACGTGTGTGCGGACGAGCGGGGCAGGCGAACGGGGGAGCCGTCTGCTGCGACGCGTTACCCCGCGATGGCATCTGCATGGGGAGCGAAGGAAACGTTTTTCGAATCATGACATGCTGGCGGCGTACGAGGCTTGCCCCATGCTGCATATTCCCGTCTTGCAACACGAATCAATGGTTTGGCGCAACACCGTTTGCTGGCCTGTGCGTTGTGTTATTGTGGTGGGTTGAGACTTACATTTGAAGCGTTTGTTGACCCAAGGAAACGAGGTTGATGTAATGGTGTCCAGCAACAGCGAAAAGGGAATGGAGCCCGTGCTGACCGAGGAGGAGCTGCAGGCCGCCGCCCGTGCCGAAGAAGCTCCTGAGGAAGAGAAGAATCGCAAGCGCACCGTCGTAGTCGCCGAAGACGAATCCGTGAATCGTATGGATCTTGTCGGCATGCTTGAAGATAACGGCTACGAGGTCGTTGGCGAGGCGGCCAACGGTGAAGAAGCCGTGGATCTGGCACGTGCCAAGCGCCCTGATGTGGTGTGCATGGATGTCAAGATGCCGCGGATGGATGGTATTACTGCTGCGGGCATCATCTGCGACGAGAACATCGCACCTGTGGTCATGCTGACCGCGTTCTCCCAGCCCGATCTGGTCAAGAAGTCCACCGGCGCAGGTGCCATGGCCTATGTGACCAAGCCGTACGAGGAGTCCAAGCTTATTCCGGCGCTCGAAGTCGCCATGGGACGTTTCGCGGAGATCAACGATCTGCTGGATAACGTGGAACGCTCCGAGGCCAAGCTCAAGGCCACGGAGGACGAGCTCGCCAAGGCCCAGGCCGATCTGCAGAAGGCTCAGGAGACGCTGGAGGAGCGCAAGCTCATCGACCGTGCCAAGGGTCTGCTGATGGACAAGGCCGATTTCTCCGAGCAGGGCGCATTCCGTTGGATTCAGAAGACCTCCATGGATCAGCGTATTCCGAAGAAGCGCCTGGCCCTAGCCATCATCGAGAAGTACGGCGATCCCAAGCCGGCGCGCGACGATCGCTGAACCGCATACCGATACCGAACCTATGATTGATACCGTATCCGACGAAACGCGCGGAACGCTGCTGGTCGTTGATGGCCATTCGCTGGCGTTCCGCGCGTTCTTCGCTCTTCCCGTAGAGAACTTCTCCACCTCGTCCGGCCAGGCCACCAACGCGGTCTGGGGCTTCGCGACCATGCTCGCCCAAGTGATTGATGCGGAGAAGCCCGATCACCTCGCCGTTGCATTCGACGTCAAAGGCGGCACCTTCCGCAACACCATGCTGCCGCAGTACAAAGGCACACGCGACGCCGCCCCGGAGGACCTGCTCAGCCAGCTGCCGCTTATCCAAAGCATGCTTGACGCGCTGGGCGTCACATATATCGAAAAACCCGGTTACGAGGGCGACGATGTGATCGGCACGCTTGCCACCATGGGCGAACAGGCGAAATACAAGACGCTCGTCCTGTCCGGCGATCGAGACGCGTTCCAGCTTGTGGACGATTGGGTGACCGTGCTGTACCCCGGTCATCACTTCAAAGATCTGAAGCATATGACGCCCGAAGCCGTATTCGCCAAATACAAGGTGACTCCGGCGCAGTACCCCGA
The DNA here is from genome assembly GCA_902496335.1 of uncultured Collinsella sp. Classification (GTDB taxonomy): domain Bacteria; phylum Actinomycetota; class Coriobacteriia; order Coriobacteriales; family Coriobacteriaceae; genus Collinsella. The sequence goes on from CABVAO010000023.1 coordinate 1,757, forward strand.
TCTGGCGGCATTGCGCGGCGAGACAGCGGACAATATCCCCGGTGTGCCCGGGGTCGGCGACGGATTCGCAGCCAAATGGATCAACCAGTACGGCTCACTTGAAGGCATCTGCGAGCACGCCGACGAGATCGGCGGCAAGAAGGGCGAGTCCCTGCGAGAAAACCTCGACCAGGTCAAGCTCAACCGCAAGGTCAACGCACTGGTACGAGACATCGACCTGGGCGTTACCGTGGACGACCTGACCTTCGGTCACTTCGACGCGGCGAAGATCGACGAACTGTTCACCTCACTGGAATTCGGTTCGCGTACCAAGACGCGTATCCTCAAAACCTTCAACGGCGGCGAGGCTCCGAAGCTGGAACAGAACGCCAAGGCCGAAGCAGGCAAGGAACGTTCGGCCATCGAAGTGTCGGACGTGCAGTATGCGGGCGATGCCGACACGTTGAACACATGGGTGGAACAGAACCTGCCCAAGCCGGACGCCAGTGGTGCAAGCGTCAACGACGAATCGGATGATACCGGCACGCAATTCACCATCGACCATTCGATGCAGTGCAATGGCATCATCGAGCGTTCATGGGTCATCAACGCTGCCGGCAACGCCAAACCAGGCAAGGTCAAAGCGAACGCGATCACACTGCAATACGGCGGCAACGCGCTGATCATCGAGATTCCCGCAGTCGATTCGGCGGACGATACGGGCAAGCAAACGGATGCCGCCACGGCCGATGCGACTGACGCCGCAACGGATGCGCCGCGGTTGGATCCGGGGATGCGGGACGCGCTCAACGTCATCCTCGCGCAGTACGCACCCACCCTGGTCGTGCATGGCTACAAGGAACAGCTTCACCTATTTGCATCCCTCGGCGTCGACCTGCCCAAGCCGTTGTTCGACACCAAACTCGCCGGCTACCTGGTGCAGCCCGACTTCCACGCGGATACGCTCGAACAGGCCGCCGCGCGTTTCCTCGACATCCATGTGGAGGAGAAGACCGAGGAGGCGACGCAGGGACTGCTCGACCTGGACGATGGTGCCGACGCGGATGCCGACGGCAATCAGACTTCGACACTGCTGCAGCATGCGGCCATCATCGCCGAGCTCGCCCGTGCCCTGGCACCACAGATCGACCAGCGCGAACAGTTCGGCCTGCTGCAGCGCATGGAACTGCCAGTCTCGCACGTGCTATACGGCATGGAGTCGCAGGGCGCGAAAGTCGATATGCAACGTCTTACCGCCATGCGTGACACGTTCGCCGCCGACGCGCGGCAGGCGCAGGAGATCGCCTGGGACTATGCCGGCACCACCGTGAATCTGCAAAGCCCCAAGCAGCTTGGCAAGGTGCTGTTCGAAGACATGGGTCTCAAGCCCACGAAACGCACCAAGACGGGCGGCTACACCACCAACGCCGACGCGTTGCAGAAACTCTACTTCACCTATGCCGACGACGAGCGTGCCAGCGGGTTCCTCGGGGCGCTGCTCAGGCATCGCGAGACCAACAAACTCAAGCAGATCGTCGCCACGCTCATCGACGCCACCAATCCTGCCGACGAGCGCATCCACACCACGTTCGAACAGACGGTGGCGGCCACCGGCAGGTTGAGCTCCGTGGACCCCAACCTGCAGAACATTCCAAACCGCAACGCGGCCGGGCGCGAGATCCGCTCGGCGTTCGTGCCCGGTGAAGGCTTCGAATCGCTGATGAGCTGCGATTACTCGCAGGTGGAGCTGCGCATCATGGCGCATCTGTCCGGCGACGAGTCGCTGATCGAAGCGTTCAAGAGCGGCGCCGACTTCCACAAGTACGTGGCGAGCCTGGTGCATGGCGTGCCGGTGGATCAGATCACACCGGATCAGCGCAGCCATGTGAAGGCCATGAGCTACGGACTGGCATATGGGTTGAGCTCGTATGGTTTGGCGCAGCAGCTCAAGATCCGCCCGAGCGAGGCCGAGGCGCTCAAAGCGAAGTATTTCGCCACATTCGGTAAAGTGCACGACTTCCTGGAATCCTGTGTGAGCGAGGCGCGCAAACGTGGGTATACCGAAACGATGTTCGGCCGCAGGCGGTACTTCCCGGCACTGAAATCCACGAACCGTGCCGCTCGCGATGCGGCTGAACGAGCCGCGTTGAACGCGCCGATCCAGGGCAGTGCTGCGGACATCATGAAGATCGCGATGATCCGGGCGCGGCGTGCACTGGCCGAGGCCGGTATGAAGAGCCGCATCATTCTGCAGATCCACGACGAACTGGTGGTGGAGATCGCACCGGGGGAGCGCGAACAGGTGACCGCTCTGGTGCGCGACGCCATGGAGAACGCCGTGCACTTGGACGTGCCGCTGGACGTGTCCACCGGCGTGGGCGCGGACTGGCAGCTCGCCGCGCACTGATTGCCGTGCCAATCGGGTGTGAGCCGCCCGCATATGGCTACGCTGGCAGGCATCTGGCGGGGCTGTATCGGGATACGACCCGTGTATGGCGACGCTGACGAGTGACTCAGCGTAGCCGTACACGGACGGAACCCGGGCTCAGGCACGCATGGGGTGATTAGACGAAGCAGTTGCCTGGTGCCGCCCGCAAACGGCTTCGCTGAATGCGGGCGGCACCAGGAAGACGGGCATCTAGGACAGGTGTGTGGCGGTGAAGCAGCATGGAAACCATGAGAAAGGACAGGCTATGAGACTCAAGCAGGTTGTTGACGTACTGGAAACGCTTTACCCGCTGCGATACGCGGAAAGCTGGGATGAGCCGGGGCTTATCGTAGGCGACCTGCGGCAGCCGGTCACACGCATCGCGTTCGCCGCGGACCCATCCGACAGCATTGTCGATCAGGCCATCGCATGGGGTGCGGATCTGCTCATCACCCACCATCCTCTGTTCTTCCGCTCCGTCCACCAGGTGTCCGGTCTTGGATTCCGCGGTGGTCTTGTCACCAAACTCAACCAGGCCGGCTGCGCCCTATGGGTGGGCCATACCAACGCCGATGCGGCATGGCGAGGCGTGGGCCATGCCGCCGCCGACTATTTCGGCCTTGTCGACCAGCAGCCGCTTGTCCCTATCAATGACCCCGACGCCGAACACTTGGTAGGACTCGGACGTATCGGACGCCTGCCTGAACCCACCACCCTAGGGGTGTTCGCGCAACGCGTCTACACCGAGGTCAACACCCACGGCATGGCCACTGCACTGGGCATCCAAATGTGTGGCGATCCGAACACCACCATCTCCACCGTCGCGCTCCTGCCCGGTTCCGGCGACTCCATGTTCGACGAGGTACGCGCAGCCGGGGCGGACGTGTACGTAACCAGCGACCTGCGCCATCACCCCGTCACCGACGCCATCGAACAGGCGCGGTACGAGGCGGACATGCGTGCGGCAGGCATCACGCTCGGCCATGGCGAACCCGGCCAGCATGAGCCGCACGTGCGCCCATGCTTCATCAACACGCCCCACGCCGCCATCGAATCCATGTGGTTCAACTACGCCATCGAAGACATCCCCGCCGCCCTTGAATCGGCTACGGGCGAACACGTGGAAACGAACTGGATCCACACCACCACCGATCCATGGACATGGGTGATCAACAGCGCCGGCACAGCCAGCGCCGCAGGCCCGGTGGAACCGGAACAACAGGGAACCGACATTGCGTGAAAGCCGGGCAACAGCACAAGGAGAACACCATGCAGACGGACGGCGAACAGCGCCTAGGCGCGGCAGACAACGGCAATACGACGGAACGGATTAACGCGAGCCTCGCCTCCCACGGCGACGGTATCGACATGAACGTTCCGGCCAAACTGCTGGAAAGCCATGAAGTATACCGGGGTGCCATCTTCCGAGTGGAAGACACGCTCATAGGGCTTACCACCACTAGCGGTAGCATGGTCACCATCCGCCGCCAGGTACTACGCCATGCCCCCTGTGTGGTGATGCTCGTACACGACACGGCGACGGACAGATACCTGATCGAACGCGAATACCGTATTGGCAACGACTCCTTCGCCTATGGACTGCCCGCTGGACTGATGGACAAGGGCGAGGACGTCCACGAGGCCGCACTGCGTGAACTGCGCGAGGAGACCGGCGTTACACCGATCTCCAACGACCGCATGCGCATCGACCAGGTGACGGACTGCTACTCCTCCGAAGGCATGACCGACGAGCTCGCCCACATCATGGTGATTCACCTGGACGGATTTCAGCAGGGGGAACGCCACTTCGACGCGGACGAACACGTGGAATCGGCATGGGTGAGCTGGCCCGACCTTCTGGCCACGCACATAACCGCCAGCAACTCCATCATCGCAATACAACACGAGCAAATCCGCAGACTCACCGCAGGCAAATAACTCGCTGGGCGCGCACGCCCAACCCCCAAGCCCGACACGTGCGCAGCAACCGTTTGCGGTATTTTGCGCGCCACAAGAAAACACGGCGACATAAAACGATTGAGGGCATCTTGTGGCGAAGCATCCCCAAGCGCGAAAAACGGTCGAGACGCGTGGAATAATGAAACTATGCATATACGACCGGGATCCATGTATCCGCTCGGTGCCAGCTACGACGGTGCCGGCGTGAATTTCGCCTTATTTTCCCAAGTGGCCGAAAAGGTCGAACTGTGTCTCTTCGATGAGGAAGACCACGAAACCCGTATCGAGATGACGGAGCAGAACTCCTACGTCTGGCACAACTACATACCCGGCTTGCAGCCGGGCCAACGCTACGGCTACCGCGTCTACGGGCCATACAATCCAGCCCTGGGCCAACGCTGCAACCCCTCCAAACTCCTGCTCGACCCATACGCCAAAGCCATCGAAGGCAACATCGACGACGACCCGAGCCTCTTCTCCTACGACATGTCCAACCCCGACGACATCAATGCCATCAACACGCAGGACTCTGCCGCACACACCATGAAATCCGTCGTCGTCAACCCCTACTTCGACTGGGGCAACGACCAACACCCCAACATCTCCTACCACGACTCCGTCATCTACGAAGCCCACGTACGCGGCATGACCAACCTCAACCAGGACGTGCCACCGGACATCCGCGGCACCTACGCCGGCCTCGCATACCCGGCAGTCATCGACTACCTCAAAAAACTCGGCATCACCGCCATCGAACTCATGCCCATCCACCAGTTCGTCAACGACTCCTTCCTCCAGCAGAAAGGCCTCAGCAACTACTGGGGATACAACACCATCGGATTCTTCGCGCCACACAACGCCTACTCCAGCGTGGGTGAACGCGGCCAGCAGGTCAACGAATTCAAATCCATGGTCAAGGCCTACCACCGCGCAGGCATGGAAGTCATCCTCGACGTGGTCTACAACCACACCGCCGAAGGCAACCACATGGGCCCCACCCTCAGCTTCAAAGGCATCGACAACCAGGCCTACTACCGCCTCGTCGACAACGACCCATACCACTACTTCGACACCACCGGCACCGGCAACTCGCTCCTCATGCGCTCGCCGCACGCCCTGCAACTCATCACCGATAGCCTGCGTTACTGGGTCACCGAAATGCACGTCGACGGATTCCGCTTCGACCTCGCAGCAACCCTCGCACGCCAATTCCAAGAAGTCGACAAACTCTCCGCCTTCTTCGACATCGTCGAACAAGATCCCGTCATCAGCCGCGTCAAACTCATCGCCGAACCATGGGACCTCGGCTCCGGCGGCTACCAAGTCGGAGGCTTCCCCTCCAGCTGGTCCGAATGGAACGGACGCTACCGCGACTGCGTCCGCGACTTCTGGCGCTCGCAACCGAGCACGTTGCCCGAATTCGCATCACGTCTGATGGGCAGCTCCGACCTGTATGAGGTGAACGGTCGTCGACCGGTCGCCTCGGTGAACTTCGTCACCGCGCATGATGGCTTCACCCTCAACGATCTGGTGAGCTACAACGAGAAGCACAACGACGCCAACGGCGAAGGCAACCGCGACGGCGAAAGCAATAACCGTTCGTGGAACTGCGGTGTGGAAGGGGAAACCACCATCCGCGACGTCAACGAACTGCGCCAGCGGCAGATGCGCAACATGTTCTCCACACTGCTGGTCAGCCAGGGCATCCCCATGATCTGCGGAGGCGACGAGGTTGCCCGCACCCAGCAGGGCAACAACAACGCCTACTGCCAAGACAACGAGATCTCCTGGACGCATTGGGATCTGGATGATGATCGCAAGAGCCTGCTCGCCTTCGTCTCGAAGCTGATCCACCTGCGTCTGAATCATCCGGTGCTGCACCGCCGCAGGTTCTTCACCGGGCGCAAAGCCGGAGACGACCCAAACACCATCCCCGAAGTCGAATGGTTCGACCACACCGGTTCCATCATGGATATGAACGACTGGCAGAACACGCATGCGTTCTCGATGATGGTATACCTCAACGGTGCCGATATCCCCGAAATGGACTACTACGGCAACCCGACCGTCGACAACGACTTCATCCTGATCTTCAACGCCCACTACGAGCCGATTCAATTCACGCTGCCGGACGAAAACTACGGCAGCAAATGGAAACTGGTAGTAGACACCTACAATCCGGACGGGCCCGAACTCAACTACGAAGCCGGATTCGCCATTACCGCGCAATCGAGAAGCTTCATGCTGCTGATGAGCGAAGACAAACCGGAACAACGGCACCTGTTCTAAGACTTGATTCCCAAGGCTCGGTGCCAAAACCGACAGGACTCGCCGGAACACACCGGGCTCATGTCACACCAGGCATAAGCCGCACATAAGCCGTCTGGCAACAGGCCGAACAACAGGTTCCAGCGGCAGCGCAACGATTTGGTTGGTTGGACGTTGCGCTCGCCGCTGGAACCGCTTTTATACTGTGGGAATTTCCATATACTGCGACGCCCATGGCGAGTTTTTTTATGTTGCCTTGTGTGAACATTGGGAAACGACGAGGCAAAGAAATAGGGTTGCACAGGGCGTTGTATGGAGCGATATGTCAGAAATGACGCAGTTTTTGGTAAAACCGCAGAAGAGGGATCGGCGTTAATGGGCGCCGCTAGTGGCAACGGGGCGCCGGACAATAACGCTGCAAACGTACGCTATGAACGTAGAATCACAGAAACAAAGCCTTATATTGCGATGACCATGCTATGAACAGTGATATGAGCGCGAAACACGAATACGCGGAAAAACAAGCGAGAGAGGGGAGCGTCATGAGACAGGGAAGCCACCAGCGAGCGGAAACCGGCGGCCTGATCTCGTTCATCATTTGCGCAGTGATCGGCGCCGCCGCCATGAACATCTACCTTGAATACGCTTCCGCCATCTGGCAGCTCATGCTCCGTCGCTTCATCGTCTGCTCAGGTATCGCAGCCGCCTGCGCAATCGTGTCCTTTCTCATCGGCTACCTGAGCCAGTCGCGCTCCATGAACCTCAAACACGGTTGGCTCGTCATGCTGCGCAGACTCGTCGAATCACTCGCACTATCCGCCGTATATGCGGCCACCACATTCCTGATGTCGTTCGCACTGCTCAGCATGGTGAACGAGGTGATGGGGCCGAAAGTCTTCGTGGGCTACATGGCCGCCATCTGCGCCACGGTCTCCGGCATATTCGGGTACATGACCTTCGTGCAGGCGCGTATGATGAACGCAAAGACGCTGGCCTCGCTGCTGCCGTTCTTCATCGTCTCCGGCGTCTGCGTGGCCGGACTCACCACAGACGACCCATACTGGTACCACAACAACTTCTCGCAGCTGGGCGACCGCACCACATTCGCCGCCACCATGTTCAACTCCACACTCATGCTGGGCGGACTATGCATCATCATTATCAGCTACTTCGCCATCTCCGAACTCGTAACCACCGAACGGCTTACGCGATTACGCCACAACCGATCCGCCAACGACCCGAACCACGGCTACGATATCGCGCACTATCGCCTGCGCACCACCATCCTGGGCGTGATACTCACCATGTCCGGCATCGCCTTCATCGGCATCGGCGCGTTCCGCTACACGCCGCATCCGATTCTGCACAACGTATTCGCGCGAGGCCTGCCGGTGCTCATGCTCGTGCTGTTCCTGCTACTGCCCTGGGTGGCACCACGCCTGAGCCGTACCGTGATGGTGATCTCCGACCTGATGCTGCTGGTATGCGCGGCATTCGGCGTGGAATGGCTGCTAGGCAAGATCACCCTGACCAACGTGGAAGCGCTGGCCTGCATGGTGTACCTAGGATGGTTCATCGTGTTCTCACGGCAGATCGCAGCCCTCGAAGCGGACCGCATCACGCTGCAGCTCGCACAGGCACAGGTGCAGCCCTCGGCAAGCGAACAACTCAAACAACTCGAATCACGCATCGCTTCCGACCGGTGACCTGCGGCAGACCTGGCGGAAGCACATGGAACGCAACAGAAAACATACGGAAGACATAATGCGCGAGTGTCGCGTGTTCAATAGGTCGAACGCTCATGTACAATAGCTGATGTTGCCTTTCAGGTAACGGGCTGTAGCGCAGCTTGGTAGCGCGTCTGCTTTGGGAGCAGAATGTCGCAGGTTCAAATCCTGTCAGCCCGACCAGAAGCCCGGAATCCCAATGATTTCAACATCTTGGATTCCGGGCTTTTCCATTCTTGGACACAATGGGACACAATGACCGCGCAACCTCCACAGCCACTACAACCCCTCATCAGCACACACCACCCGCACAGCACAGGAACACACACTGGTATGGTGACAACCATGAAGCGCATCGTAACCGGAATCCTCGCACACGTCGACGCAGGCAAAACCACACTCTCCGAAGCCGTCCTCTACACCACCGGCCAACTGCGCAAACCCGGCCGCGTAGATCACGGCGACGCCTTCCTCGACACCAACGCCATGGAACGCGCACGCGGCATCACCATCTTCACCGAACCCGCCATCATCCACACCACCAACACCACCATCACCCTCCTCGACACCCCCGGCCACGTCGACTTCTCCGCCGAAACCGAACGCACCCTACGCGTCCTCGACTACGCCATCCTCGTCATCTCCGGCACCGACGGCATCCAAGGCCACACCGAAACCCTCTGGAGACTCCTCGCACGCTACCACGTACCCACCATCCTCTTCATCAACAAAATGGACGCCCCCGGCGCCAACAAAACACACATCCTCAGCCAACTCAAACACCGATTCAACGACGCCTGCATCGACTTCACCACCACGACCAACGAAACCGCCAACACCCCAGCACTCGCCGGTGTGATGGAAGAAATCGCCATGCAAACGGAACACGCCATGAACGAATACCTCGAAACCGAACAGGTAAGCGTCACCACCATCCAAACCATGATCGAACGCCGTGAACTCTTCCCCTGCTTCTTCGGCTCGGCACTCAAAATGGAAGGCATCGACGAATTCATCAACGGCTTCGAAACATACACCCAAGAACCCAGCCACACCAAAGAATTCGGCGCCCGCGTGTACAAGATCTCACACGATGCACAGGGCAACCGCCTCACATGGCTGAAAGTGACCGGAGGGGAGCTCCACGCAAAAGCCCTGCTGAACGGCGGCAACGATGAAACCACATGGAGCGAGAAAGCCGACCAGGTACGCGTGTATTCCGGCGCAAAATACACCACAGTCGAATCCGTCCCCGCAGGCGCAGTATGCGCAGTGACAGGCCTAACCCACACCTTCCCCGGCGAAGGACTCGGCATCGACCAATCCGTCGAAAACCCCATCCTGCAACCGGTACTCACCTACACACTGCTGCCAGGCAGCAACGACACCCACAAATGCCTGATGGCCCTACGCGAACTGGAAGACGAGGACCCACTACTGCACGTCGTCTGGCATGCACGACTACAGGAAATACACCTACAACTCATGGGCGCGGTACAGCTGGAAATCATCCAACAAATGATGCACGACCGCTTCGGACTGGACGTGGAATTCGGCCCAGGCGCAATCCTATATAAGGAAACCATCACAACACCCGTTGAAGGCGCCGGACATTTCGAACCACTACGCCACTACGCGGAAGCACACGTACTCCTCGAACCACTACCAGAAGGCAGCGGCATGCAATACGCCACCACATGCAGCGAAGACATACTCGACCGCAACTGGCAACGTCTGATCATCTCCCACTTCAAAGAAAAAGAACACCTGGGCGTACTCACAGGCTCCCCAATCACTGACATCAGACTCACACTCCTGGTCGGGCGCTCGCACCTGAAACACACGGAAGGCGGCGATTTCCGCCAGGCAACGTACCGTGCGATCCGCCAAGGGCTGATGGAAGCGCGTGCCGGTGTACCCAACGATGCCAGCGCGTTCGACATCGCGCAACGATTCGCCGGCGATGACACTGATCACGATACGGACGATGCCAATACGAAGAAGAACACGAACGGCGATACCCCCACAGGGGAGGACGCCACGACGGAAGCCATGCCATGCCGCATCACAGGCATGGGCAATTGCAGACTGCTGGAACCCTGGTACCGATTCCGCCTGGAAATTCCGCAGGACATGCTCGGCCGTGCCATGAGCGATATTCAACGCATGAGCGGCGATTTCGACACGCCACAACCCACCGGCGCGAGCGGCAGCGAATACGCCGTACTCAACGGCACCGCACCAGTCAGCGAGATGCAGGACTACGCCATGGACGTGAACGCATACACCCACGGGCGCGGGCACCTCAGCTGCGTATTCGCAGGATACAAGCCCTGCCATAACACCGAAGAAGTAATGAAACACACGAACTACAACCCGGAATCCGACCTGGAAAACACACCGGACTCGGTATTCTGCGCACATGGCGCAGGCTACCCGGTGAAATGGTACAAAGTACCCGAATTCATGCACCTGGACTACGCATGGAACGGCATGCAGACGCAATGAGAGCGCCGAAGCAGCAGAATAAGCCAGCGGCCGGCGCGGGCAAACAATCTAACACGATGCCACGCAACAGCCGCACGGTCTATCACCGGCATTGCACGGCCACAGAATGATTCCGTAGGTGGTTTGCATGTTCCGTAGGTGGTTGAGATCGGTAATCCGCAACAGAAACAGCTGAAATTAAGCCCTTTTCTGAATGCGATATTACGGCCAACCACTAACGGAAGCGAAAAACCACCTACGGAACCAGCAGAACAAGGCTGCGAACCAATCCCAAAGACCAAGCAATATCATCCTCGACGCCCAACCACCTATGACGCAGAAGCCCCACATCGCAAAACGCAAGAAAACCCTGCAAACCATCCAAACCACAGCTGACTAGTGAGCAAACAAGAGAAATTATCGCAAGCAGGCAATAATGTGAACAGCTATACACCGCTACCGCGCACATCACCCCATGACACCGGCGAAAACCATGGAACACGAAATCACGGCACGCGAATACCGCACAACAAGGAACAACACACCATGAGCGACAGCAACACCACAATCTGGCCCGCACCCACGACCCGCCAGCCACTCGACGCCACAGTCGAAATCCCCGGCAGCAAATCCCTATCGAACCGCTACCTCATCCTCGCGGCCCTCGGCACACAACCAGTACGACTGGTGGGACTGCTGCGCTCGCGAGACACCGAACTGATGATGAATGCGCTGCGTACGCTCGGTGTGCGCTGTGATGTTGACGAGCAATCCGCCACTACGGTGACGGTAACGCCACCGGCAAACGGTCGCTTCCATGGCAATACGAAGGTGTTCTGCGGCCTGGCGGGCACGGTGATGCGTTTTGTGCCGGGGCTTGCGATGTTCGCCGACGGCCCCGTCGAATTTGATGGTGATGAACAGGCATACGCCCGACCGATGAAGCCGGTTTTGGATGGTCTTGCACAACTGGGTGCCGTCATCGAATATCACGGCGAGAATGGGCGCTTGCCGTTCACCATAACGCCTCCGACGCCGGTGGAGGAACGTACCTCGCCAAGCGTGGTGAAGATCGATTCCTCCGGTTCCTCCCAGTTCATTTCCGGCCTGCTGCTCATCGGCTCGCGCATACCGGGTGGTCTCGAGCTGCGCCATACGGGGAAGAAAACACCAAGCCTGCCGCATATTCGCATGACCGTGGCGGACCTACAGGGAGCGGGCGTGGATGCTATTGCTGACGAGCAGGTGCACGTCTGGCAGGTGAAGCCGGGAACGGTGCAATTGCCGGAGTCCGTAACGGTGGAGCCGGATCTGTCGAACGCGGCGCCTTTCCTGGGGGCGGCGCTTATCGCAGGCGGCAGTGTGCGTGTCCCGAACTGGCCTCAAAGTACCACGCAGCCTGGTGGGTTGCTGCCGGGCTACTTGGAGCGCATGGGGGCTGAAGTGACATTCCCCGAATCAGACGGCATCCGCTACTGCAAGGTCAGCGGTGACGGCAATATCAACGGGCTCGGCGACTTCGACCTGACTGCGGCCGGCGAAATCGCGCCGTCGCTTGCGGCGATCCTGGTGTTCGCCGACAAACCGACCAACATGATCGGCATCGGCCATTTGCGCGGGCATGAGACGAACCGCCTGGAGGCACTGGTCAACGAGATCACGCGCGTGGGGGGCAAGGCTCATGAGTTGACGGACGGCATCGTCATCGAACCGGTGAAGAGCGGCGCATTGCATAGCGCAGAGATGGAGACCTACGCCGACCATCGCATGGCCACGTTCGCGGCGATGCTTGGTCTGCGCATCGAAGGCGTAACGGTGCGCAACGTGGAGACCACACGCAAGACGCTGCCCGATTTCGTGGGCATGTGGACCGGCATGTTGGGCTGATAATGTTCGAGCCAGTCGACGGTCTTTTGACGGTCTGAATGGTACCCGATATGAAATGGCCTCTCTGGGCGAACCACCCAGAGAGGCCATTTCATATGCGGCTAGCGGATGTTAAGGAAACCGTTACTCCCACTCTTTCACGCTCGTTTGTCGTGGCGCCATTCCGATTGGGTCTAGTTTGGTTGTCGGTTTTGTCCACTTTGCCGCCGAATCCCTCCGCGTGTCCTCGCGTAGGCATTTGGGACAAATTCTGGGACAAAACCGCAAACTATTTCGAAACCACGAGCCCGCAGTTTCATTTTTGTCCCGGGGACAAAAACGGGTTGGTTTTGAGGCCCTGAAACGTCCGATATGAACGCCAAAACAGCCGACTATCCTCTTCGACACCCGTTTGGCAAAGTGAATCGTAGCCAGTGGCTTTAACGTCTTGCATTTCCGCGGGTCATGAGGGATGCACAAGAGCGATGACTGAAAGAATCGTCACGGGTGGCTTTGTTTTCGCCCTTATGAGCCGGCTCTAAGCGCCTTAGGAACCGAGCGGGAAATCCGAGTTAGAAGATCCCGATCGTCGCCTTATTTCAGGCTGATCGCAAATCAGTTGGCAACCGAAAGCCAAGGTATAGAGACGGGCCGCACCTATGCGCACATATTTCGGTACGTTTCGTGCGGCATCGGCCATAACAAAACAAACCGCCGAACGATTCAGATTGCAGACGGCCAACTCGACGCGACAAATCCGGCCTGTTGTCCTCCCAATATCCGCCTTCGCGTCATCAGCGCCCCGCGAAATCGGTGAGTTTTCCAGCGCTTTTTCGGCTGCCATTGCTCCGATTCGGCGTGCTCAGCCTCCGCTCGATCTTACGCATGTTTTTTGGGAGGGCATGAGTCGTCGCCCGCCACGGCGGCTTATACAGCCTCTCGGCATGGAGGGAAACGCCATGGTCACGCTCAACGTCTACGCCGACATCGAGCCGATGTCCAAGATCCAGAACATGCTGCGCGTGGCGCCTGCCTTGCGCGGGAAGTCGAGTAGGCGGTCGCCGTAATATTCGTATTGCTGACGTCGCGCCTCGATCTCGGTGGGGATACCGTCGGTGAGCGATTTCGTTAGGGTGTCGAAGCGGTCGAGGATATCGACGACCTTCCGCTGGGTGGCGATGGATGGGGCGGGAATCTCGACTCTCGCTAAGTCCACAGGCGCGACTTCGATTACCTTTGCCCCTTTCGCCGCCTTTCGTTTGGATATCTGAAAGTCCTGAGCAGTAGCTAAATATGCTAGGTGTCTCGGGATAATGCTTTCAGTCGCATACGCGCAAGAGTGTCCGCTGATTGCAACCGGCTGTTCGCCTTCCCACGCCAATGGTGTGCAGACATCTTCGATATTCTCGCTCATATGGCAAAAATCACGTCTCCAGGGTTTGCCTTTTTTGATTTAGCGTATTGCTCTTCAGATCGTCGTGGTGTGCTCGTAGCCGCGCTCCACGAAGAGCCGCTCGGCAACATCGAGAATCTTCTCGACCGTCTCCTCCGGGTACTTATTGCGTGCCACGGGCGCCTCCGTCCTTATTATCGCGATAAACATACTATGAGTGGCGTGCGGGTCGAGAAGGGCTGGCACCAAAAGAGCCCAACGGCCGTTATGGCTTCGTTAGAAACGCGCCCTACCGTGGATGGTGAACCCGAAAGGTACGGCGCGCGGGTACGGCGACTCGGCCCGCGCGCCCGGGAGAGAAAGGACGAACCCATGGGTTACATGCTCGAGACGCGCGGGCTCACCAAGCGCTTCGGCCGCGGCGACCAGGCGCAGGACGCCGTGGCCGACGTGAGCCTTCATATCCGCGAGGGCGAGGTGTACGGGCTGCTCGGCCCCAACGGCGCCGGCAAGTCGACAACGCTCAAGATGATCTGCGGGATGCTGCGGCCGACGGCCGGGGAGATTCTCTTTGCCGGGCACGCCTGGCGCCGCGAGGACCTCTACGCAATCGGCAGCCTCATCGAGGAGGCGCCGCTCTACCCCAACCTCACCGCGCGCGAGAACCTGCGCGTGCGTACCACGCTGCTGGGCCTTCCCGAGAGCCGCGTAGATGAGGTGCTCGCCGCCGTGGGCCTCGCGGACACCGGGAAGAAGCGCGCTGGGCGCTTCTCGATGGGCATGCGGCAGCGCCTGGGGCTCGCACTGGCGCTGATCGCCCGGCCACGCCTGCTCGTGCTCGACGAGCCCACCAACGGCCTCGACCCCATCGGCATCGAGGAGCTGCGCGACCAGATCCGCGGCTTCGCGGCGGCGGGTACGACGGTAATCGTCTCGAGCCACATCCTCTCCGAGGTGCAGCAGATGGCGGACACCATCGGCATCATCTACGGGGGGCGCCTCGCCTACGAGGATGCGCTTCGGTCCGGGCAGGACCTCGAGGAACTCTTCATGAGCGTCTGCCGGGAAGGGCGACGAGCGCGCGGGGAGGTGGCGGCATGACGGGCGAGAAAGGCGGCCTGCTCGCGGGCCTGCGCGCCGAGGCCCTGAAGTCGCGCCACGCAGCACCGGTTCGCCTGGCCGTGCTCATGGCACTGCCGATGCCGCTGCTCGGCGCGATGCCCTACCGGGGCGTGCAGATCTTCAGCGCGTGGAACTACTGGTACGCGCTCTTCCTGCCCGTGGCTCTCTCGCTCGTGGTGGCGTGCGTCGCGCGGGCGGATGCGCGCACGCGGATGCGGGGGCTTTTGGGCCTGGGCTTCCCGCTTAGGCGCGCCTGGTGGGCCAAGGCGCTCTGGTGCCTCGCGCTCTGCGCGCTCTCGAACCTCGTGGTCTTCGGCATCTACCTCGCGGGATCGGCGTTCTCCTCGCAGGGCCTCACGGTCGCGGGCACGCTCACGATGCTCCTCTGCGCGCTCGTTAACACGGTGACCGCGGCGTGGATGATCCCCGCAGGGCTCTTCCTCACGGCGCGGCTCGGCATGCTCGCGGGCATCTTCTGCCCGCTCGCCGCGCAGCTCGTGGGTGGGTTCGCCTGGTCGCTGGTGCCGCTGCCGCAGCTCTTTCCGCCGTCGGCGAGCATGGTCATCCCTACGAGCTTCATTCCCGTGCTGCCGAGCGGTGAGCCACTCGCGGCGGACATGGCGCTCGGCGGGGCGCTCGCGGCGGACGGCATGCTCACACTGGTGGGCCTTGCGGTCTGCGCGCTCGCGTTCGCCGCGCTCACGGCGGCGGGCGCGGCCTGGTTCGCGCGCTCCGAGGAGAGGTGATGGCCGTGACACGACTCTCCGACCCGACGCCACGCATGACTCTCTCGCGGGCCCTGCTCTCCGAGGCCCTGCGCCTGGCGCGTTCCCCGCTCGCAGTGGTGCACCTCGTCTGCGGCCTGGCAGCCGGTCTTGCCTGCGGCGAGTACTTCTCCGTAGCCCGATGGGACCCGGCGCTGGGCGCGGACGCCTACGCCCAGTTCCTCGGCGCCCTCATGCCGCTCATGTCCGCCATCGTCTGCGGGCTCGCCGTGGACGAGGAGCGCGCTGCCGGGCGCCTCGCCAACCTCACGGCGGTCCCCTCGCGCGGGCGCGCCGTCGCGGCGAAGCTACTCGCCCTTGCGGCGCTCGGCGCGGGCGCGCTGGCCGTGGCGCTCGGCGTGTTCGGTGCCGTGCTCGCCGTCGCCGGGCGCCTGCCGCTCGGGCCCGCTCCGCTTGCGGCCTCCTGGGCGGGCATCGTGCTGGGCAGCCTGCCCCTCTACGCGCTGGGGCTCGGCGTGGCCCTGCGCCTCGGCCGCAACGCCGCCATCGGCGCCGGCGCGGCGGGGATGCTCCTCGCGTTCTTCTCAGTGGGCGGACTTGCGCACGGCCTCATGACCGGCGAGCTCACCGGTGCCCTGGCGACGCCCCTGAGCTGGGTGCCGCTCGCCTGGCCTGCGCGCCTAGGGTCGCTCGGGGTGGAGGTCTTCATCGACGCCGCACGTGCGGCGGGCCCTCTCCTCACGACTGCGCTCGCTAGCCTCGTGCTCACCCTGGCAGCCGCCGCCGTCCTTCTCGCCTGGTTCTGCCGATTCGAGGACGGGAGGGCAGATGCGTAGGGTGCCGCTCGCAGCCATGCTCGCCATTCTCTCCGCAGCGCTCGTCCTGGGTGGGAATGCCCTGCTCGACGCCGGCTGGGGGTCGGCGCTGCGCTCGATTGCCGACCGCGTGCTGCCCAACCCTGAGATCGCCATGTGGGCGCCCGCGCCCGAGCCCGGCAGCCACGCGAGCTCCTACGCCGACGCCACCGGGGCGGGGGCGAACTACGTCTACCTGGTGGACGCGGCGGACGACAGAGGCAATGTCCGAGAGCTCCAGCTCATCTTCTTCGGACGGGAGTCGAACGGCGAGGGCTGGCTCGAGATCGAGGCGCGCGGCGGCTCGGGCGTGCGCTACCGCGCGTGCGATGCGGCCGAGGCGCCCGCGGCTGCGCGCGAGGCTCTGGACCGCTGAGCGCGGCGCTAGTACAATGCCGACGGGAGTTTCAGGAGGTCGAACATGGCGAGGATACTGGCAGTGGATGATGAACGGGCGATCCTCGACGCGCTCGCGCGCGTCCTCGGCCGCGACGGCCATGAGGTCGTCAGGGCGGCGGATCCGACGGCGGTCCCGGGGATGGACCTCTCTCGCTTCGACCTCGTGCTCTGCGACGTCATGATGCCGGGGCTCGACGGCTTCGAGCTCGTGCGGCAGATCCGCCCGGACTTCGACGGGCCCATCGTCTTCCTGACCGCGCGCGTGGCCGAGGAGGACGCCGTGGCCGGCTACGGCCTGGGCGCCGACGACTACGTCCGCAAGCCCTTCGGGGCCGCGGAGCTGCGCGCCAAGGTCGCGGCCCATCTACGCCGTGAGCGCCGGCCGCACTCGCACGCCCTCTCCTTCGGGGAGGTGCGGATCGACCTCGGGGCGCGCGGCCTCGCCGTGGGCGGCGAGGCCGTGCCGCTCACGCCCACCGAGTACGCCATCTGCGAGTACCTCGCCCGCCACCCCGGGCAGGTCATGAGCCGCGCGCAGATACGCGAGGCGGTGCTCGGCTGGGAGAGCGACGTCGACGACGCGGCCATATCCATGCAGGTCAGCCGCGCCCGGAGGAAACTCTCCGAGGCCGGCGCCGATCCGATCGCGACCGTCTGGGGGATGGGGTACAAGTGGCAGCTTTGAGGACCGGGGCGCGAGGTCGCGGGGGCATGCCGCTCTCCTTCGTCATCGCGCGCTACTTCGCCTACGCGTTCGCGGCGGTCGCCACGGCGTGGCTCGCCTCGTTCATGGCGCTCTCCGCGGCGATCAACGCGGGCTTCGTCTACGAGGCAAGCTGGGGGCCGGCCAATGTGCGCGAGGTCGCGGAGGGTCTGGCACGTGACGGCGTCTGCGGGCAGCAGGACGTGCCGACGGCGTACCGCTACCTCATCCTGAACAAGGACGGATACGTGCTGATGACAGACCTCGAAGGCACGCGGCTCGAGGGCGCGGCGGAAATGGCCCGTGCGGCACTCGCCGCGGATCCGGGCACAGTGGAGATCGAGGGCGGGGGCTCGGGCCTCACCTACGCCGCGTTCCCGCTCAAGGGCGGCGGGGCCTGCGCACTCGTCAGCGAGTACCTGCCGCAGTGGGTCTCGCGCGACCTCGCCGGCCTGCTTCCCAACCCGCAGAACCTCATGCTCGTCGGCGCCGCGGCGGGAAGCGCGCTCGCGCTCGCGCTCGTGGCGCGCCGCGCGAGCCGCGTGATCTCGCGCAAGATGGCGCCGCTCGCGGAGGCGGCGGGGCGCGTCGGCGCGGGGGAGCTCGACTTCGCGGTCGGCAGCACCAACGTGCGCGAGGTGAACGACGTCCTCGCCGCGATGGACGCCATGCGGGCCTCCCTCGCCGAGTCGCTCGAGGCCCGCTGGGCCGCGGAGCGGGGGCAGCGCGAGCAGGTGGCGTCGCTCGCCCACGACCTCAAGACGCCGCTTACCGTGCTGCGCGCCAACGCCGACTTCGTGGCGGAGGAGCTGGAAGACGAGAAAGACGCCGACCTCGCGGCCGCCGCGCGCGACATAGCCGGTGGTGTCGAAAGGCTCGACGGCTACGTGCGCCTGCTCATCGAGGCCTCGCGCGGGTCCGGCGGGGCGGAGAGGGCCCCCATGCGGCCGGCCGAGCTCTGCGAACAGGTCCTCGCCGAGGCCGCCCAGATCGCCCGGGCGCGAGGCGTGACGCTCGACGCGGCCACGGGCCCTGCTGTCGCGGGCGCGCCCGAGGCCCCGCTCGACCGAACCGCTCTGGCGCGAGCCGCCGCGAACCTCGTGGCCAACGCCGCCGAGCACGCGCGCTCGCGCGTGGCGGTCTCCTGCGACGTCGAGGGCGGCCACCTCGTCATCGAGGTGGCCGACGACGGACCGGGCTTCTCTCCCGCCGCCCTCGAACGCGGCTGTGAGCGCCTCTTCACAGACGACTCCTCCCGCTCCTCGCGCGACGGAGGCCGCCACTACGGGCTCGGCCTCCACGCCGCCTCCGAGGCCGCGAGCGCCCACGGGGGCTCCGTCTCGCTCGCCAACAGCCCCTCGGGCGGCGCGGTGGTCACCATCGCGGTCCCCCTGTGAGGGCCTAACGACTCAGGCCCCGCACACCGGCGTGGCTCGCAACCAAACGCTTCCCGGATAATAATGCCCGTTGCGGGGATCGCCCTGGCTGGTCGCCGCCCATGTGCATGAGCATGTCGGCGATGTGAGTCGCCATCTCGTCCGCCGCTGGACGGATGTTGGCGACCCAGGACACAAGGCCGGCCTGATCGGATGCCTCCGCCTCAAACACGTCGCAGTTCGCGGTCACCGCCATGAGCGGGGTGACGAGGTCGTGCGAGGCGGTGCAAACGAACGCGCGCTCCCGCGCCTCGGCCTCCGCCACCGGTCGCAGGGCACGTCCCGTTGCCGACCACGCCACGGCGAGCCCCCAAAAAGCCGAAGCGATCGGCGTCACTCGCTTCGCTAAATCAACTTTATGGGATGACGGATCACGGTCTTGAGCTTCTCCGGCGCGCACTTGCGCGGGTCGGAGAGGTAAATCTCGTGATGCTGACGGGCTTCGGAGAAGTCGGGGGCGTAACCCCGTTCCGCTGCAAATGTGCGCATGCCGTCTATGGTCGCCGGCTCGTCGTCGTAAGGCCCGGTATGCATGCACTGAACGCAAAGACCCTCGTCGACCCTCAGCAGCTCGACCGCCGAGAAGTCCAGCTTCTTCTTGACGGCAGCTTCCGAAACTGCCCAGTCGAAGTCCTCGCGAGTGACGAAATCGGGCAGACGGATGCACGAGATGAAGTTGAAGTCGTCCTTCCGCGCATAATCAATCTCGCCATCGGCGCGGTCTTGCCACCAGAAGCCCTCGAGCGGAGGCACGACGAAGTCGAAATAGCCTTCGATCTCTCGCGGGGCCTTTTTCGACATCTTGATGGTATAGGCGACGCCGTAGAGCAGCGGTAACGCGTTCTGGTACTCGCCGCCTTCGGCATTGGGATCGCCCTTGCCCCGCACGGCAACGTAGCTCATAGGCGGAACGGTTACGACGCCCGGCTTACCCGACGGCCTGTAGAGCTCCCTGAACTCCTTCTTGAAATCGTATGCCATCGCAACAAACCTCCCTGAGCTTGGGTTTCCGTCGATATCCGACCAAATATAGCAATGGGCGCGGCCTCGGAAGAGGCCGCGCCCATTGCAGGATATTATAACACAGAATCGAACGTCTGTTCTACTCCCACTCGATGGCATCGATTCTGCCGTCCCGTCATTCCAGTTGCGCCCAGTTTTCGCTGCCGTCTCGAGCCGAGTGCCGCCAAGTAACACCGTGTCGTGTTTCATCGGCTTCGGGGACAAAAGTCGGGACAACTTCAAAAACTTTTTTCAAACTCAGGGGGGTGCGGACAATTCCTTGGACCAGCCTAAGCGGCTAGTCCCTTGCTTATCCGGTACTGCATGGGGCTCATCCAGCCGAGCGACTGCTTCTTGCGGCGCTCGTTGTAGAAGCGGATGTACTCGTCCAGCAGCTCCATGAACGACTCCATGGTGACGCCGCTCCAGTCCCGATGGTAGAAGAACTCGTTCTTCAGGCGGCCGAAGAAGCCCTCGCATGCCGAGTTGTCCGGGCTGCAGCCCTTCCTCGACGTGGAGCGGACCAGGCCGTTTCCCTCGCATATGCCGATCCACCCGGGCCATCTGTAATGGCACCCCCTGTCCGAGTGGCAGACCGGGCGCTGGCCCGGCGCGAGCGTCCTGCACGCGTCCTCCAGCGAGCCGTTGGCGAGGGCCGCGTTCGGGCGCCTCCCTATGCGCCACGAGACGACGAGGCCGTCGAAGCAGTCGATGACCGGGCTGAGGTACGCCTTCTCCTCGCTCGGCAGTTTGAACTCGGTGATGTCGGTGAGCCACAGCTCGTTCGGGCCGCCCGCACGGAAGTCGCGCTCCACCAGGTTGGGGGCGCGTCCGATATCTCGCCTCTGTAGGATCTGTATCGCCGCCTCCTCTTCAGGTAGGCGACCCGGCAGCCCTCCTCGGCCATCAGCCTGCGAACGACCTTCTCGCTGACGACGGCGCCCTCCTCCCGCAGCTCGTTGTGCACGTACCGGTAGCCGCGCCTGCCGCCGGCACCGTCGAATATCCTCCTGATGTCGGCCCTGAGCTGGGCGTGCCTGTCCTTCGCGCGGCAGTACTCATAGGAGCTCTTCGAGATCCTCAAGGAACCGGTGAGCTCTCTTAAGGGGCGGTCGGTCTCCAGCCTCAACTTGTCGATCAGCACGGTCTTCTCCATGTTGCTCATCGCGTCGAGGCTCCCTGCTTTTAAAAGGTCGATGGCCCCCTCAGGATGTCGTTCTCCAGCTCGAGCTGCCGGATCCTCTCTTCGGGGCCGCCCCCGAAGCCGGTGTACGCCGGCTCGTCGCCCTCGGGCTTTTTCGAGCGACCGCCCATCCGCGCCTCCGCGATTTCCCTGCAAGACGCGCCGCCCCGAGCCATCTCCATCGCCTTGCCCCGGACCTCGTCGCCGTAGGGCTCGAACTTGGCCCCGCGGGACCTCTGTCGCGGCTTGGCCGCGGCTGCCGCCCAGCGGCGCAGGGTTCTGCCGGGCACGCCTGACATCCTGGCGGTCTTCTCGACGTCGCCGGTGAGCCTCAGCATGATGAGGGCTTTGTTCTTTGAGTCGTGGCTGTACATACGGACTCCTGACTGGACCAAACGGTCCAACTATTCGTCCGCACCCCCAAACGCCGTGCGGAGACCGTTAAAAAGCCTATTGGGTTCGATTTGAGTTTCACGGGCCCAGAAACGGCCCCGTTCCGTCCTCGGGGACAAAAACCGAGCGCCTACTCACTTGGAATAAATCCTTACTCCCATTCTTCCGAATACCGCCCCGTGCCTTGTTGTCTTGAAACACGGGGGGAGTAAATGGCGAAATCGCAGGTAAAAGGGAGTAAAACGGCAAAGAAAAAGCCTCCGTCCCAACATGGGAACGGAGGCTAGATTATCGTATTTACTCACCGCTGTTGCTGGCGGCTTTGCCGTGAGTCGCATACGAAACGAAACTCAACGGCACAGTGCAGCACTCAAAAGAGCAAGCCAAAGCCCTGTCGGCTTACTCCCACTCGATGGTTGCCGGCGGCTTGGAGGTGCAGTCGAGCACCACGCGGTTGATCTGGCGGCATTCGTTGGTGATGCGCGTCGAGATGGTGGCCAGCACGTCGTACGGAATGCGGGACCAATCGGCGGTCATGGCATCTTCGGAGGACACCGGACGCAGCACGATGGGGGAGCCATAGGTGCGTTCGTCGCCCTGCACGCCTACGGAGTGCACGTCGGCGAGCAGTACGACAGGGCACTGCCAGATGTCGCGGTCGAGACCGGCCTTGGACAGTTCCTCGCGGGCGATGGCATCGGCCTCGCGCAGCACATCCAGACGTTCCTTGGTGATATCGCCGATGATGCGGATGCCCAGGCCCGGGCCCGGGAACGGCTGACGCCACACGATCTCATCCGGCAGTCCGAGCTCGGTGCCGATGGCGCGGACCTCGTCCTTGAACAGGGTACGCAGCGGCTCGATGAGCTGGAACTTGATGTCCTTCGGCAAGCCGCCCACGTTGTGGTGCGACTTGATGTTGGCCGCGCCATCGCCGCCGCCGGATTCCACCACATCCGGGTACAGGGTGCCCTGCACGAGGAACTTGACTTCCTTGCCGGAAGCGCCGGCTTCCTCGATGACCTGGCGTTGCGCCTTCTCGAAGGTGCGGATGAACTTCTCGCCGATGATCTTGCGCTTCTTCTCCGGCTCGCTCACGCCCTTGAGCGCGGTGAGGAAGTCCTCGGAAGCATCCACGGCGATGAGCTTGATGCCGGTGGCCTTGACGAAGTCATGCTTGACTTGCTCGGCCTCGCCCTTACGCAACAGACCGTGGTCCACGAACACGCAGGTCAGCTGGTCGCCGATGGCCTTGTGCACCAGCGCGGCGGCGACGGCGGAGTCAACGCCGCCGGACAGGCCGCAGATCACCTGTGCGTCGCCGACCTGTTCACGGATCTTCGCCACCTGATCATCGATGATGCTGGAAGCGTCCCAATCGGAACCAAGGCCGGCGCATTTATGCAGGAAGGTTTCGATGAGCTGCTGGCCCATCGGCGTGTGCTTGACCTCCGGATGCCACTGCACGCCGTACAGTTTGCGTGCCGGATCCTGCATGGCGGCCACAGGCGCGCCTTCGGTGTGCGCAAGCACTTCGAAGCCTTCCGGGGCCTTTTTCACGGCGACGCCATGGCTCATCCATGTGTTCTGCTCGGCGGGGGAGCCCGCGAGCAGGCCTTCTGCGTGATCGATTACGGTATCGGTCTTGCCGTATTCGCCCAAAGCTGCCTTGTCGACGTCACCGCCGAGCTCGTGGGCCATCACCTGGAAGCCGTAGCAGATACCAAGCACCGGAACGCCGGCATCGAACACCTTCGGGTCGATGGTGGGGGCGCCGGGCTCGAATACGGAAGCCGGGCCACCGGACAGGATGATGGCCTTCGGGTCCTTGGCGAGCATCTCGTCGGCCGGCATGGAATGCGGTACGAGCTCCGAATAGACGTTCGCTTCGCGTACGCGGCGGGCGATGAGCTGTGCGTACTGGGCTCCGAAATCAACTACGAGCACAGGGCCTTTTGCCATTGGTTGTCTCCCTTGAATTTATGGGTAGCGGACTGGATCTCCTCGTATAGCCGTGGCGGTTGCGCGTTGGCCGGGCGCAGTGCGCATCCGTATACCTCTTGTATACGGTTGCGCACTGCGATCCGGTGTGTGCTGACGTATGCATGCTGCATACATATGCCTGCACGGCATACGGGAAAACAATACCTATGATTATGGCCGTGTTCGCAGACATTGGGGCATGCTGGGCATCTTGCTGGAATTGCAGGCGCATGATGATTGGAGGGTATGCAAACGTATCGTGCCAAAAGAAAACATTTCCTCTCATATTCAGGACAACACGCCGATTGTAGATATGCACAAAACGAACGTGGCATATGTTCTCTTTATCTAAGAAAACCCCGGAATTTAGCCGTTTATGAGAGATAATATTTGATTAATGCGATTCACAAATCACACAGCAAAACATTACAAAATGCATCATTTAGCTTACTTTTACGAACACACACGAAAAAAACCGTCCAAAACGTCAAACGTTGCTCGTACCATAAAAACCGATTGGGCGCGAGGGTCCAGGGGTTGAGAGGCCTGCGGAAACCACGCGACCGAATGTAATAATCAATCGCACAACTTGTGCAGGAGTTACAGGAGTATACATGACGAATCCTGTTATTGGCACCCCTTGGAAGAAGCTCGACGCTCCCGTTTCTGAGGAAGCCATTGAAGGCGTTGACAAGTACTGGCGTACCGCTAACTACCTGTCCATCGGCCAGATCTACCTTCGCAGCAACCCGCTGATGAAGGCTCCGTTCACCCGCGAAGATGTCAAGCATCGTCTCGTGGGCCACTGGGGCACCACCCCTGGCCTGAACTTCCTCATCGGCCACATCAACCGCTTCATCGCTGATCACCAGCAGAACACCGTGATCATCATGGGCCCGGGCCACGGCGGCCCGGCTGGTACCGCTCAGTCCTAC
>CABVAO010000024.1 GCA_902496335.1 uncultured Collinsella sp.
GGTCGGAGGGGTGGCTTTGTAAAGCCGTTTGTCTCCACCCGCGTAGCGGGTGGTTTAAAGCTGGCCGCTGCGCGGCCAGCGGACTAAAGTCTTGAATTAAAGTAAAGCATCCGGTCAAGCTCGACGCCCCGGCCCTGAAGCCGCTGCATCTCCTGATACAGGCGATACGTCTTTCCACAACGGCGGGCCCCCACAACCACATTTACGATGTTGTCGCGCTTTGGCTCCTGTGGGTTTTCCAGATCAAGGTCTCGCTCAAAGACCTGCGGAACCCCCTGCTGTTCAAAGTCCTTTATTTTCTGGGCGATCAAGTCGTTGAATGCCATGATTCTCCAATCTTGCTCTCTAGCTAATCAAAATTATACTGATTCTTGATTAATTAGAGAGCAAGATTGTGTGTAGCTTGATTAACACTTAAGCAAGTTTTATCACCGTTATTGCTCCGAAGGATATCGAGTGGCTAAGAGGACAACCGAGCTCGAATGCGACTCCCCGAGCAGTCAATTTGGGACGGGGCTTTTTTGACTGCCCTCCCCTGCAGAAAAATCCCTAACGCAGTTGCGGTGAAATAGGGATTGTTTTTGCTGGTCAAACCGCAAAACAGTCCCTATTTCACCGCAACTTATTGGTGGCCTTTTGGGTGGCACTCAGCGCCACGGATCGGCTTCGAACATCGGCTCGCGCTCGGGGCGGCGATCGCTGTAGGGATCGTAGCCGTCGTCGTCCTCGTTCTCGGCACGGATGTAGGGGTCGCGCGGCTTGGGTGCCGGCTTAGGCACAGGCTTGGGTGCGGCGGGTGCGGTATCGGTCGCCGGCGCGCTTGTCTTGATCTCGTCTTTCATCTGCATAGCTCCTTGCATCGCATCCGTTCAACACCATCGATTGTCGCACGAAAAAGGGCGGCGACCCAATTGGATCCGCCGCCCTTGGCGTTTAGAGACGACTGGCAGATTTTAAGGCATGGCCCAAAATCTACTCGGCGTCGGGAACCTCGTAGGTGGCCGCCGGCGTGTTATCGCACACGACGGTAAAGCCGCCGTCCTTGTCGACATCGACCGTCACCTGATCGCCCTCGCACACCGTGCCGTCGATGATGGCCGCCGCGATGGCATCGACAACCTCGCGCTGAACCAGACGCTTGAGCGGACGGGCACCAAAGACCGGGTCCAGGCCGCCCACGGCGAGCATCTGCTTGGCCGCCGGGGTGATGGCAAGCGTCATGCGCTCCTTGGCCAGACGTGCACGGACGTCGGCGAGCTGAATATCGACGATCTTCTCGATCTGCGCCATGCCAAGCGGATGGAACACCACGATATCGTCGATACGGTTGAGGAACTCGGGGCGGAAGGTCTGAGCCATGGCAGCGTCGACCTGATGGCGCATCTCCTCCTCGTCCTTACCGGACAGATCGGCGATGGCCTTGGAGCCCACGTTGGACGTCATGATGATAATCGTGTTCTTGAAGGACACCTGGCGACCCTGGCCATCGGTCAGACGACCGTCATCGAGCACCTGCAGCAGCACGTTGAAGACATCCGGATGGGCCTTCTCCATCTCGTCGAGCAAGATCACGGAGTACGGACGACGGCGCACGGCCTCGGTGAGCTGGCCGCCCTCGTCGTAACCCACGTATCCCGGGGGCGCACCGATCAGACGCTGGACGCTGAACTTCTCCATATACTCGGACATGTCGATACGCACGAGCGCGCGCTCGTCGTCGAACAGGCACTCGGCCAGCGCCTTGGCGAGCTCGGTCTTGCCCACGCCGGTGGGGCCCAGGAAGAAGAAGCTGCCGATGGGCTTGTCCGGATCGGAGAGGCCCGCACGGCTGCGGCGCACGGCCGCGGCAACGGCGGAGACGGCCTCGTCCTGGCCGATGACGCGCTTATGCAGCTCGCCCTCCAGGCCCTTGAGCTTGTCGAGCTCGCCCTGCATCATCTTGGACACGGGCACGCCGGTCCAGGCGCTCACGACCTCGGCGATCTCATCGGAGGTCACCTGCTCGTTCAGGCCCTCGCCGTCCTGCTGCTTTTGTGCCTCGAGCGCGGCCTCGGAATCCTGAATCTGCTGCTGCAGGCCCGGAATCACGGAGTAGCGCAGCTCGGACGCACGACCCAAATCGCCGTTGCGCGTCGCACGCTCCTCCTCGCTCTTGGCCTCGTCAAGCTGGCTCTTAAGCTCCTGCACGTGGTCAATGGCGTTCTTCTGGTTGAGCCAGCCGGCCTTTTGCACGTTGAGTTTTTCCTGGACCTCGGCAATCTCCTGGCGCAGGGCCTCCAGACGCTCCTTGGAGGCGTCATCGGTCTCTTTCATGAGCGCCTGTTCCTCGATCTGCAGCTGAGTGAGCTGACGCGTGGTGGCGTCGATCTCGACCGGCATGCTGTCGAGTTCCATGCGCAGGCGGCTTGCCGCCTCATCGACCAGATCGATGGCCTTGTCGGGCAGGAAGCGGTCGGCGATGTAGCGATCGGAGAGGTCGGCAGCTGCCACGAGCGCGCTATCGGTGATATGCACACCGTGGAAGATCTCGTACTTCTCCTTCAGACCACGCAGGATCGAAATGGTGTCCTCGACGGTAGGCTCGCTCACCATAACGGTCTGGAAACGACGGGCGAGCGCCGCGTCCTTCTCGATGTACTTGCGGTATTCGTCGAGCGTGGTCGCGCCGATCGCGTGCAGGTCGCCACGGGCGAGCGCCGGCTTGAGGATGTTGCCGGCGTCCATGGAGCCCTCGGTGGCACCCGCGCCCACGATGGTGTGGAGCTCATCGATGAACAGGATGACCTTGCCCTCGGACTTCTGGACTTCCTTGAGTACGGCCTTCAAGCGGTCCTCGAACTCGCCGCGGTACTTGGCGCCGGCGACCAGCGCGCTCATGTCGAGCTCGATAAGGTCGCGGTCGCGCAGGGTGCTCGGCACGTCGCCGGCCACGATACGCTGGGCGATACCTTCGACGATGGCTGTCTTGCCGACGCCCGGCTCGCCAATGAGCACGGGGTTGTTCTTGGTGCGACGGGACAGGACCTGGATGGTGCGGCGAATCTCATCGGTACGGCCGATGACCGGGTCGAGCTTGCCGGCGCGGGCCAGATCGCAGATGTTGCGACCGTACTGCTCCAGTGCCTCAAACTGAGTCTTGTCCTCGGCAGACGTCACGCGGTCATCGCCACGCAGCTCCTCGTAGACTTGCTCGATGCGCTCCTTGGTGACGCCGGCGTCGCGCAGCACGCGGCCCGCCTCGCCCTTGTCCTCGGCAAGCGCCATCAGCAGATGCTCAGTCACCACAAAGCTGTCGCCCATCTTGGTGGCCTTCTTCTCGGCCTTTTCGATGACGCGGACGAGCTCGTTGGACAGGCCCATCTGCTGGCCCTCGCCCGAAACCTTGGGCGCGTGGTCGATGGCATCCTGTGTGGAGCGTGCGAGCTGAGCCGGGTCGGCGCCGATGCGCTCGATGATCACGGAGATATTGCGCTCGCCGGCACCGAGCAGGGCAGACAGCAGATGAATCGGCTCCACCGCGCCGGCCTGCGCGTCAGCGGCCGTGCTCATGGCGGTCTGCAGCGCCTCGCGCGACGTCATTGCTAGCTTATCGATTCTCATGGAATCACCTCTCTTGGGGCGGCCGCCCTACGGGGCGGCTTCACGTTGTTCGAGAAGTATTGTTGCCAGCTTTGCGCGATCTTATACACAAATCTAAGTCTCTATATATAAGATTTTATGAGTGATTAAGAGATAGGGGGCAGGCACGCTCACCCGCTGCGGCCTCGTCCCCTTACTATCTCAATCTGTAACATCTAGCGACTGTTTATGGCTCCAGATGTTATAGATTGAGACGAACAGAAAACACCCGGATCAAAAATCTAAATCTGTAACACCAGGCCCACTTTTAGCGGCCAAGATGTTACAGATCGAGACAGACCGAAAACCACCACAAAGAGGACAGGCACCTTTGTGGTGGTCGCGGTCTCTACTCCTTCGCCGAACCCATACTTCCCGATTCGACGGTCCAGGGCATCTCATCCTCGAACAGCCATGTACGGGCAGACCCACTATCGCGTGCAGTCTGCGGGTCAGGCAAGCAGGTCTGTTTATAGGCATCTTGGATACACTGACCCATAAAATCGTTGAGCTCGGTCTGGTCGCCCTCCATGACATAGGCGACATCGCCGTCCATGATGTAGATGCCCGGACCCTCATTGCCCTCGTAGCCCGGATCGTACGAGACATCACATAACTTTGCGCCGTTTGCAGTGTCCAGCTCGATAGAAGAGTGGCATCCGCCAACCATGTCGTTCGCTTTTGCCCGATAGGACGCATATCCGTACCAACGCTTAAATGTTTTGCCCTTGAGTAGCTCGGACGTCCTATCGATCAGGCTTGTATCCGTGGTATAGCGCATGGCCCCAAGCTGAATATGTGGATAATTACTAATGCCAAGCGCAGCCGGTTGCTCATCAAAATCAACGGTAATGGTCTCAGGCTTGTCGTCGCCGGTCAGAAGTTCGACAGATCGAATCACAGGCTTGACCACCGGCTCCGTCACCGCAGCAGGCAGAAACGCCATGCCGACAGCGCCCATGCCAACCACGGTGATCGCAAGCGCCAAAACAATCAATCCAATACGGGCAAAACGGCTCACGGCAAAACACCCCACAATGCAAACCTTCGCCACCTGCACTAATGATACCGCCAGCTAACACTATTACCAAAAGAAGCCGCGCGCTCCTCACCACCACAAAGGGGACAGGCACCTTTGTGGTGGTTTTCGACGCTAACGGTCGACCATCTCGCGCCATGAGATTAAACTTGAATTGTTCTCTGAACATATCCATTTCTGCCTATCCTCAACAGATCTTTGTCTCGAGGAGCGCATATGAAGCCGCCTCATTCCACCGGTCGCAACGTCATCGCCATTCTCGCCATACCCATCGTGATGCTCTTCCTTATCGTCATCACGCCCTTTTCTTTTGGTATCGCCTCGCCCTTCGATCTTTGCGGGATGATCGACGCCGGCTCGCGTGCCACCTCGCTCTCCTTTGTCTGCCGTGGCGTGTTCTACGAATATGCAATTCCCACCGGACTTTGGCAGTCCAAGTTACCGTTGCTCGGTCAGATCGACGGATGCTCCCCCTATTTCTGCCTTGGACCTCAGGCGCTAAACTATCTAATCGACGACCAGCCACTCGACTCCATCGGCCTTGCCTACGACTACGCACCAAACACCGATGAGCGCCACATGAACCAAGTCCTCGACAAGATGCTTGGACAGTGCGGGCTCACCGAGGAGGCCGGTCGAACCATCTATAGCAACCAGAAATTAAAGCGAACAGAACTCCGCCGTGTCGGAAAAATCAAAGGGCGAAACAGGGCCGCCTACTGGGATGCCTGGGCAACACGCGACAAGGGCGAATTCGGACACAGCACCTATATGGTCACTGTCTACACCAAAGACGGAATTAAGGACAATGTTGACGATTTCGCGTCATCCAAACTCGGCATCCCCAAAACAACCAAGCCCGCCAGCCCAGATGAAATCCTGTAGAGACGCTCATTAACATACCGCTCAACAATCACAACAACATCGAGCTCGTTCCCCACCACCACAAAGGTGCCTGTCCCCTTTGTGGTGGTTTTCGACAAAAAGAAGCCGCCCCGATAACAGAGGCGGCATCAAGCAAGCCTATTTATTAGCGTCCCTCAAGACCCAACGAGAACGCAGGAATGTAGCCCGGGGCTTACCCTTTCCCGAACGCGACCCTCGCGAAGCGCGTGAGCGGGCGGGAAAGGGTAAGCCCCAGGCGGACAATTAAGTGCGTTACTCGGCAGCGGCCTTGAACTTGTTGTAGTTGATCAGGCAGCCGGCCTTGACGATGGCACGCTCCTCTGCCGTCATATCGGCAATGTAGAGCTCAATCTGCTCGACCGCACCATCGGCGCGAACCACGTAAGCGGCGATGTCCTTCAGGTCGCCGTCGAGCGCGGCGCGGATACCCGGCACAAAGACGTAGTCGCCCACCTCAAAGCTGGGCTCGGCCTCCATCTGGAAGGGCACCATGCCCCAGTTCATCACGTTGGAGCGATAGCGCTTGGTGGCGTACTCGTGGACGATGTTGGCCAGGCCGCCAATTACGCGCTGGCAGCTCGCGGCCTGCTCGCGGGCAGAACCGTCACCGGGCTTCTTGGCATAGAGCATGGAGCCGTACTCAGTCGCCTTGGCATCGGCCGCGACACCCGCGCCGGTCAGCGCCTCAAACACGCTGGCAAGCTCGGCATCGAGTGCCGCCAGGTCGCCCGCTGCCTCGCCGGCAACGCGGCGCTTTTCCACCGCGTCGACCTCCTTGGAGCGGCCCACGTAGGCAGGGTCGCGACGGCTGAGCGTAAACTCGGCCAGACCCAGCGGGTTGGAGCGGAAGGAGCTCGTCTCGCCCGAGGGAATGAGCTCGTCGGTCGTAGTGACCGGGTCCATGATCTTGGAGCACACCTTGAGCAGGATGTCGTCGCCGAGAGGCTCCATCGCGGGCCACGGCTTGATGTTGGGGCCCTCGACCAGCTCGTCGGCCGGCTCAGCCTTGCCAAAGCCCCAGTACACGCGCTTCTTGTACGGCGCGTCGTCAAAGGTGTACTCGCAGGCCTCGTCCCAAGTCTCCTCGGGCAGGTCGGTCGCCGGCGTCAGGACGCCGCCGTTGGCAGCCGTCGCCGCAATGGAGCGGGCGTCCATCAGGGCCACGGCGCTCAGCTGACCGTTGCCCGGCTTGGAACCCTCGCGATTGGGGAAGTTGCGCGTGGTGTGGCGGATCGAAAGGCCGTTGTTGGCAGGCGTGTCGCCGGCGCCGAAGCACGGGCCGCAGAATGC
Organism: uncultured Collinsella sp.; assembly: GCA_902496335.1. Lineage (GTDB taxonomy): Bacteria > Actinomycetota > Coriobacteriia > Coriobacteriales > Coriobacteriaceae > Collinsella. The sequence goes on from CABVAO010000024.1 coordinate 6,854, forward strand.
CGTGCGCACAATCGCGCCGGCCTCCATAAGGTCGTAGATGTAGCCGCGGCGTGTAAGCTCGAGTGCCACGGGCTGGCTCGTGGGATAGACCGACAGCGAGAACTCGCCGCAGCCGGTGTTAGCGCCCTTGAGCACGCGAGCAGCCTGGACCACGGAGTCGTAGTTGCCGCCCGAGCAGCCGGCGATAACGCCCTGCTGCACGTGCAGCTTGCCGTCGACGATCTTGTCGAGCAGGCTAAAGTGCGTCTTGCCCTCGCCGATCTTGGCGGCCTCGAGCTCCACCTCATGCAGGATGTCCTCGAGGTTCTCGTTGAGCTCGTCGATCTCAAAGCCGTTAGAAGGATGGAACGGCAACGCGATCATGGGCTTGATACTCGACAGATCGACTTCGACGCAGCCGTCGTAGTAGGCAACATCGGCGGGCTTGAGCTCGCGGTAGTCCTCGCCGCGACCGTGCATGGTCAAAAACGCGTGCGTGTCCTCGTCGGTGGCCCAGATGCTCGACAGGCAGGTGGTCTCGGTGGTCATGACGTCGACGCCGTTGCGGTAGTCGGTCGTCATGCTCGCGATACCGGGGCCCACGAACTCCATAACCTTGTTCTTAACGTAACCCTTGGCAAAGACGGCACGGATGATGGCGAGCGCCACGTCGTGCGGGCCAACGCCGGGGCGCGGAGCGCCCGTGAGGTAGATGGCAACGACGCCGGGATAGGCGACATCGTAGGTGTCGCGCAGCAGCTGCTTTGCCAGCTCGCCACCGCCCTCGCCCACGGCCATGGTGCCCAGAGCGCCGTAGCGGGTGTGCGAGTCGGAGCCCAGGATCATCTTGCCACAGCCGGCGAAATTCTCACGCATAAAGGAGTGGATGACGGCGATGTGCGGCGGGACGAAGATGCCGCCGTACTTCTTGGCAGCCGAGAGACCAAAGACGTGGTCGTCCTCGTTGATGGTGCCGCCCACAGCGCACAGCGAGTTGTGGCAGTTGGTGAGCACGTAGGGCAGCGGGAACTGCTCCATGCCCGAGGCGCGCGCCGTCTGGATGATGCCGACAAAGGTGATGTCATGGCTCGCCATGGCGTCGAAGCGAATCTTGAGCGCCTCGGGATCTCCAGACGTATTGTGTGCCTGGAGGATCGAATACGCGATGGTGCCGCGCTTGGCGTCCTCAGGCGTCTGCGTAATGCCGCGCTCGGCAGCCTCGGCCGCAGGCACGACCTCGCTGCCGCCGCGCAGGTAGATGCCGTCCTCGTACAGCTTAACCATACTGTCTCCCACTCTGCCCGAAAGGCTCGGGCGCATAGCATACATTCGTTCAATATCGTGCCATAGAACGGTTGCGAGTGGGTTACGAATCTGCACGTTCACTTTATCTCGGTAAAGCATAGAACGAGCCCGGTGTAGTGACATCAGACTTGGTGCAAGGAGTGTCCCAAAGTGCCGGCACAAAAGGAACGTCCCCAAGCGCCAGCCAAAAATGGGAGTGGATAATCCCCCGTTTCTAGCCCTCAAGCGGACCAAAAGTGGGAGATTATCCACTCTCATATTGTTAGGATTTGCGTCGTAGAGCCGCCGTAACTAAAGATCGGTTCCCGCGCCTAGCAGCTTGCGCATGACTTGCTCGGGGTTGACTGAGCCGTCGCGCGGGGCCAGAGCGGTGATCTTCTTCTGCATCTTGTACTCGTGCAGCTCGTCCTCGAGCTGGCGCACGCGAGCACGGAGCTTTTCGTTTTCGCGCTCACGCTCCTCGGCACGCTCCTTCATATCGAGGATGCGCACCACGCCAGCGAGGTTGATGCCCTCGTCGGTCAACTGGTTGATGAGCTCCAGGCGCTCGATATCGGCACGCGAATACAGGCGCGTGTTGCCGCCCGAGCGCTGGGGGTTCACCAGGCCCTTGGATTCGTAGACGCGCAGAGTCTGCGGATGCATGCCGGTCAGCTCGGCCGCCACGCTGATCATGTACAGCGGTTTGTTCCTATTGTCCTCGGCCATGCTACCTGACCCCTTTCCGTCTCGTTATCGTCCATCATAAGCCCGCGGGCGCGGGCGTGTGCCGCGACCGCCCTAGTACGTCGCCTTGTAACGGTTGACCTTCTCGCGGTAGTCGCGCGTATCGGCCTCGCGCAGCTTGGTCATCGCGTCGCGCTCGTCATCAGACAGGTTCGTGGGAACCTGCACCTTGATCTCGACGAGCAGCGCACCCGTGCGGCCACGGTGTTTAACGTCGGGCGCGCCCATCTCTTTAAAACGGAACTTCTTGCCCGTCTGGGTACCCGCGGGCACCTTCAAACGGACCGTCGCCCCGCCGGGCGTCGGCACGTCCACCGTGCAGCCGAGCGCCGCCTCATAGACCGAGACCGGCACCTCCATGGTCACGTCGGCACCTTTACGCTTAAACAGCGGGTGCTCCTCCACGTGCGTGGTCACGACCAGGTCGCCGCGCTCGCCGCCGGCAACGCCATACTCGCCGCGACGCTTGTAACGCAGCTTGCCGCCGTCGACCGCGCCTGCAGGCACCGAGACCGTAATGGTCTGCTGTTCGCCTGTCGAGGGAATGCGATAGGTGACCTTGTGCGTCACGCCGCGAAACGCGTCCTCGGCCGTCACATCGACGGTCAGCGACAGGTCGCCGCCCTTGCGAGCGCGGCTGCGCCCCGCGCCGGCACCGGCAGCGCCCGCAGCCCCGGCAAAGCCCGAGCCCCAATCGCTGCCCCAGGCGCCGTTGCCGCTAAAGATGCTGTCGAAGATATCGCCCCAGCCGCTGGCGCCCGCGCCGGCACCGTAGCCGCCGCCATACGCGCCGCCCGCGCCCGGCATGCCGCCGAACATGAGCATCTGGTCGTACTCTTTGCGCTTCTTCTCGTCCGAAAGCGTCTCGTAGGCCTCGCTGATCTCCTTGAACTTGGCCTCGTCGCCGCCGGCATCGGGGTGATATTTTTGCGCGAGCTTGCGAAACGCGCTCTTGATCTCTTTGTCGGAGGCGCTCTTGGATACGCCCAGGATGTCATAGAAGGTTTTGCCTGCAGCCATCGTAGCTCCTCTCCTGTTACGTCCGCCGTCCATGCAGACGACGGCTCATGCTTTCATATGGCACTAGGTCAGAAAGGGCCCCGGGTGTTGCCCCGGGGCCCTTCTCAATTACTCCTCGGTGCTCTCGGCCGTATCGGCCGTGGCATCCTCGGGCGCCGCTTCGGGCTCCGGTGCGGGGCGCTTCTCGCCGCCGTAGGTCACCGTCACCATCGCGGAACGCAGAATACGATCTGCCATGCGGTAGCCCTTCTGGTACACGTCGTTGACGGTCTCGTCGTACTGCGATGCGTCCTCGACGCGACCCACAGCCTGGTGCTCGAGCGGATCGAACGCCTCGCCCTTGGGGTCGATGGGCTCAACGCCCTCGTGCGCGAACACGTCGAGCAGCTTGGCATGAACCGCGTCAACGCCATCGACGAACTGCTTAAAGTCGTCGGAAAGCTCTTGGCTGCGGGCATGGTCGATCGCGCGCTCGATATCGTCGATCACCGGCAACAGCGCGGTGACAAGCTTCTCGGTCGCGCGCTCGCGCTCGGCGATACGCTCATTGGCGGTGCGGCGACGGAAGTTCTCCCAGTCGGCCTGCAGACGGGCGGTGCGCTCGGTGGCGTCCTTTGCCTTGTCCTCGGCGGCCTTCTGAGCCTCTGCCGCAGCATCGAGCTCGTTGCGCACGTCGGCAAGCTCTTTCTGAGCCTGCTCGAACTTGAGCTTAAAGTCGTTGTCGGCGGCTTCCTCACCGGCGCGGATAGCGGCTTCCACCATCTCGTCCTCGGTCATCGTCGCCTCCTTGTTGGAATCCTCTACTTGGTTCTCGGCAGCCTCGGCGGCCGGGGCCTCGTTGGCCTCGGTAACGTCTGCGGCCTCTACGGGAATCTTCACGTCCTTCTCCTCAGAGTCAACGGGGGCGGCACCAACGGCGGCCGCCTCCGTGCGAGCTTTACGAGCGGACATGATTACTTGTCCTCGTCGTCCACAACCTCGTAGTCGGCATCGACGACGTCATCGTCGGCAGGCTGGGCGCCGGCGGCACCGTCGGTCTGCTGCTGAGCGTCGGCGTAGACAACCTGAGCCAGCTCGTAGGCCACAGACTGCAGGGACTCGCCGGCGGCCTTGATGGCCTCGACGTCAGAGCCCTCGAGCGCCTTCTTGGCGTCGGCGATAGCGGCCTCGGCCTTGGACTTCACGTCGGCGGAAACCTTGTCGCCCAGCTCGTTGAGGGTCTGCTCGGTGGAGTAGCACAGGCTGTCGGTCTGGTTGCGGACCTCGACCTCTTCCTTCTGCTTCTTGTCCTCCTCGGCATGAGCCTCGGCGTCCTTGACCATACGATCGACTTCGTCGTCGGACAGAGCGGTGGAGCCGGAAATGGTGATCTGCTGCTCCTTGCCGGTGCCCTTGTCCTTAGCGGAGACCTTGACGATGCCGTTGGCGTCGATGTCGAAGGTGACCTCGATCTGCGGCACGCCGCGGCGGGCAGCCGGGATACCGGTCAGCTGGAACTTACCGAGCGACTTGTTGTCGCGGGCAAGCTCGCGCTCGCCCTGGAGCACGTTGATCTCGACGCTGGTCTGGTTGTCGGCAGCGGTGGAGTAAACCTCGGTCTTGGAGGTCGGGATCGTGGTGTTGCGGTCGATCATCTTGGTCATGATGCCGCCCATGGTCTCGACGCCCAGCGACAGCGGGGTAACGTCGAGCAGCAGGATGCCCTCGACGTCGCCGGTGAGCACGCCGCCCTGGACGGCAGCGCCGTCGGCAACGACCTCGTCGGGGTTCACGGACATGTTGGGCTGCTTGCCGGTCATGGTCTTGACGAGCTCCTGGACAGCGGGCATACGGGTGGAGCCGCCGACGAGGATGACCTCGGTCAGATCGGAGAGCTTAAGCTTGGCGTCGCGCAGGGCGTTGGTGACAGGCTGCTTGCAGCGCTCGAGCAGGTCGCGGGTGATCTTCTCGAACTCGGCGCGGGTCAGCGTGTAGTTGAGGTGCAGCGGACCGGACTGGTTCATGGTGATGAACGGCAGGTTAATGGTGGTCTGCTGGGCGGCGGAGAGCTCCTTCTTGGCGTTCTCGGCGGCCTCCTTCAGACGCTGCAGGGCCATGGGGTCCTGGCGCAGGTCGACACCGTTCTCCTGCTGGAACTTATCGGCCATCCAGTCGATGACGCGCTGATCCCAGTCGTCGCCGCCCAGGTGGTTGTCGCCCGAGGTGGACAGAACCTCAAACACGCCGTCGGCGAGGTCGAGGATGGAGACATCGAAGGTGCCGCCGCCCAGGTCGAAGACCAGGATGCGCTGGTCGGTGCCCTGCTTGTCCAGGCCATAGGCCAAAGCAGCAGCGGTCGGCTCGTTCACGATACGCTTGACGTTGAGGCCGGCGATCTTACCGGCGTCCTTGGTGGCCTGACGCTGGGCGTCGTTGAAGTAGGCCGGGACGGTGATGACGGCGTCGGTGACGGTCTCGCCCAGATACTTCTCGGCGTCGGCCTTCATCTTCGCGAGCGTCATGGCGCTCACCTGCTCGGCGGTGTAATCCTTGCCCTCGATGTCGACGACGGCACGGCCACCCTGGCCCTCCTTGACCTCGTACGGCACGGTCTTAATCTCGGAGGTGCACTCGGAGTACTTGCGGCCCATGAAGCGCTTGATGGAGAACACGGTGTTCTTGGGGTTGGTGACAGCCTGGTTCTTAGCGGCCTTACCCACGACGCGGTCGCCGTCAGCACGGAAGCCAACAACGGACGGAGTGGTGCGGTCGCCTTCGGCGTTCACGATAATGGTCGGAGAACCGCCCTCGAGGACGGCCATAGCGGAGTTAGTAGTACCAAGGTCGATACCAAGAATCTTACTCATTAGAAATTCCCTCTCTCTTGTGCGTTCGCGCCGCCTCGACGGTCTTTCGCGCGGCGCTTCGGCTTGTCTTTCAGGATGTAGTGTATCCCCTTATGGGCCGGAATATACAAAATCTAAGTCAATTCATATAAGATTTCTTATCTCTGAGAGTTTAGGTTCTTAAATGCGCAGGTAGATGCGCTGATTGAGTTCTCGGCAAATCTATTGAGATCTATGTAGAGTTGACTGAGGTGTGAGCCTGAAACTGTGTCCCGTTTTGGACGTGGATTACGGGATGCGGTTTCCGCAAGCACGCTCAATCGCCCTATATTACGAGTCACCTTTAGCTAACATTTACGCAGCTCACCGGCCCCACCTGCGCGTTTTTTAGTAAACCTTGGCATACTCGGCGAACGGTATGAAGATGCCGGCCAGAGGGTATTGCAAACGGTCGCTCCCGTGGTATGTTTTTGCCCGAATCAAACCGGCGCGCATCGTCTGTAGCGTCGGTCAACAGAGAGGAAACTACCATGGCTCATCCCGTAATTGATGCCGACGAGTGCATCGCTTGTGGCGTTTGCGTCGACACCTGCCCCGCTGGCGTTCTGGAGCTCCAGGACGTCGCCACCGTCGCTGACGAGGACTCCTGCGTCGCCTGTGGCGCTTGCCAGGACGCTTGCCCCGCTGGCGCGATCACCGAGATCGTCGAGGAGTAACAACTCCCCACTTGCACACTCAAAAGTACACCGTGCACAAAAAGGAGGCCTCCGCATCGCCGCGGAGGCCTCCTTTTGCTTATATGGGCAGCTAATTTGGAGGGGGACCCTTGGCAGTTGCGGTGGAATAGTTCCCGGTTCATTGCTTAGGTGCCGATTTTAGGAACTATTTCACCGCAACTTATTAAGACAGTATCGGGCTAGGACAAATCATCCTCATAGGGCATTAAATCGGCAAGATAGCCTTTCTCCTTGAGTATGGTCTCGATCTCGTCGAGGGTCTGCTCGTCTTCTGCCGCGATGCGATGGAAGTGATAGCCACTCGTCACCGTCAGCAGCGGGAAGCTCTTGCCGCTGGCAATACCCTCAAGATAGCGCTCAATATCGCGACGGTTGCGAATGTCCAGATCGGCTGTGATCTTGCCATACACGCGATGGTTGACGATTACATTGAGCACGGCACCACCCGCGTCGACGATGCTCGTGAGCTCGTCACCTGCCTGCTCCATGCCATGGTGCACCTTGACCAGGCGCGTGGGCACGGCGGGGCTGCTGGGGGCCTCCTGCAGCACGTAGCCGCGATTGGTCGCCACGATATCGTGCCCATCGGCGCGCAGCAGGGCGATGTCTTGCACGACAATCTGGCGGCTCACACCCACCTCACGAGCAAGCGCACTGCCCGAGACAGGGTCTTTGGCTCCCTCGAGCACGCCCATGATGGCACGGCGACGCTCGCGGGCGTCCATTATTTACCGTCCAGCAGACGAAGGTGCTTAAGCGAGAGGTCGAGAATCGGCGCAGAGTGCGTCAGCGCCCCCGAGCTGATAAAGTCAACGCCCAGGTCGGCGAGGGCGCGGATATTGCTGGCATCCACATTGCCCGAGCACTCGGTCTTGGCGCGACCGGCGATAAGCTCAATCGCGGCAGCCATGTCGTCGTGGGTCATGTTGTCGAGCATGATGATATCGGCACCGGCCTCAACTGCCTCGCGCACCATATCCAGGTTCTCGCACTCAATCTCGACCGTCGCGGTAAACGATGCGTGGGCACGTGCCATCTCGATCGCACGCGTCACACCACCGGCGGCGTCGATATGGTTGTCCTTAAGCATGACGGCTGTCGACAGGTTGTAGCGGTGGTTGCTGCCGCCACCGATCTCGACCGCGGCCTTCTCGAAGACGCGCATGCCCGGCGTGGTCTTGCGTGTGTCAACAAGCACGGTCTTGGTACCCTCGAGCGCCGCTGCCATGTTGTGCGTGTAGGTAGCGATACCGCTCATACGCTGTAGATAGTTGAGCGCCACGCGCTCGCCCGAAAGCAGCACGCGCGCGTCGCCGCGCACCTGGCCCACGTGGTCGCCGGCGTGCACCTCGTCACCGTCGGCAACATCAAACAGCACCGAGCTCTGCGAATCCAGCAGCTCAAAGGTGCGAGCGAACACGTCCAGGCCCGCGATGATGCCGTCGGCCTTGGCGATGAGCTCCACCGTGGCGGGACGCGTCGTGGGGCACACGCTCGCCGTGCTCACGTCCTCAAACGTAATGTCCTCGCGCAGGGCCTGCAGAATCAGATCATCGACGACGAGTTTCATGGTAATGGGATTCATGGTCTACTCCTCCACGGCCTGCGTGCCGGCGGCACGGGCCAGATCATCGATTGCAAGGGTATCGGAACTCAAGGCGCGATGGCGTCCATCGAGCGCGGGCTCGCCTGCCTGTTCCACGGCCAGCGACTCGCCGGTGCGCATACGCCAAGCAGCGCGGCGACCCCAGACTAGGGACTCGAGCAGGCTGTTGGAAGCCAGGCGATTCTTGCCGTGAACGCCATTGCAGGCCGTCTCGCCAGCGGCGTAGAGCTCGGGCATCGAGGTGCGGCCGTCCTTGTCGACCCACACGCCGCCCATAAAGTAGTGCTGCGTGGGCGTGACGGGGATGGGCTCATCCAGGATGTCGCGACCGTCCTCAAGGCAGCGCGCGCGGATGTTGGCGAAGTGCCCGGTCACCACGTCGCGCTCGACGGGGGCAAAGCTCAGCCACTCGTGCTCGGTGCCGTCCTGCTTCATCTGCTCGCGAATAGCAGCGGCGACCACGTCGCGCGGCTGCAACTCGTCGGTAAAGCGCTCGCCGGCGGCGTTGAGCAGAATCGCGCCCTCGCCGCGGCAGCTCTCGCTGATCAGGAAGGTGCGGCCCGGCTGCGGCGAGAACAGTCCCGTGGGGTGAATCTGCACATAGTCCAGATGCTCCATCGTAATGCCGTGCTCCTGCGCGATGTAGCAGGCGTCGCCGGTGAGCTGCGGGTAGTTGGTGGAGTGATCGTACACGCCACCGATACCACCCGTCGCCCACAGCGTATGGCGAGCATGAATCTCAAACGGCCCGCCGGTATGCACGCCCTCGGCGGCATTTGCGAGCTCGTCGGCGGGACGGACCGAATCGCCCTCGTCCACGGCAACAGCGACGACACCAGTGCACACCGTGGCCCCATCGCGCTCGGCCGTGAGGATGTCAGTCATGGCCACGTGCTCAAGAATCTGCACGTTGTCCAGCTTGCGGACGGCCTGGAGCAGCTTGGTCGTGATCTCCTTGCCCGTAATGTCGGCATGGAAGGCGATGCGCGGGCGGCTGTGCGCGCCCTCGCGGGTAAAGTCGAGGCCGCCATCGGCCTTGCGCTCAAAGTCCACGCCCATCGCCAGCAGGTCGTTGATGACCGAGCGGCTCGAGCGGATCATAATGTCTACGCTCTCGCGGCGGTTCTCGTAGTGACCGGCGTGCATGGTGTCCTCAAAGAAGGCACCGTAGTCCGAGCCCTCGGGCAGCACGCAGATGCCGCCCTGCGCGAGCATCGAATCGCACTCGTCGACCGCACCCTTGGAGAGCATGATCACGCGCGTGCTCGTCGGCAGATTGAGAGCCGCATACAGGCCCGCCACGCCGCAGCCGGCAATGACGACATCGCACTCCATGTCGGGGTATTGCTTAGTTTCCACAGGAATCCTCTCCCTTGTAATGTGGCATAAGGGATGGTCCCTCATGCCATATTGGCTTAGCGCGCCGCGTACTCGAGCATGCGGTCGAGTGTGAGCTTAGCCTGGTCGGCGGCCTCGTCCGACACGCCAATCTGCACCTCGCCCTCTCCCGTCTCCAGGCAGCGCACGAGCTTTTCGAGCGTGATGAGATCCATGTTGACGCAGGTGGGCTGCACCGCGGGGAAGTAGAACTTTTTGCCGGTGCCCTGGCAGCGGCGCTCGAGCTCGTAGAGCACGCCGCGGACCGTCACGATGATGAACTCGCTGGCGTCCGACTCCTCGGCATACTTGATGATGCCGGCGGTGGAGCCGATGTAGTCGGCCTCGGCCAACACGTCGGCCTTGCACTCGGGGTGCGCCAGTACGAGCGCGTCGGGATGTGCCTCCTGCGCATCGACGATCTGCTCGACGGTGATGATGTGGTGGCGCGGGCAGTAGCCCTTGTTAAGCAGGACGTGCTTTTGCGGCACCTGCTCGGCTACGAAGCGACCGAGGTTTTGGTCGGGAATGAACAGGACGTGCTGCTGCGGCAGCTCGGACACGATCTTGACAGCGTTGGAGCTGGTGACGCACACATCACTCCAGCTCTTGATCTCGACCGTCGAGTTGACGTAGCACACCACGGCCAGGTCGTCGCCGTACTCGGCGCGGGCGGCGTCGACCGTCTCGCGCTTGACCATGTGCGCCATGGGGCAGTCCGCGCCCGGCTCGGGCAGCAGCACGGTCTTGGTGGGGTTGAGCAGCTTGGCGCTCTCGCCCATAAACTCCACGCCGCACAGCACGATAGTCTGCTGCGGCAGGCTCTTGGCGAGCTTTGCCAGGTAGAAGCTGTCGCCGACGTAATCGGCCACAGCCTGGACCTCGGGTGCCACGTAATAGTGTGCCAGGATCACCGCGTCGCGTTTGGTTTTAAGTTGTTGAATGGCCTCGACGAGCTCTGCGGGCACCAATGCCGCGCGCTCCGTTGCCGTCGTTGCCGATGCCAGGCCGGCCGCAATGTCGCGTGCAAGCTCCGATGCATCCATGTTCGCGCTCTGTGCCATCAAGGCCCCTCTCTTTTGGCGAATCTTGGGGCTTTAGTATGACACCTAGGTTTACAGCTGACAAGACAGCTGTAAACCTAGGTGTAAAGTTGAAATAAAGATTCGATCATGCGGCAGGCCCATTTTCGAACTGGCAAACTGAGGATAGCCGAGCTCTCGATAGCGTAGGAGGCATCTTTGGACGGCCGCCGCGCATGGTCGACGGCATGCCCGCCAGGCAATCGCTCGCCGGCGCCAATCCGCTACAGTGGAGCAGCCGCCGGGGTCAGCTGCTTGATATAGGCCCACATGCGCTGCTTGGCCGCTTTGTCGGCCAGCGCCGCCTCAAAGCCATCGAGCGCGAGCACGCGGCGGCCCTGCACATGGGCGATCAGACCGGGCTTGAGCATGGCGGTGTCGAAGTCATCAATCGCCACGAGCATGTCGGCGTAGGTTTCGCGCATGACATCAGCCGCGCTGTTATCGAGCAGCAGCACCGCCTCGGGGTCCAAGGTCTCAAGCGCCTCGCGGAACAGGTCGCACGGCAGGGCGTGGCCCACCGCCACAGCTCCGTCGCCTGCGCCGGCAACACTCGCCAGCACACAAAAATCTTCGGGCGCGTAACCGATTGCCCCGAGCGCCTTGCGCAATGCGGCACCATCCGCGCCGGCGGCAAGTTCGCCGCCCGAACGCTCGGCATCATCCAAATCGCCTTTGACCAGTACGATCGGCGAGCACGCGTTGCCCGCGATACGCACGCCACGGGCCGCAAGCGATGCAAGCTCCTGCTCGGCCGCCTGGGCGATGGCTTCTTTTTTCTGGCTTTGTGACGTGGGCATGCGCTCTCCAATCGTTTGCGTGCCCACCATTATATAAAAGAGCCGCCCGCGAGTGGTTGCTTTGCGGACCGTTGGGTATAAGCACGGTCGTACTGAGTTTTACGCGGCCGAGCCGCGTCGCATTATGGAGGTCACCATGGCTGACATTAAGCAGATTACCCCCGAGAACTTCGATTCCGTCGTTAGCGACAACCTTCCCGTACTGGTTGATTTTTGGGCGCCCTGGTGCGGGCCCTGCCGGTCGCTCTCGCCCATCGTGGACGAGGTAGCCGACGAGCTGGCCGGCAAGCTTGCCGTTGCCAAGTGCAATGTCGACGACAACCAGGACCTGGCCATGAAATATGGCGTCATGAGCATCCCCACGCTGATTGTCTTTAAGAACGGCGAGGAAATTGACCGCTCGGTCGGCGCGCTGCCCAAGGCAAGGCTGCAGGCATTGCTGGAGAAGCACCTGTAATACGCTGGTTACATTTTGGCGTCCAGCCGCCGTCCATGAGCGCTTTTGCACCGCTCGCCGGACTTCTGGGTGCACCGCGTGCGACCACGGATAGTATGGTAGTCACAAACAGCCCCCAGTGAACGGGTGCGGGTCACACAGACTCGCACCCGTTTTCTTATGCGGTAGCGCCCCGCGCGGGCGTAGTAGAATCTGAACCACTGGATTGCCCCGAGCATAAGGAGATTTCCCATGCATGACGTCGGAATGAACATGAGCCAGCTTGCCATGAGCGTCAAGCAGGTCGACGACACCATCGAGCTCGCCCACGAGTGGAGCCATCAGCTGCTGCATGCGACCGAGAACTTTGATATGGAGCGCATTGGCGCCAAGCTCGAGGCCGCCATGGCGGCGCTCCACGAGGCACACGACGCACTCGAGGGCTATGAGGAGGCCATCGAGGCCGACCATAACTCTGTTGGCTCCGTAAAGCTGGTGTAGCGTGGCCGAGCACGAGCACGCCTGCGATCGCGAGCACGAGCATCCGCACGGGCCGACCGGCAACGTGGGCTGCCGTTGCAGCGGCTCCGCCTCAGAGCTGGTCCGTTTTTCGGTCACCGCGCCCGACGACCTGCTGCGCCGCTTTGACGAGCAGATTGCGCGCCGCGGCGACGTTGCCAACCGTTCCGAGGCCGTGCGCGACCTGATTCGCACCTCGATTGCCAAGGAGCAGATGCGAACGCCCGACGAGCAGGTCATCGGGTCGCTCACCATGATTTACGACCATCACACCGGCGACCTGACGCGCCGTCTGGACGAGGTGCAGCACGACTACACCGACGAGATCGTATCGACCATGCATGTGCATCTGGATCACCACAACTGCTTGGAGATTCTGGCGCTTAAGGGTCGCGGCGAGCGTGTCTACGAGCTGGCCGACCGTCTACTGGGCCTGCGCGGCGTTAAACACGGCGAGCTCACCTGCGCCGCCACCGAGCAGAGCCTGGGGCTGTAACGGCACACGACTGCCAATAAGGGACAGGTTTCGATGAAGGAGGGTCACATGCGACATGCGCATATCCATGTAACGGGCATTGTGCAGGGTGTCGGCATGCGACCGTTTGTGTATCGCGAGGCCATGGCGCACGGCATTTGCGGCTGGGTGCTCAACGCGGGCGATGGCGTGCATATCGAGGCACACGCTCTCAGCGAGTCGCTCGACGAATTTGTCGCCGCGCTTTCCGAGCATGCGCCTGCGGCGTCTCGCGTGGAGCATGTCGAGGTTGTAGACCTAGCACCCGGCGACTGGAACGCCGCCAACGAGCAGGGTTTTCGCATTGTGGCGTCGCAGGATCAAACTGCCCACACGACGCTCATCTCGCCCGACATCGCCACGTGCGACGACTGCCTGCGCGAGCTGTTCGACCCCGCCGACCGACGCTTTCATTATCCCTTTATCAACTGCACCAATTGCGGACCGCGCTTTACCATCATTCGCTCGCTGCCCTATGACCGAGCGGCAACCTCGATGGATCGCTTTCTCATGTGCCCCACCTGCGCCGCAGAGTATGCCGACCCGCTCGATCGGCGGTTTCACGCGCAGCCCGATGCCTGCTTTGATTGCGGACCGCATATTACGTGGGGCGAGGCCGATTGCGGCGTTGCGCCAGCGGTCGCCAACGCAACACCCGCCGTCGGCTCCACGCGCGAGGCCAGCGATGCCATCATCGAACGCTGCGTCGAGCTGCTGGCAGACGGCGGCATCGTCGCCATCAAGGGTCTGGGCGGATTCCACCTGGCCTGCGATGCCACCAACGAACAGGCGGTGTGCGAGTTGCGCCGTCGCAAGCGTCGCAGCAATAAGCCGCTCGCCGTTATGGTGTGCGGCCTTGCCGACGCCGAGCGCCTGTGTCATATCGATGGCATTGAGCGCAACCTGCTGGCCGGCAGTGTTCGTCCCATTGTGCTGCTGCGTCGCCGCGCAGCCGGCAACGACGCCCACAGCTCCCCCAACGCCCTCGAACTCGCGCCATCCGTCGCGCACGACTTACCCGAGCTTGGCGTCATGCTCCCCTACACCCCGCTTCAACATTTGCTGCTCGCCGCAGCCGCGGCGCACGGCATGAGCGCACTCGTCATGACCAGCGGAAACCTGAGCGAAGAGCCCATCGAGACCGACGATGCCCTTGCATGGGAGCACCTTGTTGCCGCCGGCATCGCCGATGCGCTGCTCGGTAACGACCGCGCGATTCTGTCGCGCTACGACGACTCCGTGGTACGCGTAGTCGACGGGGTCGTCATGCCCGTGCGCCGCGCACGCGGATATGCGCCGCAGCCGCTGTCTTTGCCGGCGCTCGACAACGCCACGCCCTGTGTGCTCGCCTGCGGGCCGCAGCAAAAAGCCACGATCGCACTCACGCGTGAGGACGCCGACGGCCATGCGGCCTGTTTTGTGTCGCAGCATATCGGCGATGTCGAAAACGGCGCGACTTTCGATGCTTGGAGCGCCGCACGCACGCGTCTGGAAAGCCTCTTTGACCTGGCGCCTGCCGCCTTGGCATGCGACATGCATCCCAGTTATCTGTCGAGCCAATGGGCGCGCGAGCAGGCACGGGAGCACAATCTGCCGCTTATCGAAGTCCAGCACCATCATGCGCACATCGCGAGTGTCATGGCAGAGGCGATTGCCGCAGGCCGGCTTGCGCCCGATGCACGCGTCCTCGGCATCGCCTTCGACGGCACGGGTGCCGGCACCGACAGCACCATATGGGGCGGTGAGTTTCTTGTCGCCCATCTCGCCGATTTTGAGCGCGTCGCGCATCTGCGCACCTGGGCGCTTCCCGGTGGCGCCGCATCCGTACACGATGCGCGCCGCAACGCCTTTGCCCTGCTCAGCGAGCTCGACCTGCTCGAGCACCCGGGAGCCGTGGGGCTCTTGAACAGCCTTGACGAGCAAACGCGCAGCATAACGGCAACGATGATCGAGCGCGGCATCAACAGTCCGCGCACCAGCAGTATGGGTCGCCTGTTTGATGCCGCAGCCGCGATTTTGGGCATTTGCGGCCAGGCAACCTACGAGGGCGAACCCGCCATCGAGCTCGAAGCCGCCGCTTGGCGTGCACTGGACGGCAAAATCGCCCGTTTTCCCGACGACAACGTCGGCTATTCCACATCTGGCCCATCGTGGTTGGACGGCCCCGATGTGCTGGACCAGAAAGCACTCTTTGAGGCACTTTTGGAGGGAATTGAAGCCGGAGCGCCCGCCGACAGGCTCGCACTCGACTTCCATGTCGCCGTCGCGCGCTCCTCGGCGCGCACCGCCACCGAAATCTGCGCGCGCGAGGGCATTGGCACCGTCGCGCTCTCGGGCGGCGTGTTCATGAACCGACTTCTGCTCCAGCTCCTCACCCGCGAGCTCAAATACGCGGGCCTTGCTGTCTTGGTCCCCCACACCGTACCCGTCAATGACGGCTGCATCGCCTACGGTCAGGCGGCGGTCGCAAGCGCTCGTCTTGCGCAGATTGCATCGCAGTAGCTCGCCCTCACACGCCGCTGTGCCCAGCCGTCTCACAGGCGTAACGCGTTTGCCCGCAAACCCCGCGAGCGCTACCATCAACTGATGGATTATTGAGCGCCTATCCAGCGCAAAGCGTCTAAAAGGGGAACAATATGTGCCTTGCCGTTCCCGGTAAAGTAGTCAAACGCGACGACGACCTCAAGGCCACCGTCGACATGATGGGCATCGAGCGCCCCGTGTCGCTACGACTCGTGCCGACGGCGCAGGTTGGCGACTATATTCTCGTACACGCCGGCTTTGGCATCCAGATCGTCGACGAGCAGGAAGCGCAGGAGACGCTCGACCTGGTCAACACCATGACCGAACTGGCCGAAGAAGACCAACTGGCCAGCAACCCGGCCGAGGCATACTAGTGGCGGCCGGACAGCCGGCTCGCTCCGGTATCGACTTTTCGGCATTTCGCGATTCCAAGCTGGCCCGCGAGCTCATCGAACGCATCCATGAACTCGTCGGCGACCGCACCATCAACCTTATGGAAGTCTGCGGCACGCACACCGTGAGCATCGGCCGCTATGGCTTTCGCTCCATTATGCCGGCCGGGCTCAAGCTGCTGAGTGGCCCGGGGTGCCCCGTCTGCGTAACCGCCAACCGCGACATCGACCACGCGATCGCGCTCGCCAACATAGACGGCGCCATCATCACCACCTTTGGCGACATGATGCGCGTGCCCGGATCGTCCACCTCGCTCGCTGCGCAAAAGGCGGCAGGGCGCGACATCCGCATCGTCTATTCCCCGCTCGACGCGCTCGACATCGCCGAGCAAAGCCCCGATCGTCCGGTCATTTTTATGGGCGTGGGCTTTGAGACTACGACGCCCACCATCGCCGCCGTCATCTTGGAGGCCGAGGCACGCGGGCTTTTGAACTTTTCGGTCTATTGCGCCCACAAGACCACGCCGCCGGCGTTGCGCGCCATCGCCAACGACCCCGAGACCGCCATCGACGGCTTTATCCTGCCGGGCCATGTCGCCACCATCACGGGCTTGGCGCCCTTTAGCTTTTTGGTCGACGAGTTCAATACCCCGGGCGTGGTCACGGGATTTGAACCGGTCGATATCCTGCAGGGCATCTGCATGCTGGTCCAGATGGTTGTCGAGGGCAGGCCCGCGATCGACAACGCCTACCGCCGTGGCGTCAACGCAGACGGCAACCCCGTGGCGCGCCAGCTGGTCGAGCAGGTGTTTGAGCCATGCGGCACCACGTGGCGCGGGCTGGGGCCGATTGCCAACTCGGGCCTTTCTATCCGCCCCGAGTTCTCGCGCTTTGATGCCCGCGCTCGCTTTGACGTGCCCGTTGAGGCGACGGTCGAGCCGCGTGGATGCCGCTGCGGCGACGTGCTGCGCGGGGCCATTACGCCGAACAGCTGCCCGCTCTTTGGCCGCACCTGCACGCCCGAGCACCCCGTCGGCCCGTGCATGGTGAGCTCCGAGGGCAGCTGCGCGGCGTACTACCGTTATCGCGACTAGCCCGGACGCACCCGCACGCCGGCACCACCCACGATTGGAGTTTTGGATATGTCCCATAGCACCACCGATAGCACCGTCCTGTTGGGCCACGGCTCTGGCGGTCAGATGATGAAACGCATCATCGATGAGGTCTTTTTGGATGCCTTTGGGTCGCCCGAGCTGCTCGAGGGCAACGACGCCGGCGTCGCCGCGCTGCCCGCGAGCGGGCGCATCGCCATGTCGACCGACAGCTTTGTAGTCTCGCCGCAGTTCTTCCCCGGTGGCAACATCGGCCGCCTTGCCGTGTGCGGAACCGTCAACGACGTCGCGACCTCGGGCGCCAACGTGCGCTACCTGTCGTGCGGCTTTATCCTCGAAGAGGGCTATCCCATGGATAAGCTCCGCCAGATTGTGCAGACGATGGCCGAGACGGCGCGCGAGGCGGGCGTGTCCACAATCACGGGCGACACCAAGGTGGTCGAGCGCGGCGGGGCCGACGGCGTCTATATCAATACCGCCGGCGTGGGCGAGGTTCCCACGGGCGTGGCGCTCAGCGGCGCCAACTGCCGCCCCGGCGACGTCATCCTGGTGTCGGGCACACTGGGCGACCACGGTATCGCCATCATGAGCCAGCGCGAGGGTTTGGCCTTTTCGAGCACGATAGAAAGCGACGCCGCGCCGCTCAACCACCTGATTGCCGACGTTCTGGCCGCAGCGCCCGGCACGCGTTGCTTTCGCGACCCCACGCGCGGTGGCCTGGCGTCCACACTCAACGAGTTTGCCCAGGCCAGCGGTGTTGCCATGGAGGTCGACGAGGATGCCGTGCCCGTGCGTCCCGACGTGCAGGCCGCCTGCGAGATGCTCGGCTACGATGTGCTGCAGGTGGCAAACGAGGGCAAGATGGTTGCCGTCGTGCCGGCCGAGCAAGCCGATGCCGCGTTGAGCGCCATGCGCGCCGCCCGCTACGGCGAGAATGCCGCCATCATCGGTCGCGTGCTGCCACTTGCCGAGGGCTCCCGTCCCGCCGTGCGCGTGCGCACCGGCTGGGGCTCGACCCGTATCCTCGACATGCTCGTGGGAGAGCAGCTGCCGAGAATTTGCTAGGGCGGAACCGCACGGTCGGCGCGATGCGGCTTGGTATCCCTGGAAATGTTCAGATTCCAAGCACGCCCAACGCGGAAGCCCAGTATTATGAGGTGCGTTTTAAATCCAATGACGGGAGCTTTCATGGCAGCAGCTTTTTCCCATGTGATCTTTGACCTGGACGGCACCATCCTCAACACGCTCGAGGACCTGGCGGCCGCCGGCAACCATACCTGCGAGACGCACGGCTGGCCCACGTTTGCCGTCGACGAGTACCGCTACAAGGTGGGAAACGGCATGCTCAAGCTGGTTGAGCGTTTTATGCCTGCCGAGTATGCGGGCGACAGCCGTATGTTTGAGCAGACGCTTGCCGAGTTTAGGGCTTACTACGGCGAGCACAAGGAGGACCACACCGCCCCCTATGCCGGCACAATCGAGATGCTCGACCGCCTGCGCGCCGCGGGTGTGCAGCTAGCCGTGCTCACTAACAAGGACCACGTCTCGGCGGCTCCGCTTATCGAAAAATACTTTGGTTCCGAGCGCTTTGCGCTGGTACAGGGCCGTGTTGATGCGTTTCCGCCCAAGCCCGAAGCACCCGTCACGCTGCATGTGATGGAGGAGCTGGGCGCCAATCCGGCAACCACGCTCTATGTGGGCGATTCCAATGTCGATATCCTGACCGGTCACAACGCCGGCCTTAAGAGCGCGGGCGTCAGCTGGGGCTTCCGCGGCCGCGCAGAGCTGGAAGCCGCCGGCGCCGACTACGTGGTGGACACCCAGGCAGAGCTCGCGGCGCTGGTACTGGGCGAGTAACCGCTCATCCCTCCCACGGGTAGCTAATGTGGGACGGGACTCTTTTAGCCGCCCCCTGCACCAAAGGAGTGTCCCCCAAGTGCCGCCTTCGGCAGCGATGGCAA
>CABVAO010000025.1 GCA_902496335.1 uncultured Collinsella sp.
TGCGGCCCGCGCAGCGTCGGCTGGTCCGCCGTTCGGTAGAACGGCGGAACCTACACAGCCTGTGCCAGCTTCTCGGCTCGCTCGGCGGCGGCGAGCGCCTCGATGACGGTGCCGAGCTGATCGCCCAGAAGGACGCCGTTGTAGGTGGAGTTGAAACCGATGCGGTGATCGGTCACGCGGTCCTGGGGCTGGTTGTAGGTACGGATCTTCTCGGAACGGTTGCCGTGGCCGATCTGGCTCTGGCGCTCGGCACCAAGCTCTGCCTGCTGCTTCTCGAGCTCCATCTCGTACAGACGAGCACGCAGCATCTGCATGCAGACCTCGCGGTTCTGAATCTGGGAGCGCTGCTCCTGCGACTGCACCACGGTGTTGGTGGGCAAGTGGGTGATGCGCACGGCGGAGTAGGTAGTGTTAACGCACTGACCGCCAGGGCCGGAGGCGCAGTAGGTGTCGATGCGCAGGTCGGACTGGTTGATCTGGACGTCAATTTCCTCGGCCTCGGGAAGTACGGCGACGGTAGCCGTGGAGGTCTGAATGCGGCCCTGGGACTCGGTCTTGGGAACGCGCTGGACGCGATGCACGCCGGACTCGAACTTCATGACGGAGTAGACGCGGTCGCCCTCGACCTTGAACTCGATGGACTTAAAGCCGCCGGCCTCGCTGGGGCTGGAATCGAGCACGGTGGTCTTCCAGCCGCGCGATTCGCAGAAGCGCTGGTACATCTTGTACAAGTCGCCGGCGAAGATGGCTGCCTCGTCGCCACCGGCGGCGGAGCGAATCTCGACGATGGTGTTCTTGTCGTCGTTGGGGTCACTCGGGATGAGCATGTACTTGATGTCTTCCTCGAGCTGGGGAAGCTTTTCCTCGTTCTCGGAGATGTCCATCTGGAGCATCTCCTTCTCGTCCGCATCGCTGGTGTCGCGGAGCATCTCCTTGGCGGCCTCGATGTCATCGAGCGCGCCGATGTACTCGCGCGAGGCAGCGATGAGGTCGGACTGGTGTGCGTACTCCTTGTTGAGACGCGTGAACTCCTTGATGTCGGAGGCGACGGCCGGGTCGGAAAGCTTCTTCTCGAGCTCCTCGTAGGCCTTAATGATCTTTTCGAGCTTGTCGCGCATGGCGGGACTCCTTTATGTGCGTGAAGGCGAAAATCGGCAGAGTTGATGGGGCGCGCGGCGCCACTGCGGGGGTAAGCCCAGCTAGAACATGTCGATCTTCAGATACATGCGCATCCCTTCGCGTATGAGGTACATAGTTGCGGTCTAACCCATACATGATAGCGTGCGCAGGCATACCTGCATATAACCCGCACGGAATGATTGGTGCAAACAAACCTGACCCCATTGCACCAAGGGCTTGCTTTTTGGCTAGAGCGTTTGGAGCAGGGCGATGAGGAAGCGGATGCCTTGGAGGTAGGCGCGACGGGTGATGCGCTCGTTGGTGCCGTGGACGCCGCGGTCGCATTCGTCATCGTCGACCACAAAGGCGGAGAAGCGGATGCACTCGTGGCAAATGCGCTGGTAGTTGGCGGCGTCGGTTGCACCAATCACGGTCGAGGGCACGATGCTCATCGGCTCTTGGCCCACCGCAGACGATCCGTTTTCCTCCGTCCCCCTGGGATCACGGAAATAGCGGGTGGCAATGGCGCGAACGGCCTCGAGCCCCGGACCGCCCACGCGCGGGGACGGCGAGGGCTCGGAGCTGCCGGGGCCCAGCTCGACCTCGACTCGGCCAGCGAGCCCAGCGGCGGCAACGGCCTCGCGGCAGCAGGCCACGACATCGGCCACGCTCGTACCCTCGAGCATGCGGAAGTTGATATTGGCCCACATATCCTGCGGCATTACGTTGGCACCGGTACTGCCGCCTTCGATTTGCGTGGGCGCGCAGGTGGTGGTCACAAGCGGGTACAGCTTTTTGCTGGCGAGACAGTCGCGCACGATGGCATCCTTGCTGGTAGCAATCTCGTCTGCGGTATAAAGCCCCAGCTCGACGAGCTGCGCGGCAAGCAGATCGGTCACACGCGCCGGCCACTCGATATCGCAAATCGCGGCAATAGCGCGGCTGAGCACCTCGAGCGATGTGCCGCCGTAGGGGTTGGACGAATGCCCGCCTTCGCTCTTCGTCTTGAGCACGATATCGGTATAGCCCTTCTCGGCAAGATCGGCATGCATGAGCCAACCCTCACCTGCGCCGTACTCGGCAGCCGCAACGATACGATAGTCGCCCTCGTCGATCAGGTACTCAAGCTCAATGCCGCGCTCTTCGAGCACGCGGCCGATGGCACCCGCACCGAACTGCGTGGTTTCCTCGTCCTGGCCAAAAGCCAGCAGCAGGGTACGCTTGTGCTCCCAGCCGTGCGCGAGCGCATACTCAACCGCCTCGAGAATGCCTGCGACCTGGTCTTTCATATCGATGGCGCCGCGACCCCAAATGTAGGTGTCGTCCACATGTCCGCTAAAGGGGGTATGCGTCCAGTCAGCCTCGGTGCCGGGTACCACGGGGACCACGTCCATGTGGCCCATGAGCATGACGGGCTTGAGCGCAGGGTCGGAGCCGGCAAGCGTCACCAACAGCGAATGATCGATGAGCTCGACCTTACCCGCCGCAAACACGCGCGGCCACGCCCGCTGCATGTACGCACGCAGGTTGGCAAACGCCTGCCAGTCAACCGCCTCGGCATCCATGCTCGAAATCGTCGGGAACGACAGCACGCGGCCCAGACGCTCGCACGCACCAGCCTCGTCCAGATCGGCAAAATCATCCTCATGCGCAAAAAAGCGCCAAACCTCGGCCATGACATCCTTTCGATTGTGACGACAAGGGCCGCCCCACCGGAGCGGCCCTGCCACATAAGCGTTTGCGGTCGGTTATTTGTCCTCGAGATAACGCGAGAGGAACTCGCGCGTGCGCTGGTGCTTGGGGTTGCCGAAGAGCTCCGCCGGCGCGGCGTCCTCGAGCACTACGCCCTTGTCCATAAAGACCACGCGATCGGACACGGTGCGGGCAAAGGCCATCTCGTGCGTGACGACGACCATGGTCATGCCGTCGGCGGCGAGCCTGTGCATGACCTCGAGCACCTCGCCCACGATCTCGGGGTCGAGTGCCGAAGTCGGCTCGTCGAACAGCATGATCTGCGGATTCATGCACAGGGCGCGCGCGATGGCCACACGCTGCTTTTGGCCACCGGACAGGCGACCCACGGCGGCGTGCGCGAACTTTTCGAGCCCCACGCTCGCCAGATGCCCCATCGCGACCTTCTCGGCCTCGGCCTTGCTCATCTTTTTGAGCGTGACGGGCGCAAGCGTGCAGTTGTCGAGCACATCCATGTTGTTGAACAGGTTAAAGCCCTGGAACACCATGCCGATGTCCTCACGCAGCTTGTTAATGCTGCAGCGCTCGGCCGTAAGGTCCTGGCCGTGGAACCAGATGTGGCCCGCGTCCGGGGTCTCGAGCAGGTTGAGGCAGCGCAGGAAGGTCGACTTGCCCGAACCCGAGGCGCCGATAATGGTGACGACTTCGCCGGGGTTAACGGACAGGTCGATGCCCTTGAGTACCTCGAGCGAGCCAAAGCTCTTGCGCAGGCCCTCAACGCGGATGAGCGGCTCATTGGTCTGTGCGGCGGCCGCAACGCCGGTAATGGCGGTATCTGCCATGATAATTCTCCTCGTCTTGAGCCTAGTTGGAGCTGGGCAGCGTGACCGGAGCCTCGGCGCCGAGCTTTTTGCCAAAGGCCTCGAGCAGGCGGCTCGCCACGAGCGTCAGGATCAGGTAGACCACGAGCGCCACGCAGTAGACCTCCATCTGGCGGTAGTACACGCCGGCGACGGTGGTGGTGGCGTACATGAGGTCAAACACGCCGATGACCGAGAGCACCGACGAATCCTTGATGTTGATGATGAGCTCGTTGGTGAGCGCCGGAATCGCGTTTTTAATGCCCTGGGGGAACACGACCTTGCGCATAGCCTGCCACTGCGAAAGGCCCAGCGAGCGCGCCGCCTCGGCCTGGCCGGGATCGATGGACTCGATGCCGCCGCGCAGGACCTCCATCATGTAGGCGGTGGAGTTGAGCGAGATGGTAACGAGGCCGGCGGTGAAGGTGCTCCAAATCTGGTTGGCCTGAGCGGTCTCGAAGCCCATGCCGCGCAAAACGGTGAAGCCCGCGTAATAGATGAGCAGGCCCTGGACCATCATGGGCGTGCCGCGCACGATGGTGGAGTAGATGGTCGCAAAGCCGCGGCCGATACTCTTAAAGAAGCGCACCAGGTCGTTATCCACGCGGTCGAAGGTCTGAATACGCAGGAACACAAAGAGCAGTGCCAGGAAGAATGCGATGACGGTGCCGAAGGTGGCAAGCGCGATGGTGATCTCGATACCGCGAATGAAGAAGTCGCCGCTCTTGTAGGTCATGTAGACCAGGCTCGACAAAAAGTCGCTGGGGTTGGAATCCGAGACAATGCTCACCTGCACCAGGTCGATAAACGACATGACGCAGCGGTCGATAAAGAAAACTGCCGCGATGGCGACCACGACGTAGCTGCCTAAACGTGCTCCACGACGGAAACGCTCGGATGCGAACGGCGACTTTTCGCGATAGTCGCTCCAGTGCATAAGCTTGGTGACCAGCGCCGCCGCCGACACGACGAGCCACGCCCACAGGATTGCCCAAAGGCAATCTTGAAACACGCCCGTGGGAGCCAAGAAGCTCAGCGGTGTGGGGTTGCGCTGGCTAAACGCCAGGCCGAGCGCCGCGATAACGCTCGTGCCCAGGTACACATAACGGTGGTCGGCCTTGATAAAGGAGGCCAGACGATTGATGGTTTTCATGCTGCCTCCCTATGCCGGCTGACGATCGAGGCACGCGTCCCACATTTGGTCGCGTTCCTCTTGGCTAATGCCCTTGAGTGTCTTGTCGATGAGCTTAAGGAGCTTGTCCGAGCCCTTGCGGCAGCCGACGTTTGCCGCGACCTCCTGCTTAAAGCCCTCGCCCTCGGCAAAATGAATGGGGACAATGCCCGGGTTTTGGGCCATATAGCCCTTCTCGTTCTCGGTGTTGTAGGTCACGGCGTCACAGGTGCCCTGCAGCAGGTTCGAGAACACCGTGGGGACGGAGTCGACCGGGTTTTTGTGCACAACGCCCGGAATCTCGTCGATGACGGTATCGAGCATGGTGTCCTTTTGGCCGAGGACCGTAGCGCCACTAAAGTCGCTGAGCTTGGTGGCGTTTTGGTAGGGGGAACCCTCTTTTACAAACAGGCCAAAGTAGCCAATGAAGTACGGGTCGGAGAAGCCGACCGACTCCTCACGCTCGGGCGTGGCGCTCATACCGGCGATGATGAGGTCGATCTGGCCGTTGTTGAGCGAATCGATGAGACCCGAGAAGCTCTGTTTGACGGCAACGGGCTCGCCGCCGAGGGCCTTGCAGACGATCTTGGCGATTTGCACGTCGTAGCCATCGGCATAGGCGCCCTGCACGTTGTCGATGGGGATGGTGTACTCGCTGGCCTCGGAGACCTGCCAGTTGTACGGGGCGTAGGCTTCCTCCATACCGATGCGGATCTTGTCCTTGCCGATCACGGAATCGGACAGGTCGTCGCGACCGCCGCCCGTCGTGGGCTGAACTACTTCCAGCGTGGAGGGGCGCTGGCAACCGGCAAGCGCGCCGGCGACGACGGAAGCGCTCGCAGCGAGAGCGCTACCCAAAAAGATGCGACGGCTGCATACCGGCTGTGGATGCGCGTCGCGTTGATGGGGAGAATGCATAATCTGCCTTCCCTGTTGAATCGTATGCTGACGACTTAACAGGATATACGCCAGCAACTAGCAGCGCAGCACAAGCTCGAAAAATTAATAGACACGCGGTAGTCATTGGGGACGCCGATGTTTTGGCAATGCCGGCGAGCGACGTCCAGAGCGAACAAGTGGCATGAAAAAGGCAAGGCATGACCAGAAGGTCTATGCCTTGCCTTTTGAATGACAACTTGTCGCTCTGGACGACGCGCAGCATCGACCGAGCGGCGGAACCTCTAGAGCAAGGTAACGCTAAAACTGCGCTTGTCCGTCTCGCCCGGGGCCAGGGTGATGGTGTTGACCTTGTGCTCAAAGACATCGTCCTCGGTGTCCATGGTGGTGTGACCGGTCCAGGGCTCGAGCGCCACAAACGGAGCGTCGTTGGCGGCAGACCACACGCCAATGTACTTAAAGCCCTCAAAGTCGATCTTGACGCCGTGACCCGACTTGCGGCCGCGCAGCGTGAGCGTGGAGCCCGGGGTATCGGTGAACATGATGGCGTCGTTATCGAAGCTGCGGTGCGTGATGGGCAGCACGTCCGAGTTATCGGGAGCCTTGTAGCTGCCCTCGGACGTCATAAGACCGTCGGGCGTGATGATGGGAGCCTCGTTAGTCCAAGCCTCGGCAAACGCCAGCTCGTAATCCTCGAATGCCTCGTCCTCGGCACCGGGAGCCGGTACGTTAAACGCAGGGTGGCCGCCCACCGAGAACGGCAGGTCCACGTCGCCGGTATTGGTGACGGCAAAGGTCTGCGTGAGGATGGCGTCGCCGGTCAGGGCATAGGTCATGTTGAGCTTAAAGTGGAACGGAAAGGCCTTGAGCGACTCGGACGTGTCGGTGATCTCGTACGTTACCGAGGAGCCGTCCTCCGAAACCTCGACCAGCTTGTGCTCGACGATGCGCGCGAGTCCGTGGCGCGGCATCTCGCAGGTGCCGGCCGCAGACGTTGCCGTGTTGTTGCGCAGCGAACCCACAATGGGGAACAGGATGGGCGCATGCTTGCCCCAAAAGGCGGGGTCGCCCTGCCACAGATACTCGTTGCCGTTGAGAGCAAGGCTCGTGAGCTGGGCGCCCATGGAATCGATGGCCGCGGTGAGGCCGCCGCGCTTGATGGTAGTGACGGTAGACATGCTACTTCCTCCAAAAGTAAACAATAGTGTCGAGGGCTATTGTCCCACTCTTGGCGGCGGGACGGGACGGCAGGCGATTATTGAGTAGCCATAGCGGAATGAGCGGCGAGCGCCTACTGGGTATCTACGTAAAGGTCAAACCCGCCCTGTGGCGTGGTGTCGACCGTATCGGGCGCCTGCGAGTTAAAGCTCACGGGAACCATGCGCTTTGAGGCACGGAAGCGCGTGCCGTCGGTGGCGACGGGCGGTTCATCGACGGTGAGCTCGTAGTCGCCGGGCTTAAGTTCGATGCCGTCACCAGCGGAATTGACGTATTGATACTCGTCAATCGTCTGCCCTTTGAGCGTGCGCCCCACGATATGGATGAGCATTTGGCTGTCGCCGCGCGCGGTGTCCCACGTCGCGCCGTCCTTGACCTCGACCGACACATGTACCGAGCGCGTACGACCGAGCGATTGCTCGACAGACATCTCGACCTTGGCGGCGTCTTTTCGCTGTTGTTCGACATGGCTCCAGACGTTTCCAATTACCGAGCATGCGATAACGCCGGCCATGAAGGCAATAAGGATGGGGCCGAGCGGCGAGCGACGTCCTGCATCTTCCTCGCGAGACAGATTGGGGCGACGTGTGGGTGCGGGCGCCTGAGCGCCCTGCGAGGGCACGTCGAGAATGCTGAAGGATGCCGTGCTGTCGGGATCGATGGTGTGACGCGGCTGTGGGGTCTTTGCCGGCGAGATGGACATGTCGGCTGGCTCGCCGAGCGTGGCCGTAGCGTCGGCCTTGGCCTCGTCTGCCTCGGCCTGGGCCCAAGCTTGTTCGAAGGTCAGGGGCTCGACGGGGTCGAGGGCGGCGTCCGAATCGGCGGCGACGTCGTTGCCGGTCTCGTCCTCGTCGCTCGACACGTCACGCGGCATGGACTCGTCCCACTCCTCGTCCGGAGCCTCACCCTCGCTATACCACCATTCAAAGTTATCGATATCCATACGGGGCGCCCCTTAGGCCTCGCAAATAAACACTCGCTAGCCTTATACCCCCAGACGGCACCGAAGCTCACCCGCGCCGGACACGAAAACCGTCACAACATTCAACGCTTTTCCTCAATTTCGAGATTTTTATCGAATGTTGTGACGGTTTGGATGTGACAAAGGGGCTGTCCCCATTTCACATAGCGAGGGCCGTACGGATGGATGGGTCGCTGAGGCACTCGCGGAGCCAAGGGGCCAACTGCTCGAGGTGACCCTGCAGATAGCCGTCGAGCTCGGACGGGGCCACGCGGCGCACCTCCGAGATCTCCTCTTGGTTGATATGCAGCTCGCCCGGCTCAACATGGGCAAGGTAGACCTCACACCATTCGCACTCGCAACGACCATCGCCGTGGTCCTCACGGTACACCACGTGTCCGAGGTGCTCGAGCTGATCGGGCTCGCGCGTAATGCCGAGCTCTTCGTTGATGCGGCGCGCCGTGGCGGCCGCGACGTCTTCCCCGGGGAGCGGATGGCCGGCACAGCTATCGGCCAGCACTCCGCCCCACAGTCGCTTGAGCGGACTGCGGCGACAAAGCAGCAGGCGCGCGTCTTCGCCCCGGCCCTCGACCAAAAGCGTCAGAAATGCCTGATGCAGGATGCCCTCGCCGGCATGGGCATCGATGCGGTCGACGGGGCCAAGCGCCTCGCCGGTCGCGGCATCGACCGCCACGACCTCGGCGCCCGCGCCGCCCTCATCCCAGCCGGCGCGCAGGATGCGGGCTGCGGCTTCCTCGAGCGCGGCGATGAGCTCCTTGGTGGTATCGAGCACACGCTGCAGGTCATCCCCGCTCGCCTGTTCAACATGAAAACCCGTGCTTGCAACGACCGGCACGCCAAAGCGCGTGGCCAGCGCCGCCGCGATATCGTGCGCCGGGATCTCATCGCGATGGCACGGAACGGCCAGAATGCTCACCGTCGCCGTACGGCCGGGCTCGGGGCGCGGAATGGCCTGCGCCGTGGCGCCCAGGTGCGCGAACTCCGGCGAGCAGGCGTACACCGCCATGCCTCGCGGCGTCACCGTCAGCTGGGCCTCGAGCGCAAACTTGCCCTCGCCCACTGCAACCTTTGTCGTGTGCATACCCATGGGATCTCCTGTCGCCCGCGATGTACCTGAGACCATCTTCGCCTGTATTGCGACTATACAGGCAAGCTTTCCATGTGACAAAGGAACTGCCCCTCTGTCACACTCTGTTAGAGTTGCAGGAAGTGAATCCCGCTCATTCATGCGACATTGGAGTGACAACCTTGACCGCCGCAACCACGCCTAAAAGTAAGCCAACCGCCGCCGCGCTCTCCCCCGCGCGCACCAAGCTCTGCCTGGCGCTGCTCGTGCTGTTGGGATTCTCGCTCGGCTGCTCCGAGTTCGTGGTCATCGGCATCGAGAGCGACCTGGCGACGGAGCTCGGCATCTCGCTTGCCACCGCGGGCCAGCTCATCAGCGTGTTCGCGCTCGTCTACGCTATCGCGACGCCGGTGCTTGCGCTCAGCACGGGGCGTTTTCGCCGCTACCAGCTGCTCGTGTGCTACAGCATCGTCTTTGTGCTCGGCAACTTGGTCATGGCGTTGGCCCCCAACTTCCAGGTGCTGTTTATCTCGCGCATTGTCCTGGGGTCTGTCTCGGGTGCGCTGCTCGCCGTGGGCGTGACGTATATCCCCGAGCTGCTGTCCCCGCAGCAGACCTCACTCGCCATCTCGGTAGTGTACGGCGCGTTTTCCGTGGCAATGGTCTTTGTCACTTCGATCGGCAAGTTTGTGGCCGACACGCTCGACTGGCACGTGGCCATGTACGGCACGCTGGCCTTTGCCGTTCTGATCTGCGGAGCGCTCGTGGCGTTTATGCCGCGCGCTGGGCAAACCGACGAGCCCGCCACTTTTCGCGAGCAGGCGGGTCTGCTACGCGAGCCGAGCATCGTCACCGGCATGCTCATCTTTTTGTTTGGCGTGGGGTCGGTCTACGTTTTCTATGGCTACGTGACGCCTTATCTTGAGCAGGTGCTGGGCATGGGCACGGTCGAAGCCAGTACCACGCTCATGGCCTACGGCATGTTCTGCCTGATCTCGAACATCCTGGGCGGATGGATTGACGCGCGTTTTGGCATGAAGGCACTGCTTGTGACGTTTGTGCTGCAGGCTGCAGCGTTACTCGGACTGTTTGCTGTGGGCGGCACCATGCCGCTCGCGCTGGTCTTTGTCTTTAGCCTGGCGCTGCTCATGTACCTGTTCTCGGTGTCGTGCATCACGCACTTTATGGACGTGGCACGCAGCCGCCATCCCAAGTCGATGGTACTCGCAAGTTCGGTTGAGCCAATGGCGTTTAACGTCGGCATCTCGTTTGGCACCGCAGTGGGCGGCGCCGTGGTAAGCAGCGTTGGCATTGCATATGTAGGCGCAGTGGGTGCCGCGTTCTCGCTTGTGGCCTGGGTGCTTACGCTGGTGACGATTAAGTTGGCTCGCTGGGAACGCAAGAGGGCGATGGCGCAGGCGTAGATGCGATACTCGAGCTCGATGATGGCGATCGAAAGGAAACCGCATATGCAACGTGTACTGTTTATCTGCCATGGGAACATCTGTCGCTCGACGATGGCCGAGTCGGTGTTTACCGAGCTCGTGCGCCGCGCTGGGCGCGAGGCGGAGTTCACTATTGATTCTGCCGCAACCTCGACCGAGGAGATTGGCAACCCGCCACACCATGGAACCGTTGCCAAGCTGCGCGAGGTCGGGATTCCCGTGGTTGATCACCGCGCGCGTCAGGTGCGACGCGCGGAGTATGGTGACTGGGACCACATTGTCTATATGGATGCCGAGAACGCGCGCGGTCTGCGTCGCATTTTTGGCAGCGATCCCGATAGCAAGATCTCACGCCTGCTCGATTGGACCGATCGCCCCGGCGACGTGGCCGATCCCTGGTACACCGGCAACTTCGATGCCACCTACCGCGACGTGCTCGCCGGCTGCACGGCCATGCTCGAGCAGTTATAGGCAAGCGAGCACGCGGACGCACGTGCCACGCCATCGGCATAAAACGAGCGTGGATGATCTCCCACTTTGAGCGTTCAAGCGCGCTCTAAACGGGAGAAAATCCACGCTCGTTATCTCGGTGGGAGAAAATCCACACTCATGAATGTGGCAAAGGGACTGCCCCTTTGCCACATCCGGGACTGGCCCTAGACCGGCTTGACCTCCAGCTTTATCCCCTCGGCGCAGGAGTCGCCCAAAACATCCGAAAGGGCCCAGGTCGCATATAGCGGCAAATAGAGAACCGCTCCGTTGCGCTCAACGTTGCCTCTCGAGAAAACAATCCCGAGCCTTACGCCATATTCAGCCGTATCAAGCACATGACCGAGCGCAGCGTGCGCGTGGTAATAGGAGCCCGATTTAACCTCGATCGGAACAGCCGTCCCATCCGGCCCATCGACCACAAAGTCCACTTCGCCGCGCTTTTTTGTCTGATAGTAGTAAAGCTGGCGATTTTGGGCAGCTAGCTGCTGGGCCACCACGTTTTCGTAAATGCCGCCCAGATTGGGCTCTTTGCTATCAAGATACGCCGCTTGGGCGACTCCAACGGGGTAGCGCGCCATCAACATGCCCGTATCCGATTGATATAGCTTGAACTGCGATGGCCGTGCCGTCTTGAGCAGGGGCGATTTTGGCTCGGTTACGATATCGGCTTTGAGAGCAACGCCGGCATCGACAAGCCAGACAAAATCTCGCTGGTACTTCTCATAATGCGCCTTGGGGTCAATGGAATTGAGCACGAAACGCTTGTGTTCGCCCTCAAGCATAATGGGGAGCTGATCGTAGATGCTCTGCACCTGAAGGACACGCCCGCTTGCATACTTGGAAATATCCCGTCGGTACTGTTCGTTGAGCTCTGACTGTAGCTGACGAACAGAGGCAAGGTCGCCCTGCGTGTCAAGGAAACGCTGCACGACCTCCGGCATTCCGCCGACAACGGTATAGGTCCTGAAGTTTGCCATCATCGCGTCATGAATGTAATCAGGAATGGGCCTCTCGCTGATACACGCGTTACGTATCGTTTGGCGAGCCCCCTCGCTCACCCCGGTTGCCCAGCAAAACTCCTCAAAATCGAGCGGGAACATCCTAAGCTCGTGGACATACCCCACGGGATAGGACCTGACGCCCTTGAACTGAGTCCCGAGCATTGACCCCGAAAACGCCCAGCGGCACCTCCCGTCCTCAACAAGGAACTTTGCCATCGTCATGATGTCGGGGGCCTCTTGGACCTCATCGATAAACACGAGCGTTTTGCCTGGTGCAATCGACTTTCCCGAAAGAAGCGTCACCCTGCTGATGAAATCATCGGCATCCCGCGCCTCGAGAAGAGCATCTTTTGCCTGGCCGTTTTCCATGAGGTTAAGCTCGATGTAGGTTGCATGGTTGGCTTTGCCAAATGCGCGAATCGAATAGCTTTTGCCAATCTGGCGAGAACCCGTAATGAACAAGGCCTTTTGCTCGGAAGACTTCAGCCAACGCTCCAGCTCTGCCGCTATTTTCCTGCGTAGCATAGGCTCTCCCCTCGGTGTCATCGAATGAAATGCAAAGTTTTATACGCTTGATTATCGATGAAACGCAGAATTTTTAGAACCTAAAATCAAATGAAGTGCAGAGATTTGAGATTGTAAGCAAAAGAAGGGGCACCACCGGCGAATGTGGCAAAGGGGCTGTCCCTTTGCCACATTGCGCTCGACTACTCGTCAACGATCTCGGCAAGCCAGACGTTCAGCGTATCGACCTCGGGGCAGCAGAACTTTGCCGTACCAGGCTCGTTGCCAGGCACGGTTCCGCCATAGCGCAGGATATCGATATAGGGAAAGCCCACATGGCAGGCCATGGCACACATCTTGCCGCGGTCGCGGTCAAAGTCGAAGACGTCGCCCGGCTTGTGACCATGGTGGCAGCGGCACGCACCCAGCTGGTCCACGCAGCTCACGCGGATACGCGGACGCTTGCCACGCGGCGCGCCGAGCGGCTTGCCCCCGCCCGCAGGCTTGGCGCCGCCCTCGCCAGCATTACTCATGGTCAATCACGTCCAGGCAGGCCTCGATGGGAAGGCCAGCCGACTTATCCTCTTGGTCGGCATTGCGTTCGATAAGCTCAGCCACCACGCGCATGGCATCGGACGTCGCGCGCTGCAGACTCCAACCTGCCATAACGCGGCCGACGAGCACCGCCGAGAACGTGTCGCCCGTGCCCGGGAAATAGACCGGGATCAGGTCGAAGGGAATCGTGAAGTACTCCCCCGCCACATGGTCGTAACCGATGACGACATTCGCACCGTCGACCACAGCGCTCGTAATGACCACCGACTTGGCGCCCAGGGCACGCACGGCATCCACAAGAGTGCGGCCCTCATCGGGCGTGATTTGCTCGGCAATGGGCGTATCGGTGAGCAGGCACGCCTCGGTGTAGTTTGGCACCGCATAGTCGGCGCACTCGAGCAGGCTGCGCATGAGACCGATCGTGGACTCGGGCACGCCGGCGTAGAGCTTGCCGTTGTCGCCCATGATGGGGTCGACGAACACCTTGGTACCCTTTTGCGCGCGACGGTGGCAGAAGTCCGAAATGATGCGCGTCTCTTCCTCGGTCACGATAAAGCCGGTAGAGATGGCGTCGAACTCAAAGCCGAGCTCCTCCCAGATGGCGAGGCTCTGGCGCACGTACTCGGTGGTGTCGTGGATGTAGAACTTGGGATAGTTGAGCGTATCGGACACAAGTGCCGTCGGCAGGTTGTGGATGCGGTAGCCCATGTGCGACAGCACCGGCAGCATGGCGGAAAGCGCAACCTTGCCGTAGCCGCACATATCGTTGATCAGCAGCAGCTGAGTGTTCTTCATGAGGGTCTCCCTTGGTTCGGGCACGGCGCAGCAGCGCCACAGTGCGACTAAGTGTAGCGCAGGGAGCGTTTGCAGCGTCGAGCCGTTACGCGGTTTGGTAAAACCGCGTAACCACTAGTTTGGTACCTTGACATTCATTTCTCATGCTCCTAGATTGGTTAGGCACAAAACAATTCCACTACCTAACTAAAGAAAGGAGCAACACTAATTCATGTGCGATGAACCTCTTAACCTTTGTTCGCACGAGCCCGGCGGCGACCCGTCACAGCCGGCGGATGCACCCGAAGCGGTTAGCTCAGAAGACAAGCTTGCCAAGCGCATCCTCAATGGCCTGGGCTTTTGCGGCCATTACATGCATTTTCATGGCGGAGGCGTGTCCGGCAAGGCGCCCATCATCTGCCTGTTGGCCAAGCAACCCGGCGGCGAGATGTCGCAGCAGGAACTCGGCATGCACTTTGACCTCAAGCCGGGGTCGCTTTCCGAGATCCTGTCCAAACTCGAGCTCAACGGCCTCATCGAGCGCAGCCGTAACCCCAAGGATCGACGGCAGCTCACCATTCGCCTGACCGAAACCGGCCGGGAAAACGCCCGCATCGACCAGGCAGCCCGCATTCGCTTTAGAGAGCAGGCCTTTGGTGCCCTCACCCACGACGAGCGCGAGCAGCTCGCCGAAATGCTCGAGAAAATCCGTGTAACCTGGGAGGAACTGGATGATTAAAACCCTCATGGGCAGCATCCGCGACTATATAAAAGTCACCGTTGCCACGCCGTTGCTCGTGCTTGGCGAGGTGCTCTGCGAGATGCTGATTCCATTTATCACCGCCAACCTGATCGACGCCATCAAAGATGGCACCACCGTAGCCGAGATGCTTCCCACCGCGGGCTTTTTGGTGCTCATCGCGCTGACGTCGCTTGCTTTTGGCGCCGCTGCCGGCGTCACCTGCAGCCATGCGAGTTGCGGCTTCGCTAAGAACCTGCGTCACGACCTGTTCTACAAGATCCAGACGTTCAGCTTTGCCAACATCGATGAGTTCTCGAGCTCCTCGCTCGTCACGCGCCTGACCACCGATATCAACAACGTGCAGCAGGCCTTTATGATGATCATCCGTATCGCCGTGCGCGCGCCGCTGGTATTGAT
Source organism: uncultured Collinsella sp. (assembly GCA_902496335.1). Taxonomy (GTDB): domain Bacteria; phylum Actinomycetota; class Coriobacteriia; order Coriobacteriales; family Coriobacteriaceae; genus Collinsella. The sequence goes on from CABVAO010000025.1 coordinate 14,936, forward strand.
CTTCGCCTTTACCATGGCATTTATCATGGGCGGCAGCGTCGCCATGGTCTACCTGGTCATCATTCCGCTGCTGGGCTTTGGGCTGTTCTTTATCATCTTTAAGGTGCGTCCCATCTTCTCGCGCGTGTTCCACAAGTACGACGCCCTTAACGAGTCCGTCGAGGAAAACGTCACCGGCATGCGCGTGGTCAAGAGCTACGTGCGCGAAGACTTTGAGAAGGAGAAGTTCGCGACCGCCGCACGCGACGTCCAGATGGACTTCACCCGCGCCGAGAAGCTGCTTGCCTTTAACAACCCCATGATGAACATCTGCGTCAACGGCGCGTTTGTCGTCATCATCTACCTGGGCTCCAAGCTCATCATCACGAGCCAGGGCACGCTGTTCGACGTGGGCCAGCTCTCCTCGATCTTTACCTATGGCTTCCAAATCCTCATGAGCCTGATGCAGCTATCGATGATCTTTGTCATGGTGACCATGGCCGACGAATCGGCGCACCGCATCACCGAGGTGCTGGCCGCCGAGCCCACGATCGCCGATCCCGCCGAGCCCGTGCTCGAGGTCGCCGATGGCTCCATCGACTTTGACCACGTGAGCTTTAAGTATTCCGCGCATGCGAAGCGCCAGGCGCTCGACGATATCGACCTGCACATTAAGAGCGGCGAGACCATCGGCATCATCGGCGGCACCGGCTCGGCCAAGTCCACGCTCGTAAACCTCATCGCCCGCCTGTACGACGCCACCGAGGGTACCGTGCGCGTGGGCGGCGTGGATGTACGCGACTACGACTTGGACGCCCTGCGCCACCAGGTGGCCATGGTGCTGCAGAAAAACGTGCTGTTTAGCGGCACGATTGCCGAGAACCTGCGTTGGGGCGACCCGAACGCCACCGACGAAGAGGTCCGCGAGGCCGCGCATCTGGCCTGCGCCGACGAGTTTGTCGACGGCTTCCCCAAGGGCTATGACACCTGGATCGAACAGGGCGGCTCCAATGTTTCCGGCGGTCAGAAGCAGCGCCTGTGCATTGCGCGTGCCCTGCTGCGTCGCCCCAAGATCTTGATCCTGGACGACTCCACGAGCGCCGTCGACACCAAGACCGACGCCAAGATTCGCGCAGGGCTGGCAAGCTATCTGCCCAACACGACCAAGCTCATCATCGCCCAGCGCATTAGCTCCGTGCAGGACGCAGACCGCATCATCGTCATGGAGGGCGGCCGCATCGCGCAGATCGGTAACCACGACGAGCTGCTCAAGACGAGCGAGATCTACCGCGAGACCTTTACCTCGCAGAACAAGATGTCTGCCGAGGGCGAAGAGGCCGTCGAGGCCGACACCGAGGCATCCGCAACGCAAGCCCAGACCCAGGAAGGAGGCGAGGCACATGAGTAAGGCAACGACCGCCGAGCGCGCGCTCAACCGCAAGGGCGGCACCATGTCGCGCCTCATCAAGACGCTCTTCGGCTTCTACCCCGTGCTTTTGCCCCTCGTCGTCGTCGGCGTGGTGCTCTGCGCCATCATCAACTCCATCGGCGCGACCTTCCTTCAGAGCGCCCTGCAGATTATTAGCGAATCGTGGCAGTCGGGCGATTGGACGACCGCGCAGCCCAAGATTCTGCAGCTCGTGACCACCCTCGCCTGCATCTACGGCGTCGGCATCCTGTCCTCACTGTTCTGGAACCGCGCCATGGCCATCGTCACGCAGGGCTCGCTCGAGAAGCTGCGCGAGAAGATGTTCAACCGCATGCAGGACCTGCCGATTCGCTACTTCGACACGCACCAGCGCGGCGACATCATGAGCCACTACACCAACGACATCGACACGCTGCGCCAGATGATCAGCCAGTCGCTGCCCAACCTGCTCATGACGACCATCGTCATCGTCACGGTGTTCTTTATCATGCTGTACTACAGCGTGTGGATGTGCCTGGTCATTGTGGCCGGCGTCGCCTTTATGACCTTTATGACCAAGCTGCTCGGCTCCAACTCCGCGCGCTTCTTTATTGCGCAGCAGACCGAGCTCGGCGTGGTCGAGGGCCATATCGAGGAAGTCATGAACGGCCAGAAGGTCGTCAAGGCATTCTGCCACGAGTCTGCCGCCGAGGCCGATTTTGACGAGCGCAACGAAAAGCTCTTCGAGGTCTCACAGAAGGCCAACATGTACGCCAACATCCTCATGCCTATCCTTATGAACCTGGGCAACCTGCTCTACGTGTTGGTGGCCCTTGCCGGCGGCATTTTCCTGGCGCTGGGCGTGCCCAACCTGAGCATCTCGGGCATGGCGCTGTCCATCGCCGTCGTGGTGCCGTTCCTCAACATGACCAAGCAGTTCTGCGGACAGATCGGTCAGATCTCGCAGCAGATCAACGCCGTGGTCATGGGCCTCGCCGGCGCCGACCGCATCTTTGAGCTCATCGACGAGAAGCCCGAAGCCGACGAAGGTTACGTGACACTCGTCAACGCGCAGGTGAACCCCGAGACCTGGGAGTTCGAGGAGGCCGACCACCACACCGGCATGTGGGCATGGAAACATCCGCACCGCGCAACCGGCGAGATCGAGTACGTACCGCTGCGCGGCGACCTGGTCATGGACAACGTCGACTTTGGCTATACGCCCGACCACGAGGTGCTGCACGGCGTGTCCGTGTTTGCCAAGCCGGGCCAGAAGGTCGCGTTTGTCGGCGCCACCGGTGCCGGTAAGACGACCATCACCAACCTCATCAACCGCTTCTATGACATCGCCGACGGCAAGATTCGCTACGACGGCATCAACGTCAACAAGATCCGCAAGGCCGATCTGCGCCGCTCGCTGGGCGTGGTGCTGCAGGACGTGAACCTGTTCACCGGCACCGTGATGGATAACATCCGCTACGGCAACCTGGACGCCACCGACGAGGAGTGCATCGCGGCGGCCAAGCTCGCGGGCGCGGACGACTTTATCACCCGCCTGCCCGACGGCTACGACACGATGCTCACCGGCAACGGCGCGCAGCTGTCGCAGGGCCAGCGCCAGCTGATTTCGATCGCACGCGCCGCCGTCGCCGATCCGCCGGCAATGATTCTGGACGAGGCCACGAGCTCCATCGACACCCGCACCGAGGCCATCGTGCAAGCGGGCATGGACAAGCTCATGGAGGGCCGCACGACGTTTGTCATCGCGCACCGCCTGTCCACCGTGCGCAACTCCGACGCGATCATCTGTCTGGACCACGGCCGCATCATCGAGCGCGGTAACCACGACGAGCTGATCGCCAAGCGCGGGTATTACTACCAGCTCTACACTGGAGCGTTTGAGCTGGAGTAGCTCAAAACAGCCCCTACGCTCCCTCGGGGAACTCCTACGCGCAGTCTTTTCTCGCAGCCTAAAAAGAAGTGGTGAGGCCCTGGCCGTTTGGCCAGGGCCTCATTTTGTAAGGAGTCAAAAAAGTCCCGTCTCAGATGAGCTACTTGAGGAGTTGGGCCATGGCGTTGACGAATTTTTGGACTTGGAGGGTGGGCTCGAGCGGGTAGTGCAGAAAGACCGGCACCTCGCGGCCGCACAGGAACGGCACGCCCACAAAGGCCGGGTGCACCCCCGACCACGCTCCGCAGGTGAGAACCGCGTCGCCCTTTTCCTCCGCCTCGTTAAAGAGCGCAAAGTCAAAGCTGTCCACGTCGATCACGTCCACGCCGCCGTCGGCCAACAGGTCGATGCGCAGGCTGTCCATGGCGTCGTTGCCGTGGCGGAGCACGCGCAGGCGCATGCCCTCCAAGTCGGCGACCGTAATGCGTGTCTTGCGCGCCAGTGGGCTCGTGCGCGGCAGGTCGATATAAAACGGCACGTTGACAATGCGGAGCTTTTGGCAGGCATCGCCCCAGCGCGGGGTCGAAAAACTCGACTGCACCACATCGACCTCGCGGCCCAAGCTGCGCATGACGGATTCGCGCTCGTCATAGAGGTCGCTTACCGGCACGATCTCAAATCGCAGTGACGGTTCCAGCTCGTGTACGCCCGTCCACATCGACAGCGTCTGGCGCCCCGGACACATCATCGACACACCCAGACGCACGGCACCGCCATCGCCCGCCGCGCGTCGGGCGCGGCGCAGCGCGTCCTCGGACTGCCGCATGATCGAGCGCGCGTCGTCCACCAGCAGAGCGCCCGCCGGCGTCACCTTAACGCCCGAATGCGAGCGCTCGAACAACGCGATACCAAACTCGGCCTCAAATCCCGACACCTGTTTGACGAGTGCCGGGGTCGACACGCGCAATTTTGCCGCCGCACGCGAGAAGCTCCCCAGCTCCGCGGCGGCCGATATGGCCTCGAGTCGTCGATCGTACACGTCAATCTCCCGTTTCCAGACGCATGGCAATGAACTGCCGAAGGGGGTCGTTTTGGCAGTTCACGCGCTCAATTGAGAAAAAACTGCATCGCACAGTGTAAACCTACGGTTAACGCCATTCTAACAAATATGCAATTCACCTGCGCAAATGCAAAGCATACGATAACCAGCGAAAACCACGTGGGTCGGTTAATGGGAACGACCCACCGGGAGGCACAAGAAGGGAAGTTCCTATGAGCAACTGGCTTAAGCTCGAGGGCGATGTCTGCGCCGTGACTGGCGCGCTCGGCGGTATGGGCGCCGAGATCTGCCGCGAGTTCGCCCGCAATGGCGCCAACGTCGTCATGCTCGACCTGGACGAGGAGAAGGTCAAGGCCGCTGCCGCCGACCTCGCTGCCGAATTTGGCATCCACGCCGAGGGCTACAAGATGAACGCCACCGACGAGGCCGAGGTTCAGGCTGCCGTCGACGCAACCATCGCCAACTTCGGCCGCGTCGACGTCCTCGTCAACACCGCCGGTATCCTGCGCTTCGCCGCCATGGAGGACCTGCCGCTGAGCGACTGGGAGCAGGTGCTCAACGTCAACCTCACCGGTTACTTCATCACCTCGCAGCGCTTTGGTCGCGAGATGATCAAGGCCGGCCAGGGTCGCCTGGTGCACATCTCGACCGTCGCCAGCCACTCCCCCGAGACGTTCTCGGGCGTGTACAGCTCCACCAAGGCCGGCGTCAACATGATGTCCAAGATGCTCGCCGCCGAGTGGGGCCCCTACGGCGTGCGCTCCAACTGCGTCGAGCCCTGCTTCGTTAAGACCCCGATGTCGGCCAACTTCTACGCCGACCCCGAGGTCGAAAAGAGCCGCAGCCGTCTGATCGCCACGCGCCGCATCGGCGAGGTCAGCGATATCGCCAACGCCGTCATGTTCCTGGCGTCCAAGCGCTCGGACTTTACCACCGGCGACGCCATCAAGGTCGACGGCGGCTTCTCCAACATGATGGGCGACCTCACCGCCAAGCCCGGCGGCCGTCGCGCCTATGCCGACAACTACCTTAAGAACAAGGGTGTCGAGCTCTGGTCCGACGAGTCCGGCGTCGCCAAGCCGACTGACCAGTAAACCAACCTAACAGGGAGGCCCCGCGGACACGCCCGCTCCTCCCCCGTATCGATGAGAAAGAGTCCAATGGCTTCCACCAACTCCAACAAGGGTCGCGCCGTCGTGCTTTCCGCCGCGTGCGTCACCATGTTCTTCATCAGCTCCATCGCGCTGTATTCCGTCGTGAGCAAGAACCTGCTCGCCGTCTACCCCGAGTGGTCCAGCGCCCTTACCTGGGCGTTCCCCGTCTTCCAAACCATCATGGCCGTGACGGGCATCTTCGCCGGCCGCATCTCCGACAAGATCGGTCCGCGCAACGTCGTAATCGCCGCCGCCGTGTGCTACGGCCTGGGCTGGTTCATGTCCGGCACCGTCACCGAGCCGTGGCAGTTCTACCTGTGGTTCTCGCTCGTCGCCGCCATCGGCAACGGCCTGGGCTACAACCCGGCGCTCACCACCGGCCAAAAGTGGTTCATCGACAAGAAGGGCCTTGCCTCCGGCATCACCCTGGCCGCTTCGACCGCCGGCCCCGCCGTGCTGTCCCCGGTGCTCGCCTCGCTGCTCATCCCGAGCCTGGGCATCTTTGGCGCCCTCAAGGCGCTCGGCGTCATCTTCTTTGTGACGATCGCCGCCTCCGCACTGTTCCTGAAGGCCCCCGAGGCCGGTTGGCTGCCCGAGGGCTTCGAGGCCCCCAAGGGCGGCGCGCACGCCGGCACCTTCGGCGACCTCACCCCGGGCGAGATGGTCAAGACCCCGCGCTTCTGGGTCCTCATCGTCACCTTCGCCTTTGCCGCCACCGCGGGCACCCTGCTCGTGGGCAAGGTTGCCTCCATCGCCGCCGTCCAGCTCTTCGCCGACCCCACGAGCGCCGCTGCCGTCGCCCTCGGCGGCGTGGTAGTCTCCGTCAACACCTGCGCTAACCTGGTTGGTCGTCTGTCCTTTGGCCAGATCATCGACAAACTCGGCGCCTATAAGTCGCTGCTCATCAGCCTTGTCGTCACCATCGTCGCGCTCGTCATCATGTCGATGAGCTTTACGCAGAGCATGTTCTTTGTGGCACTCGCCCTGCTCGGCTTTAGCTTTGGCGCCCTGCTCGTCATCTACCCGCCGCTCACCGGTGGCGCCTTTGGCACCAGCAACATCGGCGTCAACTACGGCATCATGTTCCTGGGCTATGCCGCTTCCACCTGGATCAGCCAGCCCATCACCGCCGTGCTGTATCACGCCGAGGCCGGCAGCGCCGCCTACCAGCAGTCCTTCTACGGCGCCATTGTGATCGCCGCCATCGCCGTCGTGCTCACCGTCTACATGATGGTCTCCGACAGCAAGAAGAAGTCCGCTTAGTTTTGCTTGATGCGGCAAGGACCGCCCCCTTGCCGCATTCCACCGCCACCAGTATTAAGGAGTCGAAATGTCTGAGCTCAACCCCGTCCGCATTGCCGTTATCGGCGCCGGCGCCATGGGCCGCAACCATATCCGCTTTGTCACCGAGGAGCCCGAGGCCGAGCTCGTCGCCATCGCCGACGCCTTTGAGGGCGCCCGCGCCACGGCCGAGGCCGCCGGCGTGCCGTTTTATACCGATCCCGCCCAGATGATGGACGAGGTCAAGCCCGAGGCCGTCATCATCGCCACGCCCAACGACCTACACCTGGGCGTTGCCCGCGAGGCTGTGAAGCGCAACATCGTGCCGTTGGTCGAAAAGCCGATCTCCAACGACCTGGAGGATGCCCAGGCCTTCGCCGCCGAGGCCGAGACCGCTGGCGTGCCCGTGCTCGTGGGTCAGCACCGTCGCCACAATCCCTTCGTCAACAAGGCCAAGGAGATCATCGAGGCCGGCGAGCTGGGCAAGCTCACCGTGTCGAGCTTCCACTACATGATCTATAAGAATGACGAGTACTTCGATGTCGAGTGGCGCCGCAAGAAGGGTGCCGGCCCGATCCTGGTCAACCTGGTGCACGACGTCGACCTGCTCCGCTACCTGCTGGGCGAGCCCGTTGCCGTCCAGGGCATGCAGTCCAGCGCCGCCCGCGGTTTTGAGACCGAGGACTCCGCCGTGGTCAACGTCCGTTTTGCCGATGGCGCGCTTGCGAGCATGACCATCTCCGACGCCACCGCCAGCCCCTGGAACTGGGAGGCCACCGCTCGCGAGGATCCGCAGTACCGCCCCTTCGACGCCGACGCCTACTTTATTGGCGGAACCTTGGGTGCCCTTTCGCTGCCCCGCCTGCACCAGTTCTCCTACGACGGAGCCTCCAACTGGCACAAGCCGCTGCAGATGGAGATTCCGGCCGTCGACCCGGCGCTGCCGCACAAGATGCAGCTCAAGCACTTTGTGAAGGTCGTTCGCCGCGAGGTCGAGCCCGTCGTGACCCCCGCCGACAACGTTAAGACGCTCACGCTGCTTAACGCCATCAAGGAGGCCGCCGAGACCGGCCAGCTCGTCGAGCTGTAATGCCTTAAGAGCGGCCGCGGCAGAAACCCCATGCCGAACCCCTCGGTCTGCCACAAATATGCCCCTCTTCTTTGCCCCGCGAGCAGCCTCCTGCCCGCGGGGCATTTTGCTACCTTGCCGACGATTTTTCTGGGGCGGGGGCTATTTTGCACCTCGGCTTGATTCGTTCGCCACGAAACGCGCCTATCTACTACGTTTAACCGATTGCCCTCAACCATGCCGAATTTCGCGAAATTAAAACCGCAGGTAGACGGCTTGCCGATTTTCGGAGAACCCAGGTATGGTCAGCCCCTACGGGTAAAACGTAGTAGATAGGAAGTTTTCATGGCACGGTCCCAAAACAGCCTTTTGGGACGGGTGGTATCCTTGGTAGCCCTGTGCTGCAAACGCACCCTAAACGCAAGGAGTCCCATGGATCTTATCGCCCAGCTCGCCCGCGAGCTCAACCTTAAGGCCGCCAACATCGAAGCGGCCGTCAAGCTCATCGACGAGGGCAACACCATCCCCTTTATCTCGCGCTACCGCAAGGAAGCAACGGGCGGCATGGACGACGTCGCCCTGCGTGCGCTCGACGAGCGTCTGTCCTACCTGCGCAATCTTGAGCAGCGTAAAGAGGACGTCATTCTGCTCATCGACGCCCAGGGCAAACTCACGCCCGGGCTTGAGCAGCAGATTCGCGAGGCCACGCAGCTCCAGCGTGTCGAGGACCTCTACAAGCCCTACCGCAAAAAGCGCATGACCCGCGCGCAGAAGGCCCGCGAGGCCGGCCTGGAGCCGCTTGCCAACATGATCATCATGCAGGCATCCGCCAAGGGCAGCGCACTCGACGCCGCCGCGGCATACGTCAACGAGGAGGCCGGCTTCGACACGCCCGAGAAGGCGCTCGCCGGCGCCGCCGACATCGTGGCCGAGACGGTAGCCGAAGATCCCGAGAACGTCGCCGACCTGCGCGCCTTTACGCAAAACACCGCCGACATCGTCGTCGAGGCCACCGACCCCGCCGAAAAGACTCCCTACGAGCCCTACTACAACTTTGACGAGCCGCTGCGCCGTATACCCAACCACCGCGTGCTGGCTATCGACCGCGGTGAGCGCGAGGGCAAACTCCGCGTGCACGTGAACGTCGACGGTGCTGTCGCCACGGCGCGCCTCGGCAGCCGTTGGCCCCGCCGCCAAGGCGTGTTCGCGCCCGTCTTTGACGCCGCTATCGCCGACGGCTACAAGCGCCTCATGGCCCCCTCGCTGGAGCGCGAGGCCCGTGCCAAGCTCACCGTCCGCGCCCAGACCGAGGCCATCAACGTCTTTGCCAAGAATCTCGAAGGCTTGCTCTCGGCACGCCCCGTGCGCGGCGCCCGCGTGCTCGCGCTCGACCCGGGCTACCGCACCGGCTGCAAGGTCGCCGTCATGGACGAGACCGGCAAGCTACTCGACCACGGCGTGGTCTACCCCACCAAGCCGCGCCATGACGTCGCCGGCACCAAACGCGAGCTCGCCCGCCTCGTCAAGAAGGACGGTGTCAACACCGTCGTCATCGGCAACGGCACCGCCAGCCGCGAGACCGAGGAAGTCGTCTCGGAGTTCATTGCCGAGCAGGCGCCTGGGCTGCGATACACCATTGTTAACGAGGCCGGCGCGTCGGTGTACTCCGCCTCCGAGCTCGCGAGCCAGGAGTATCCCGACCTGGACGTCACCGTGCGCGGCGCCATGAGCCTGGGCCGCCGCCTGCAGGACCCACTGGCAGAGCTCGTCAAGATTCCGCCCCAGTCCATCGGCGTGGGCCAGTACCAGCACGACCTTGACCAGGCCGAGCTCTCGCGCACCCTGGGCCACGTGGTGGAAGACGTCGTTAACCGCGTGGGCGTCGACGTCAACACCGCGAGCGCAAGCCTGCTGGGATACGTATCGGGCATTACGCCGAGCGTGGCCAAGAACATCGTGGCCTACCGCGAGGAAAACGGTGCCTTTACCGATCGCCGCCAGCTTAAGAAGGTCCCCAAACTGGGGCCCAAGGCATATCTCAACGCCGCGGGCTTCCTGCGCATCAGCGGTGGCAAGAACCCGCTCGACGCGACGAGCGTCCACCCCGAAAGCTACGAGGTGGCCACGTCCGTCCTGGAGCGCGCAGGCGTTAAAGCCAGCGAGCTCAGCCGTGGCGGCGTGCCCGACATTGAGCGCCGTCTGGGCAGCATCTCGGCGCTGGCAAGCGACCTGGACTGCGGCACCCTCACGCTCATCGACATCGTCAACGAGCTCAAGAAGCCCGGCCGCGACCCGCGCGACGACGCGCCCGAGGTGGTCTTTAGCCGCTCAGCGCTTTCCATCGACGACCTGGAACCCGGCATGGAACTCAAGGGCACGGTGCGCAACATCGTCGACTTTGGCGCGTTCGTCGACGTGGGTGTGCACCAGGACGGCCTCGTGCATATCTCCAAGCTGGCCAACCGCTTTGTCAAGCAGCCGAGCGACGTGGTGCGCGTCGGTGACACGGTCAAGGTGTGGGTCGAGAAGGTCGATCGCGACCGCAAGAAGATCTCGCTCACCATGGTGCAGGGGAAGTAAACCGCCAAAGCGAACGTCCCCCTCTTCGCGGCGAGTGTCGCAAAGGTTGATTTCCGATCTCAGCCGAACACATTGAGCTGACGGCACGCTCCCGCAGTT
>CABVAO010000026.1 GCA_902496335.1 uncultured Collinsella sp.
CTGACTTATGCTCAACCTGCGGCGCTATTTTGTTTGGAGCGAGGGGTCCTATGACAGTTCGTCGGCTACTTGGTGTTCGTAGAAGGCTTCGATTACGGCGTTGAAGTCGCGGGCGAAGTCTTCCATGGTTCCGCGCCAGGTGGCTCGGCTGGGCTTGCCCTGGCCCACAAAGGCGGTTTGGATGCCACAATCGGGGGACGGGAAGTCGCGCTTGGGATCGTTGCCCACCATAAGGATCTCGTGCGGCTTGAGCCCCATCACCTGAAGCTGTTCAAGATAATAGGTGGCATCAGGCTTGCAGCGGGTGGCGTTTCCCATGTGCGTGACGAGCTCAAAGGGAGCGTCAGCCAGGTCGCCCCAACCCATGCGGCACTCGATGGCCCCCTGGGGAAAGCTGGGGTTGTTAAAGAGCGCGCAACGCAGCCCTGCGTCCTGTACGGCCTGGAGCGCGGCGTGTGCGCCCGGCATGGCGTGGGCGTTAATGATATCGTCGTTCTTGTACGGAAGAACTTCGCGCTCGTAGTAGGTAAACGCCTCGTAGATGAGGGGATCGGAGAGGCAGATGCCGCATCGGCGCTCGACCTCGGCGCGGTAAAACTCAAGATTGGTACGATTGTCCGTGCCGCTTCGGCGATTGGCGTTGAGGTCGACCAAGATGGTGCCGAGGCGCGCCATCGTGCCGCCGCGGCTGCGGCGACCGATATCCGCGAGCATCGACGAGACATCCTTAAAATAGCGAAGGATGAACGCGTTGAGGTTGATGCTAAGAAGCGTCTCGTCCATATCGAAAACGACTGCTTTGAGCACGCGGGCACCTTTCTCGAAAAATCGCTCCAGAATCGTTGGCTCCGGATACTTTACCCCAAAGCTGTATGCCTGACTGCCTATCGTCAACTTATGGAGACGGTCGTCCACAAGATTGCGAAAAAGTCTCCATACGAGTAAAAAATCGCAGTTCACGCTTGAAATCGAAATGATTTCCCCGTAACCTATACGAACGTGATTGCATAAGCGTCACATTAGTATCTGTCGGCTCCCGAGTGTTCCTAAACGTTGTGTGCTTGTCGCACCCTTCTGTAGGTCCTAGCAATCGGGGCCCCGTAGTTCGAAAGGGGTCCACCTTTGAGTGAGATTCAGAACTCGTCCATTTTCTCTCTTGACGATGTCAACGAGGAGGAGATGAACAACCTCATCGACGGTACGATTACCGACTTTGATGAGGGCGATCTCGTTAACGGCACTGTCGTTAAGATCGAGCATGACGAGGTGCTCGTTGACATCGGATTCAAGTCCGAGGGCGTTATCCCGGTCCGCGAGCTGTCCATCCGCAAGGACGCTAACCCTGCAGACATCGTTGCACTCGGTGATCCCATCGAGGCTCTGGTTCTCCAGAAGGAGGACAAGGACGGTCGTCTGGTCCTGTCCAAGAAGCGTGCCGAGTACGAGCGTGCTTGGAACCGCATCGAGGAGAAGTTCAACTCCGGCGAGAACGTCGAGGGCGAGGTTATCGAGGTTGTCAAGGGCGGCCTGATCCTCGACATCGGCCTGCGTGGCTTCCTGCCTGCTTCCCTCGTCGACCTCCGTCGTGTCAAGGACCTCACCTCCTACATGGGCACCCGCATCGAGGCTCGCGTCATCGAGATGGACCGCAACCGCAACAACGTCGTCCTCTCCCGTCGCGTCGTGCTCGAGGAGTCCCGTAAGGCCGAGCGCTCCGAGATCCTGTCCAAGCTCAAGTCTGGCATGCGTCTCCAGGGCACCGTTTCCTCCATCGTCGACTTCGGCGCCTTCGTCGACCTCGGCGGTATCGACGGCCTCATCCACATCTCCGAGCTCTCCTGGAACCACGTCAACCATCCTTCCGAGGTTGTCAAGGTCGGCCAGGAGGTCGAGGTCGAGGTTCTCGACGTCGATCTCAACCGCGAGCGCATCTCCCTGGGTCTCAAGCAGACCACCGAGGATCCGTGGCGCGCACTGGTCAAGAAGTACCCCGTCGGCGCTATCGTCGAGGGCACTGTGACCAAGCTTGTCCCGTTCGGCGCTTTCGTCGACCTGGGCGAGGGCATCGAGGGCCTGGTGCACATCTCCGAGATGGCCAACAAGCACGTCGATCAGCCTTCTCAGGTCACCCACGTGGGCGACAAGGTTCAGGTCAAGGTCATGGAGATCGACCTCGACCGTCGTCGTATCTCCCTGTCCATGAAGTCTGCTGCTGAGACTCTGGGCGTTGAGATCAAGGTTACCCCGCTGCCTTCCGAGAAGAAGGACGAGGAGACCGACGCCGAGTAAATCGGTTTGACGATCACTTGTTTTAAGGGATCCGTCCGTAATGGACGGGTCCCTTTTTGCATTTGGTGTCGAAATGCGTAATGCTGCCCGGGCTGTCCACAGGCTATCGGGTTGTCGGTGCATGAAAAATGCCGACATCCCGCCTCGGGGAGGAGGCGGGAACGCACCGAGTAGACGGAGGGGTGCGGAGCGCGGTCGCGTCTCGACTGACGACGTTGCCCATCGACAACCCTATTGTACTGCATGGCGTGGTTCTTGGTTTATCGTGTCGAACGCTTGTGTTGTGCCATTGCCTGCGGCAACGGTGTGCTACACTCTTGCACAGCTGAGTGGGCCAGACGGTCGCGCGATGTGCTGCTTGCAGCACGCGTGAGGAAAGTCCGGGCTCCAGAGGGCGGGATGCCGGCTAACGGCCGGGCGGAGTGATCCGACGGAAAGCGCCGCAGAAAAGAAGACTCCCACCTGCGCCGCAAGGCGTAAAGGGAAAAGCTGAAACGGTGGTGTAAGAGACCACCAGCGCCGTGGCAACACGGCGGCTTGGCAAGCCCCATCCGGAGCAAGCGCGAATAGGAACGCTATGGGCCGGCCCGGTCCGCGTTCGGGTAGCGTGCGTGGAGCTGCGCGGTAACGTGCAGACAAGATAAATGACCGTTCACGACAGAACCCGGCTTATCGGCCCACTCAGCACTTTGTTGACGCTGCGAACCCGTCAGCGCGGCAATCTGCCTTTCAAGCCTTCGGGCATGACCATAAGGTCAATGCCCTCGTCTTTCAAGGCACCTTGCTCGCGCTGACGGGTTCTCGCTTTCGTTTACGGAATCATTGACGTTGCCGTTCTATTTACCGGGATTAACGGTATACGGTCTTTGCCGTATTATTGAGGCTGTTTGTTGCCGCGCTTAGTTTTGTTGAGGGGCTTTGTTGGACAGCTATTTTACTCTGCAGTCGAATATTGAGGCTTCGGGCGAGTTTGTGGACCGCAAGAGCCGGTTTATTGCCCAGCTGGTCCATATTGAGTCCGAGGATGAGGCGAATGCCTTTATCGAGATGGTTCGTAAGCGTCATTACGACGCTCGGCACAATGTTCCCGCGTGGATTTTGGTCGATGGACGCGAGCGCCAGAGCGATGACGGTGAGCCGAGCCGCACGAGCGGTATGCCGACGCTCGAGGTGTTGCGCGGCGCAGAGCTCAAAAATGTTTGCTGTGTGGTGACGCGCTATTTTGGTGGCACGCTGTTGGGGCCTGGCGGCTTGGTACGCGCCTACACCGCGGCGACGCAGGCGGCGGTGGCCGCGGCTCAGGAGGCCGGGCAGATCGTCGAGATGACGAGTGTCGTGCCGGTTGACGTACATGTGGCCTATCCGCAGTATGAGCAGGTGCTTCGTTTGGCGCAAGATTCGGGTGCCAAGGTTTCGGATACCGATTACGCGGATGCTGTGACGATTCATTTGGTGTTTAAGGCGGGGGAGCAGGAGTCATTTTGCGCTAAGATGCGCGAGCTTATGGCGGGGCGCGAGGAGATTGAGGTCGGCGCTCCCGAATTTGCCGAGTTCTAACGGCGACGGCCGGCGTGCTTTTGGATGGATCCCAAGCGCGCCGGCCGTCGTTTTTCTGTTGCTGCCGTTTACTCGGCGAGCTGCTTTAGCACATCGCAGGCGATCTCGACGGCATCGTCGATGCAACCGGGGCAGCTGCGGAGCGGACCCTTATCCGATCCGATGCCCTTGAGCGTGCCGCAGACGGTCGTCGTATTCTTCTCGCCAAAACGCTTGGCGATTTCGCGCGACAGCTTGTAGGTCTGGCCCTTGGTCTTGGGGTTTTCCATGCCGTCGCTCATTACAAAGCCCATGATGGCCACGGCGCCCGAGATGGCGCCGCAAGTTTCGGTCATGCCGCCCATGCCGGCGCCAAAGCCCTCGGTGAGGGTAAAGGCGACCTGGGGGTCGAGCCCGACGGCGGGCGCGAGCGTGCAGGCGACGGCCTGGGCGCAGTTAAAGCCACGGGCGTGGTATTCGGCAGCTTGAGCCTGACAGGCGGTGATGTCGAGCTGGGCCGTATCGATTTGCTTCATCGTTGTCTCCTTGGTCACGGTGTACCCGCCTATGGTACCCGTGACGGTGCGTGTAATCATCGAGAGCTTCATGTATGCCTCATTTTTATCTATCGAGCAAATGCCGAAGCTTGAGATAAATGCCCCCTGATCAATTTGTCTCATAACCCACCTTGGGGATGGGTTGAGAGCGGTGCGGGGTAGCGGTATCGTGAACCGAATAAAACGTAACCAGGGCAAGGGAGCTAGATATGAGCGAGCAGACCATCGGTACTACATGTGTCCAGGGCGGCTATCACCCGGGAGATGCCGAGCCGCGCCAGGTGCCCATCTACCAATCCACCACGTGGAAGTACGACACGTCCGAGCACATGGGCAAGCTGTTTGACCTGGAGGAGTCGGGCTACTTCTACAGCCGTCTGCAGAACCCCACGTGCGATCTGGTTGCCGCCAAGATCTGCGAGATGGAGGGAGGCGCTGCCGCGATGCTCACGAGCTCGGGCATGGCTGCGAACTTCCTCGCGATCTTTAACGTGGCCGGTGCCGGCGATCACGTGGTCGCAAGCTCTGCCATCTACGGCGGTACCTACAACTTGCTTGCCCATACCATGGGTCGCATGGGCTTGACCTGCACGTTCGTTGCCCCCGACTGCACCGATGAAGAGCTCGAGGCAGCCTTTGAGCCCAATACCAAGCTCGTCTTTGGCGAGACGATCGCCAACCCCGCCCTTGCCGTGCTCGATATTGAGCGCTTTGCCAAGGCCGCGCATGACCACGGCGTGCCGCTGATGGTCGACAACACCTTCCCGACGCCCGTGATGTGCCGTCCCTTTGAGTGGGGCGCCGACATCGTTACGCACTCCACCACCAAGTACATGGATGGACATGCTGCCTACCTGGGCGGCGTGATCGTCGACCACGGCCAGTTTGACTGGATGGCCCATGCGGACAAGTTCCCGGGTCTCACCACGCCCGATGAGAGCTATCACGGCGTGACCTATGCCGAGAAGTTCGGTCGCGAGGGCGCCTTCATTACCAAGGCAACCGCTCAGCTCATGCGCGACCTTGGCCCCATGCAGAACCCGCAGGCGGCCTTCTTCCTGAACAGCTCGCTCGAGAGCCTGCATGTGCGCATGCCGCGTCATTGCGAGAACGGCCTGGCCGTTGCTAAGTTCCTGCAGAGTCATCCCAAGGTACGCTTCGTGAGCTATCCGGGCCTGGAGGGCGATAAGTACTATGACATCGCTCAGAAGTACATGCCCAACGGTACCTGCGGTGTTGTGAGCTTTGGCTTTAACGGTGGTCGCGCGGCGGCCGAGACCTTTATGAAGAGCCTCAAGCTCGCCCAGATCGCCACGCACGTGGCAGATGCTCGCACTTGCTGCCTGCATCCCGCTAATGCCACGCACCGCCAGATGAACGATGAGGAGCTCATTGCCTGTGGCATCTCCGCCGACATGGTGCGCCTGTCGTGCGGCCTCGAGGACACGGCCGATCTGATTGCCGACCTTGAGCAGGCGCTCGAGCAGTGCTAGGCTAGTTCCGTACAAGGTGCCGATGCTGGCAGAAAGCTTCGGTGACCTTTCGTTCCGATTCCGTAGGCGGGACCCCAATTGCGGCTGTTTGCAGGCGATTGGGGTCCCGTTTTTGCGTTGCGCCACTCGAAAGGATGGATATGGAGAAAACTGCAGAGCAGCTGCGCCGCGAGCACATTGTCCTAGAGGGCGACACCCATGGCAAGAACAAATGGGCGATTCTGTTTACCGTGCTCATCATGACGTTTATGGTGTGTCTGGATTCGACCGTCGTGACCGTGGCGCTGCCCGTGATGCAAAAGGAGCTGGGCGTGGGCCTCGATCGCATCCAGCTGGTAAGCTCGGTGTATCTGCTTGCGACTTGCGTGGCCATGTTGCCGTTTGGCCGTCTGGGCGACGTGCGCGGCAAGGTGAATGTGTTCCAGCTGGGCGTCATCGTCTTTTCGGTCGGTTCGCTGCTGTGCGGCCTTTCGGCCTCGCTCGAAGTTCTTATTCTGGCACGCATCGTTCAGGGCGTCGGTTGCGCGGCGGCCATGGCCAACAACATGGGTATCATCACCGAGTCGTTTCCGGCTCGCGAGCGCGGTCGTGCCATGGGTATTCTTGCGACCTTCGTGGCCCTCGGCATGATGTGTGGCCCCGTGCTGGGTGGCATGCTGGTGGCAAGCTTTCCCTGGGAGAGTATCTTCCTCATCAACCTGCCCATTGGCGTGATCTCGTTTATCGTGGGGCTCTATACGCTGCCGCATGTTAAGCCGGAGGCCGGTGAGCGCCCCATGTCCCTGATCGAGGCTGCTCGTCGCTGCTTTGCAAATTCGGCCTTTACCATCAACCTTGCCTGCATGCTCATCGTGTTCGTTGGTATTGGCGCATCTGAGTTTATCCTGCCGTTTTATTTTCAGGATGCGCATGGGTTTGGGTCTGACGTTTCGGGCCTGCTGTTTTTGGCGCTGCCAATGGTGAATGCCTTTATCGGCCCGCTTTCGGGAACGGTTTCGGACCGTGTTGGCTGCGAGGGTCCCACGGCCGTTGGCCTGGGCGTGTACGTGTGCGGTCTATTTGCGGTAAGCACGCTCGACGAGTACTCTTCTATCCCTGTGATCGTGTGCTGTGCCGCGTTTATGTCGTGCGGTACGTCGATTTTCCAGAGCCCCAACAACTCGCTGTATATGGGCTCGGCTCCGCGCGAAGCGCTCGGCTTTGCGGGCAGCCTGGGTAGTTTGGCACGCTACGCCGGCATGGCGCTCGGCATTACGGCGGCGTCGCATATCCTGTATGGGCAGATGAGCGTGGCAATGGGCGAGGCCGTGACCAGTTTTGTTACAGGTCGTCCGGACGTATTCCTATTCGGCTTTCGATCGGTGTTCTACGTACTCATGGCTGTGGCCGCCGTGGGCTTTGCGCTTGCCATGGTGCGTTTGGTGAAGATGCGCGCCCGCCATTAGCATGTTGGGAGGCTGTCTGCCACGATTCGCGCCGTCCCAAAAAGACTGGTTTGTGGTGCGATGTGGCTTGTGGGGCGGGCGGGGGTCGGTCCGTGGTAGACTATCGAACAACGTTTATTAATCGCGCGGTATCGTTGCCGCGAGAAGGGGTTGCGCCATGCAGGAGCTTGAGGATCGTATTCGCCATGACGGCATCGTAAAGGCCGGTAACGTCCTTAAGGTTGATGCCTTCCTCAACCACCAGTGCGACGTTGAACTGTTCGACCACATGGGCGCCGAATGGGCCCGTCTGTTCGAGGGTGTCGAGATCAACAAGATCCTGACGATTGAGGCTTCGGGTATTGGTATGGCCTGCATCGCAGCTCAGCATTTTGGCGGCGTGCCGGTGGTCTTTGCAAAGAAGGCCCAGTCCATCAACCTCGATGGCGAGCAGTATGCCACGACCATCTACTCCTTCACCAAGCAGAAGGAGTACCCGGTCATTGTCGGCAAGCGCTTTCTGTCCGAGGGCGATAAGGTCCTGATTATCGACGACTTCCTGGCCAACGGCTGCGCGCTTGAGGGCCTTATTAAGATCTGCGAGGCTGCGGGCGCCGAAGTTGCCGGCATTGGCATCGCCGTTGAGAAGGGCTTCCAGGGCGGCGGCGATAAGCTCCGTAAGCGCGGCTTCCGCGTTGAGAGCTTGGCCCGTATCGCCGATATGGACTGCGAGAACGGCGAGATCACCTTCGCCTAAGCGCGCAACACAAGCGATTGATATGCGATGTGACAAAGGGACTGTCCCTTTGTCACATTTTTTGTATGAGGGGAGGTGCTGATATGGATGAGAACAAGATGGAATGGCGCGAGTATGCGCGCTATGCCGAGATGTCGGTCGAGGAGTTGGCGCGCGATTGCGAGGTGCAGGTGTTTCGCGTGACGGGTCCGGGCGGACAGGGCGTGAACACGACGGACTCGGCGGTACGCATGAAACATATCCCTTCGGGGATTGTCGTGACGGCGCGTGAGAGCCGCAGCCAGTTTCAGAATCGCGCGAGCTGTCTGCGTAAGCTGCGCGCTGAGCTTGAGCGTCGCGGGCGTCCACCGCGCCGACGCGTAAAGACCAAGGTGCCTCAACGCTCTCGCCAGCGCAGGCTCAACGACAAACGCTTCAACGCCATTAAAAAGGCCAACCGACGCAAACCGGGCAGCGACGAATAGCCTCCTCGTAAGTTGCGGTGAAATAGGGACTGTTTTGCGGCTTTTGCTGCATAAACAGTCCCTATTTCACCGCAACTTAGGTGGGGTTAGCGGGTGGGGTGCCAGATCTCGAGGGCGCCGGCGAGGATGTCGACCTCGATGCGTGAGGCGACAACGGGCTCGCCGTCGGCCTGGATGGGGTAGTCGGGCTCCTCAAAGGTAAGCTCGGCATGGCGGCAGCGGCGCATGCGAACCGGCGGCAACTTGGTATGGTGGCCGTCCTTGGCCGAAAGGAACATAGGCAGGGCAACCGCGCGAGGGACGGGGCCGCAGGCGTAGCAGACGTCGAGTGTGCCGTCACAGGGGTCGGCGTCGGGACAGATGCGATAGCCCGAGCCATAGGTAGGACCCAGCTGAATCGCCATGATGATCGCCCTCACGCGCTCGGCGGGCGTCTCGTCAAAGCTGACTGTCATGGGGTAGTTGCGATAGCGTAGGCCAAACTGCTCAAGTCCCGAGAGAGTGTAGAGTGGCGCGCCCGTCAAGCCGGTCTTTTTGCGCAGCTCGGTGGTGCCAAGGCCGATGGCGGCATCGATGCCGACCGAAAGCGTTTGGTCGTAGTACTCGACGATCGCCTCGCCGCTGCCGCTTGCGGGGTTCCATGAGCGAATCCGCCCGATGTCCTGACGCCGCAGCTCACAGGTGAGCAGCGCGCCAAAATCCTTGCCGGAGAAATCTTCGATGCCGAGCGTCTGGGCAAAATCGTTGCCGGAGCCCACGGGCAGGACGGCAAGAGCGGGGCGGGCGTCCTCCTTTTGTGTCATAAGCCCGTTGACGACCTCGTGGATCACGCCGTCGCCGCCGAGTGCGATAACGGTGCGATAGCCCTGAGCCTGTGCGGCAAGCTCCTTGGCGTGTCCCATGTGCTCGGTTAGCACCAGGTCAAACTGGGATGCGCGCGCGGTCATATCCAAAAAGCGTTGCAGGCGCTCGGCAACTTCGCGTGCCGCACCCGACTGGGCGGCTGGGTTGGCGATGATGAGCGTGCGACCAAAATCAGTTGCGTGCATGGGGTGACTCCCGGCGTATGACGTGACGATGCGGTCCCGCTCGGGTCGAATTGCTCCCGATTGTGGCTGCACGGCGAATACTAACGTCTACTCTATCAGGTCGTTGTGGCGCTCGATAGCATCCGCTACCGTACCGCCCTCATCCACAATAAGCGAACGGCGCTTGGGCGAGATGATGCGCTGGGCGGGGTACACGCCGCGGTGTCCGGCGGTTAGGTAGCTGATAAAGGCCACGATGACAAAGAACCCGGCTGCCGTGCCGTGGAACAGGTCGATGGCCATCATACAGGTGGTGATGGGCACGTTAAGGCCGGCGCAGAACACGCCGAGCATGCCCAGCGCTGCCAGAAAGCTGGGATCGATTCCGACGAGGCAACCTATCCAGCCGCCGAGCGCCGCACCGATACCAAACAGGGGCGTGACCTCGCCGCCTTGGAAGCCGGCGCCCAGGGTGAGCGCTGTGACGACCAACTTGATGGCTGCGTCCGCCAGGGTGGTGTTGCCGGCAAATCCAGCGCCGGAAAGCCACGTGGAAAGGCCGGCGTAGTCCCAGGCGTCGAGGAGGGCATAGGCGGCCAAAACCACGAGTGCGCCTATAAGTGCGCGAACGAGGTAATTGGTGATAAAGCGACCGTACAGGCTCTTGA
This sequence comes from uncultured Collinsella sp., assembly GCA_902496335.1. Classification (GTDB taxonomy): domain Bacteria; phylum Actinomycetota; class Coriobacteriia; order Coriobacteriales; family Coriobacteriaceae; genus Collinsella. The sequence goes on from CABVAO010000026.1 coordinate 10,217, forward strand.
CGGTTCGAACCGACCAGGCAAAGAGGCGTGCCGCCAGACCGAAGATGATGGCGCTGATAACAACGATGACGACTGTCTTGGGCGTCATGGCGGGAACGCTGGCGATGACATTCGCCTCGTACTCGGTACCCAGGGCGAGTGATGTGAAGTAGCCGGTAAACGAGGCGACTAAGCAGTAGATGCCCGCGGTGTAGTCGATCTTGCCGATAAAGCACATCTCCATGCCAAAGAAAGCTCCGGCAAGGGGCGAGCCGAATACGGCGCCAAAGGCCGACGAGATGCCGGCGAGCATGAGGTCGTGGTGATCATGCTTTTTGAGGTGGGCGAGGCTCGAGATGTTGCTGGCGATGGTGCCGCCAATCTGAACCGCGGCTCCCTCGCGACCGGCCGATCCGCCCGTTAGGTGCGTGAGCGTGGAGCAGACGAAGGTGAGGACGGCCATGCGCATATGGATGAGGCGTGTGCCCAGAGCGGAGTCGATGACCAGGTTGTTACCGCGTTTGGCGGCAAGACCGTGGTTTTTGTACACCCATGCGGTGGCAACGCCCACAACGGGAAGCAGTGCGTAAATCCACGCATGGTGTTCGCGATAGTCGGTGGCGATATTCAACGAGGCCAAAAACGCCCAAGCGGCGACGCCCATGGCGAGCGAGACGATGACGACGAGTACGAGCAACTTGGCGCTCGCGAGTAGGTTGCGGGCGTTGCGGCGCGTGTCGGCAGCCAAGAGCTGCTCGGAGCGGGTGAGCTGATGCCTGCCTGCCATGATGACGTCGTTCAGGGAGAAAAAGCCGCCGTCGTCGAGCGGCTGGGAATGATCCTGAGCCTCGTTTGCGCTTTCGGGTTTGTCGTTATGAGCCATACGTTCCTCTTTTAGGTTGCAACGCAAGCATTATAGAACGCGGTAAACGCGACGAGCCGGTGGGTTGGTTTCCATTCTGTTTCGCGGCCTGCAACCGACAGGTGTATTTGCGGGTACAGGCCGAGTCGCGGTCGTGCGACGGGGGATTATACTGAGACAAGCATAAAGAATCGGCGCTCCTGTTGTGCGCCGTGGCATTAAGAGGTGCATATGGCAGAGAAACTCATTCCGCTGGATGACGCACAGTCGATTGTCCTGTCGCACGTTGCTCCGACCGATCTCGTCGAGATTCCCGTGTGGCAGGCCGCCGGTCTTCCCCTGGCCGAGGACGCGGTGGCCGATATCGACATCTCGCCGTTTGCCAACAGCGCTATGGACGGATATGCCGTGCGCTCGGCGGACTTGGCGCAGGCATCTGGCGAGGTGCCGGTGACGCTCGATGTTATCGGACATGAGGCCGCGGGTCATGTGTTTGGGGACGCAATCGGCGCGGGCGAGACGGTCCGCATCATGACGGGCGCGCCGGTGCCCGAGGGTGCCGATGCCGTGGTGAAGTACGAGATCGTCGATGTGCTCGACGGTGACGGCAACGAGGGCTCGCGTGTGAGGTTTTCGGCGCCGGCCAAGGTGGGGGAGAACGTTCGCTCTGCCGCCGAGGAGGCCCATGCCGGCGACGTCGTGATGCGTGCTGGCGAGGTTGTGACTCCGGCGGGCGCCGGCTTGCTGGCAAGTGCCGGATACGCGAGCGTGAAGGTGCACGCTGTCCCACGTGTGGGCATCATCTCGCTGGGCACGGAACTGGTCGCACCGAGCAAGGTACCGACGCGCGGTCAGATTCGCGATTCCAACTCCTCAGCGCTGATGGCCGAGGCGCTCGATGCGGGAGCCGAGCCCGTGTTCTACGGCATTGCGCCCGATGATGAGCAGGCGATTGCCGAGCTGGTGCATCGTGCCGTGCAGGAGTGCGATTTTGTCATTACGAGCGGTGGCGCCTCGGCGGGTGATTACGATTTCGTGACGGCGCTCGTCCGGCGCGAGGGCGAGGTGCTATTTGACCGCATCTCGATGCGTCCGGGCAAGGCCATCACGTTTGGCTTGCTCGGGGGTAAGCCCTACCTGGGACTTTCAGGCAATCCTGCCGCGGCGTATGTGGGCTTTGAGATGCTCGCCCGCCCAGCGATTCGCAAGATGCGCGGCTTTGCCGAGGGTGCGCGTCCCGTGCAGCAGGCGACGCTCACACACGGCGTGAACAAGCGGCAGCATCGCCGCTTCTTCGATCGCGCCACGGTTTTGCGCGACCCCGAGACCGGTGAGCTGTTGGTGACCGAGGCCAAGACGCAGAATTCGGCGCTGCTCGGCACGATGCAGCGGGCCAACTGCTTGCTGCGTATTGACGAAGGACCGTGCGACCTCAAGGCGGGCGACGTCGTGGATGTCGTGCGTGTCGACCTGCCCGAGGGAACGGTGTTGTAGGAGGAAGACTATGGAGTTGAAGATATCGATCGTGACGTGCTCGGACACGCGCGATCTTGCGCAGGACGAGGCCGGAGCCGCACTCGAGGAGCTTATCGAAGCGCAGGGCTGGACGGTCGCCTCACATGTGGTCGTGCGCGACGACGTCAGCGAGATTGGTGATGCCATTGTGGAAGCCGCCGATGAGTGCCACGCCAATGTCGTGCTCACCTGCGGCGGCACGGGGCTTTCGATGCGCGATGTGACGCCCGAGGCGACGCGTGCCGTCTGCGACCGCGATGTGCCGGGTATTGCAGAGGCGATTCGCGCGTACTCGATGACCAAGACGCGCCGCGCCATGCTCTCGCGCGCTATTTGCATGCAACGAGGTCATACACTTGTCGTAAACTTTCCCGGTTCTACGAAGGCCGCCCGCGAAAGCTGGGAGGCCATAGCAGATCAGCTGGAGCATGCGGCTCAGATGACAGCGGGCGGCGGACATACCAATTAAGCGGTTTACCTGCGGTGGGGCGACCTTATCGGTCGCTCCGCTTTTGTTTTCCGCCGAATCGACGCCGAGGTGTACGGTAACTCGAAACTATATTCTCAGCGAGAATAATTTCTCACTAACATTATTCGCGCAAAAGTATAATCTGATTGCAGATTAAAGCCCGCGGTGGGGTACCCGGGCACAAGGTCCGAAAGGGTTGAATATGTTCGATATGGTTTCTCGCCGCGGATTCGTCTCGCTTTCTGCTGTCGCCGCTGCCGGCCTTGGTCTTGCTGGCTGCTCGGGCAGCAAGACGTCCGAGCCGGCCGGATCCGATGCCGGCTCCGCCAAGTCTTCCTCTAAGAAGAAGGCTGTCGAGCTGCAGGTCTTTGCCGCCAACTCGCTCGAGAAGGCCCTGCCCGAGGTTCAGGAGCTCTACACCGAGCAGACCGGCACTACGTTTGCCGACACGCAGTTTAAGGCGTCTGGCGACCTTGTCGAGCAGATGCGCGCCGGTGCCGCCGTCGACGTGCTCATCACGGCCTCCAAGGGCACCATGGACGACGCCGAGGCCGCCGAGCTCGTCGACGTCGATACGCGTGAGGACATGTTCGTCAACGACCTTGTGATCATTCGCGCCGAGGGCTCCGACACCAAGGTCGAGGCCATCGCCGACGTCGCGAATCTGGACGGCAAGATCGCCATTGGCGACGCCAAGACCGTTCCCGCCGGCAAGTACGCCAACCAGGCGCTGGCTTCTGTGGGCCTCTACACCGGCACCGAGGGCGACGACGGCGAGTACGCGCCTGAGATCGCCGACAAGGTAGCCCTGGCTGACAAAGTTGGTACCGCCGCCGCCTATGTGTCCACGGGCGACTGCGTGGCTGGCTTTGTCTATAGCTCCGACATCTTCCGCTACGACGGCATCGAGGAGGCCTTCGTGTGCCCCGAGGACTCGCACAAGCCCATCGTGTACCCGGGTGCCGTTGCCGAGAGCTCCGAGCACGCCGACGAGGCCAAGGCGTTCATCGACTTCTGCCTGACCAACAAGAAGGCTCAGAAGATTTGGGCCAAGTACGGCTTTGAGCTTTCCGCGTAGTGCGGCTTGGCGCGATAATTCCATCGTTTTGTGTTTCACTCCGTCCTTGTATTCGCTTGGAGCTTTTCGTGCTTAATAGATTCCGCATGCTTGTCGCCTGTGCTTTGACCTTCGCGCTTTGCTGGGTGCCGGGATTTGCGTTTGCTGGGGACGCTGAGGACGGGGCCCAGGCTGCTGCGACCGCTCATGGGCTTTCCTATGGGATCGAGGGTTTTGAGCGGTTGGCCAAGGGGACCGCTCGTGCCATGGAGGGCCAGCCTGAGGGCTACCGGTTTCCCGTTGACGAGGACGTGGACCTTGTGGTGGCGCCTGCTGCCGATCGCGTTGTGGTGTGGATATCGCCCAAGGCGGTCGAGAAGTATGGATTGGATCCGCAGGACAACGAGTGCGTATCGGGTCTCAAGGCCCTCGTCTGTAAGCTCGACAGCGCAAACTGCATGGGAGGTGCGCAGCTGGGGGACGTGGATCTTCCTTGGTATGTCACGGCGGAAACAACGTTTGATTCCGGCGGGTATACCTATGGCTTTGACGAGCGCGGTGCGGATGGGGACCGCTATGTGGTGATTGCATCAGACTCGGGTGATGCCAAGGGCGGCGCGCGTTGGCTTGATAGCGCTCAAATGGTAGAAGCATCGTCTGTCGTATTGCGGGATGAGCAGGGGCCCTGGACCTCTCTGACCTCCTTTTTGTGCGACATCGACTATCGCCCGTTTTGGGTGTCCATAAAAACGAGCGGCCTTGCCCTGCTGATCTCCTTTGCGCTGGGCCTGTTCGCCGCGTGGAAGACTATGGGTACCTCGAGTCGCATCAAGGGCCTGCTCGACTCGGTCTTTACCATCCCTATGGTGCTGCCGCCCACGGTCTGCGGCTTTCTGCTCCTCATGCTGTTTGGCCGCTCGACCGGGGTGGGCCAGTGGCTTATCGCGCACGGTATCTCGATTGTCTTTACGTGGCCTGCGGCGGTGATCTCTGCCGTGGTGGTGTCGTTCCCCCTGGTCTATCGAACGGCCCTCGGTGCCTTTGAGAGCCTCGACACGCAAATGCTCGATGCGGCGCGCACGCTGGGCTGGTCCGAGCGTCGCATCTTTACCAAGCTTATGATGCCGCTTGGCTGGCCCTCGATTGCCGCCGGCACGGTACTCGCCTTTGCCCGCGCGATGGGCGAGTTTGGCTGCACCCTGTTCTTTGCGGGCAACTACGCCGGTATTACGCAGACCATTCCCATTGCCATCTACTTTGAGTGGATGGGCGGCAACACGTCGGTGGCCCTCTTTTGGGTCGTCGTCGTGATCGTGTTTAGCTTCCTGGTCATCCTGTTCATCAACATGTACACCGCTCATTCGCAAAAGTATCGCGAGCGGGGCCTTTCCCGTGCGGAGCGCAAACAGGCCAAAGATCTCGCCGGACAGGGCGATTCGCTCGACCCAGTCGGCGGCGATGCGCTGCGTATCGATCGCGAGGCGCTGGCCGAGCTCATGCGCGATGATGCGGCGCCGCAGGGAGGTCGATAGGTCATGTCACTCGTTCTGGATATCAAAAAGCGCTATCCCGGGTTTATGCTCGACATGCAGCTTGAGGCCGGCGAGGAGCGTGTGGCACTGCTGGGCGCCTCGGGTTGCGGCAAGAGCTGTACGCTGCGCTGCATCGCCGGCGTGGAGACGCCCGACGAGGGCAGGATCGTCGTCAACGGCGTGACCTTTTTTGACTCGGCAGCGGGCATCAACCTGTCGCCTCAGGAGCGAAAATGCGCCCTGCTGTTCCAAAACTATCAGCTGTTCCCTAATATGACAGTGGCCGATAACGTATGTGCCGGCGTAAAGGATGCGGGCGACGCCGCGGCGCGCAAGCAGCTTGCCGAGCGCTACCTGGGTATCTTTGGACTGGCCGATTTTGCCGACCGCTATCCCGTGCGACTCTCGGGCGGTCAGCAGCAACGTGTGGCGCTTGCGCGCATGGTGGCGGCGCATCCGGGCATCTTTATGTTCGACGAGCCCATGAGCGCACTCGATTCCTATCTTAAGAGCGCCCTCGAGCAGAATATGCTCGACCTGTTCGATGTATGCAACCGCACCGTGCTCTACGTGAGCCACGACATCGACGAAGCGTGCCGCCTGTGCCAGCGCATCTGCGTGATGCACGACGGGCATGTTGAGGAGATCGGCTCCGTCGAGGACGTGGTCCGCCGTCCGCAGACGCTGGCGGCGCTGCGCCTGACGGGCTGCAAGAACACAAGCCGGGCGCGCAAGATCGGCGACGAAGAAGTTGAGGCCCTCGACTGGGGCATGAGCTTTAACGTGGGTCGCGAGGTTCCCGATAATGTGGCGTACCTGGGCATTCGCGCAAGCTACTTCCATGTTGACAATCGCGCGGAGCGGGGTCGCAACAGTTACGACTTGCATGTGGCCCGTGTGAGCGATTCGCGCTTTGAGCGGCTGGTGTTGCTGGACGTGCCGCGCGTCGATGCGCCCACGCGTCTGCAGTGGAAGGTCAACAAAGTGGGCGTGCCTGTCGACGAGCTGCCGCAGGCAGGCGAGAACCTGCGCATGCACTTCGATGCGAGTAGGATCCATTTGGTTTGTCGATAGCGCCGGGTAATGCCGTCGGGGATATAGGCCTCGGCGGCTTTGTCTTGCCGTTCGCCGAATGAAGGATGACAAACTCTTATCAATAAAGATAATTATTTATTAAACTACGGCACGCGACGCTGTCGTACGAATGTCAACGGTGTTCGCATGGTCGACGACCGTTGATATAGTTGACCTCAACTTGTAAAGGAGGGTGCGCACATGCCGCAGACGACATACATTCGCCGCGTTGCCGCGCGCGCCCTGTATATGGCTCGGAGCCGCATATGAGCAGGTATGTTCACGGCTCCGGGAGAGACGACGCACAACTAAATAATCGACCGCAAAGCGGGTTCCCCAAAATTCCGGGTTTGAGCACGGCTGGGTTTTCGCCACCCACCGTGCAGAAATACCGTAGCTATTCATTTTTGGTTCGAGAGGGGAACCGTCATGGCTGAAGAATTCGATTTCCATCCGATGTGGGAAAGCCTCGGCATGAATCTTGCCGACCACGACATGCTGCTGGGCGCCGTGGGCCAGATGTACGGCGATATGTTCCTGGCGCAGAACAATCGCCCCAAGTCTACGTCCTACCTGGATTTTGTCGCCACCAACATCCACAGCGGCCGTATTAAGGAGATGCTCGACAAGAAGGAGGCCGGCGAGGCCACCAAGATCGTCGGTTCGTTCTGCGTCTACGTGCCCGAGGAGATCGTGCTTGCCTGCGATGGCATCCCCGTGGGCCTGTGCTCGGGTGCCGACTGGGCAACGGACAAGGTTGAGGAGCGCTTGCCGCGCAACACCTGTCCGCTCATCAAGAGCTTTGCCGGCTTTAAGCTGGGCGAGGTCTGCCCCTACATTGAGTCGAGTGACCTGGTGGTGGGTGAGAACACCTGCGACGGCAAGAAAAAGGCCTACGAGTTCTTTGCCACGCAAAAGAACATGTACGTCATGGATATTCCCAACGTACACGACGAGTCGACGCTCGTGACCTGGAAGGCCGAGGTCAAGAAGCTCGCCGCCAAGATCGAGGAAGAGTGCGGCGTCAAGATCACGCCCGAGCGTCTGAAGGCCGCCATCCACGCCGTCAATGAGAAGCGTCGCGCCCTGCAGCGCCTGGCTGCCACGCGCGCTGCCGACCCGGCGCCCATCAGCGGTCTCGACAGCCTGCTGACCGTTCAGGCCGCCTTTATGGACGACACGCCGCGTCTGACCGGAGCCATCAACGAGATGGCCGCCGAGTGCGAGCAGCGTGTCGAGGCCGGCGAGGGTGTGGCGCCCAAGGGCACCAAGCGCATCCTGTACACCGGTACGCCCATGGCCGTCCCCAACTGGAAACTGTTCAACCTTATCGAGAAGGCCGGCGGCGTCGTGGTAGGCGAGGAATCCTGCACGGGTTCACGCTACTACAAGGACCTGGTCGACGAATCCGGCGAGACGGTCGACGAGATGCTCGACGCCATCGCCGAGCGCTACTTTAAGATCAACTGCGCCGTCTTTACGCCCAACGACCAGCGTATGAAGGACATTGTCCAGATGGCCAAGGACCTGCATGCCGACGGTATCGTCGACGTGGCCCTGCAGTTCTGCACGCTCTACGAGATGGAGTCGTTTGCCGTGGAGAAGGCCGCCGAGGAGGCCGGCATTCCGTTTATGCACATCACGACCGACTACGCCGGCGAGGATGCAGGCCAACTGCAAACCAGGATTGAGGCTTTCTTGGAAACCATTTAGGGCTATCCGGTCCAGCGGCTTCCCCAGGCACCCGATCTTGCCGTTCAAACCATCGCTTGCATACCAAAGTACGCGGCGCTCCTCTTTCGCGGCAACCTCGGGCACCTGGGAAAGCCGTTTCCTTGGTTGGTTAAAAGGTTTGTTAAGGAGTTATATGTCGGAAAATATTGAGCAGCCGTTGCCGTCCACGTTTGAGGAGTTCAACGAGCAACGCAAGGCGGCGTTTATTCGCGTCAAGGATTATAAGCAGGCGGGTAATCGCCTGGTCGGTTTTCTGTGCAGCTACACGCCGCTCGAGATTATCGATGCCGCGGGGGCTGCGAGCGTGGCGCTGTGCGGCACGTCCGACGAGGTGATTCCCGAGGCCGAGAAGGTGCTGCCGGCAAACCTGTGCCCGCTCATCAAGTCTACGTATGGTTTTGCCTATTCGCAAAAGTGCCCGTTTACGTACTTTAGCGACATGATCATCGGCGAGACCACCTGCGACGGCAAGAAGAAGATGTACGAGCTACTCAACGAGCTCAAGCGCACGCACATTCTGCACCTGCCGCAGAGCCGCGATCGCGCCTACGAGCGCGAGGGCTGGTACGAGGAGTGCCGCCTGCTCAAGGAGGAGCTCGAGAACTTCTACGGCATCGCGATTACCGACGATGACCTGCGCGCTGCCGTCCGTCGTCGCAACCGCTTGCGTGCGGCCCAGCTCGACATGTTTGCGCTGCAGGCCAACCAGCCGGCGGCTATGAGCGGCGTCGACCTGATGAGCACCATGTTTGCCGGTACGTTTAGCTTTGATATCGAGGCCTATACGCAGCAGCTGGAGCAAAAGGTTGCCAGGCTGCGCGAGGCCTACGACGCGGGCGAGCGCCCGGTTGCGGCGGACGCCAAGCGCATTCTGATCACCGGTTGCCCGGTGGGCGGCGTGATCAACAAGATCGGCCGTACTATCGAGTCCAACGGCGGTGTGGTCGTGTGTATGGACGACTGCTCGGGCGAGCGCACGGCGGCCATGATGATCGACCCGGAGGCTCCCGACATCCTGCGCGCCATCGCCGACCGCTACCTCGACATTAACTGCTCGGTCATGACGCCCAATGACGGTCGTATGGACAACACCCTGGCCATGTGCGAGAAATACCATGTCGACGGTGTGGTGGAGAATGTGCTCCAGGCGTGCCACACCTTTAACGTGGAGAGTGCCCGCATGCAGGAGGCTGTCGAGGGTGCGGGTATTCCGTATATGAAGATCGAGACCGATTACAGCAACGGCGACATGGGTCAGATTGAGACCCGCATCGCCGCCTTCATCGAAACCCTCTAGCTTCCTCAGGCACCGGATTTTGCTCCTCAAACCGTCGCTTGTGTACCCAAAGTACGCTGCGCTCCTCTTTCGGGGCAATCTCCGGCACCTGAGAAACCTAGAGCTAAGGCGCCTGAACGCGCCGCTACCTTTGATGTTTAGATTGGAAGAGAGCCATGATAGGGATCGGGATCGATATCGGGTCTACGGCGGCTAAGGCTGCTGTGGTCGACGGGGAGGGTTCGGTGGCGTGGACGTGCGTGCAGCCAACCGGGTTCTCCTCGGTCGATGCGGCCGAGCGGCTGCGCGAGGCACTGGTAGCGGCCGGCTATGACGTGACAGCCGACGACGTGCGCGTGATCGCGACTGGCTACGGCCGTGTCGCCGTGCCCTATGCGCACAAGGTCGTGACTGAGATCACCTGTCACGGCACCGGTGCCGTGCGCCTGTTTGGCGACCACGGCACCGTGATCGACGTGGGCGGTCAGGACACCAAGGTCATCCAACTTAAGGGTGGCCGCGTGGCCAAGTTTGCCATGAACGACAAGTGCGCCGCCGGTACGGGGCGCTTTTTGGAGATCATGGCCGATCGCCTGGGCATTTCCCAGCAGCAGATGGCCGACCTGGCGCGTACCGGCGAGCCCACCAAAATCAGCAGCATGTGCACGGTGTTTGCCGAAAGCGAGGTCATCAGCCTGATCGGTCGCGGTGAGCCGCGCGAGAACATCGCCCGCGGTGTGATTGAGAGTGTCGTGTCGCGCGTGGCGACCATGTCCGGGCAGGCCGCGGGCGCCCCGTACTACCTGACCGGCGGCCGTCGCCGGTGACCACCTCGCCCCAGGCTCGCTTTGCCGGAGCGATTGGCGCGGCGATTCGCGCACAGGCGCTCAATTAATGCATCCGCCGCAGGCTCGCATTCATGCGTATACTGGGAGAAAATGATTGACCGATGAGAGGAGGTATCGATGGCTGACGATCAGATTAGGCTCACGTCCATGACGGCCGCGAGCGGTTGAGCCGCTAAGTTGGCCCCCGGAGCCCTCGCCCAGGTCCTGGGCGATTTACCCAATGTGCATAACGACAACTTGCTCGTGGGGTTCGATACCTCCGACGATGCGAGCGTTTTCCGCGTAGGGGAGAACCTGGGGCTCGTGCAGTCCATCGACTTCTTCCCACCGATGGTCGATGACCCGTTCCAGTTTGGCCAGATCGCTGCGGCCAACTCGCTGTCGGACATCTACGCCATGGGCGGGCGGCCGAGCCATGCCATGAACCTGCTTTGCATCCCGAGCTGTCTGGGCGTTGAGGTTGCCGGTCAGATTCTGGCGGGCGGTGCCGACAAGTGCGTCGAGGCGGGTTGCTCCATCGCGGGTGGCCACACCATCAACGATGACGAGCCCAAGTACGGCCTGTCCGTGAGCGGTTTTGTCGCGCTCGACCGCATGCTCGCCAACAGCGGCGCGCGCGTGGGCGATGTCCTGCTGCTGACCAAGGCGATCGGCTCGGGCATCATCACCACGGCCATTAAGGGCGAGCTTATCGAGCAGGACGAGGCCGCAGCCATGTTTGACTCGATGCGCGCCCTCAACGAAGCCCCGATCCGTTTGGCCGAGGGACTCGGGCTTCACGGCTGCACCGACATTACGGGCTTTGGCCTGATCGGGCATGCGTGCGAGATGGCCGAGGGCTCGGGCGTGCAGATTGAGCTCGCGTCGGGGGCGGTGCCGCTCTTTGACCAGGTGCTTGATATGGCGCGCCTGGGCATTATCCCCGCGGGCTCCTACCGCAACCAGGATTTCTTTGGCCCGCGCGTGACGGCCGACGATGACCTGGAGCCGGGCATGCTCGACGCGCTGTACGATCCGCAGACCTCGGGTGGTTTGCTCATCGCGGCGCCCGCGGCGGATGTGGATGAGCTTGCGCGTCGCCTGGATGCCGAGGGGCGCGTTGCCGCCGTTGTCGGGCGCGTGTGCGAGGCGGAGCCGGGCGGTCCTGCCGTCCGCGTTGTCCGTTAACGGTTTGTTTATTCAACTATCTATCGTTCTTGATTGATTCATTCGAAAGGAATTTACTATGTCTACCAAAATTGAAGTCAATGCCATGGGCGATGCCTGCCCGCTGCCCGTCGTCAAGACGCTTAAGGCACTCAAACAGCTTGACGGCGAGGGCGCCGTGGTGACCTCGGTCGACAACGAGACCGCCGTCAAGAACATCTCCAAGATGGCGCAGGAGAAGGGCTGCACGGCCTCGGTCGAGAAGATCTCGGACGCCGAGTGGCACGTGACCGTCGCGACTTCTGGCGCCGTTGCCGTGGCCGATCCCGAGCAGGATGGCGCTGCCTTCTGTGGTGCCAGCGCCAGCAAGGGCAAACTCGTCATTTCCGTCTACACCGATTGTATGGGCCGTGGCGACGACGAGCTGGGCCACAAGCTCATGAAGGCCTTCATCTTTGCCGTGACGCAGCAGGAGGAGCTGCCCGCGACCATGCTGTTCTACAACGGCGGCGCCAAGCTCACCGTCGAGGGCTCGCCGGTGCTCGACGACCTGAAGGGCCTGGCGGAGCAGGGTGTCGAGATTCTCACCTGCGGCACCTGCCTGGACCACTATGGCATTAAAGACCAGCTCGCGGTGGGCGAGGTCACCAACATGTACGTGATCGTGGAGAAGATGGAGCAGGCCGTGCGCGTCGTGCGCCCGTAGCGTATTGGTTGGAGTTGCCATGAGGGAGAAGCGCCCGGCGCTTGTCATCACGTTTCCCACCACGGCGGCCGCCATGGGCTGCGAGTCCCTGTGCATCGAGCGCGGCCTTCCTGGGCGAACGATTCCCGTGCCCGGGGAGGTCGCTGCCGGTTGCGGTCTGGCGTGGAAGGCGTTGCCTGCCGATGAGGAGCTGCTGCGCGGCGAACTCGCCGCGGCGGGCGTTCCCACCGAGGGCTTTACGGTGATCGACATGTGGGAGGTCGTGCGATGATCTACCTGGATAACGCGGCGACGACCATGCACAAGCCGCAGGCGGTCATCGATGCCGTGACGCAAGCGATGTGCTCGCTCGGCAATGCCGGGCGCGGCGCCACGTCGGGTGCCCTCGACGCCGCTCGTACCATTCACGGTTGCCGTGCCAAGCTCGCGCGCTTGCTGGGCTGCCCGCGGGCCGACCATGTTTGTTTTACGCCCAACTCCACGGCGGCGCTCAACACCGTCATCAATGGCGTGGTGCGCCCCGGCGACCGTGTGGTCACAACGGTGCTCGAGCACAACTCCGTGCTGCGTCCGCTCAATCGCTTGGCGACGGAGCAGGGTGTGACGGTTGAGCATGCGGGCTGCGACGCGAACGGCGCGCTCGACTACGACGAGCTCGAGCGGTTGGTCACGCCCGGCACGCGTGCCGTGGTGGTGACGCACGCTTCCAATGTGACCGGCAACGCGGTCGACGTTTCGCGTGTGGCTGCCATCGCCCATGCGGCCGGTGCGCTGGTGATCGTCGATGCCTCTCAGTCTGCCGGTACGGCGCATATCGATATGCAAACCATGGGGCTCGACATTGTGTGCTTTACCGGCCACAAGGGGCTCATGGGTCCGCAGGGGACCGGCGGCCTGGCCGTGGCGGAGGGCGTCGATGTGGCTCCGTGGGCCATGGGCGGCACGGGCGTGCACAGCTTCGATGCTCTGCAGCCGCTTGGGTGGCCCACGCGCCTTGAGGCGGGCACGCTCAACGGCCACGGCATCGCGGGACTTTCTGCCGGCCTCGACTTTATCGAGGCCCAGGGTGGGGTCGAGGCGATTGCTGCCCACGAGCGTGCGCTCGCTGATCGCTTCCTTGCCGGTGTGCGCAAGATTCCGGGGATTAAGCTCTACGGTGCCTTTGACCAGCAGGCGCGCTCTGCGATTGTGTCGCTCAACGTAGCCGATATCGACTCTGCCGAGATTTCGGACGCGCTCATGCAAGGGTGGGGGATTGCGACGCGCCCCGGTGCCCATTGCGCTCCGCTCATGCACCGCGCGCTGGGGACCGAGCGCCAGGGCGTCGTCCGCTTCTCGTTTGGGTATTTCAACACGGACGAGGAAGTCGACACCGCGATTGACGCTTTGCGCGATTTAGCCTGCTAGAGCGTATATACTTGCGGAACGGGTCTTTTGCCCGTCCCGTTTTTGTTTCGATTCGAAAGGTGCTCTCATGGCTTCATCCGCCCCGCGCGGTCTGCGCTCCGACCATGTCGTCACCGTCGGCATTGCGCTGTTCTCGATGCTCTTTGGCGCCGGCAACCTCATCATTCCGCCGTTGCTGGCACTTCAGGCCGGCACGGCCACGCCGCTTGCCATGATCGGCTTTTTGATTGCCGCTATCGGTCTGCCTGTTATGGGCTTTATCGCCGTCGCGCTCGCCGGCACGGCGCGCGAGCTTGCCGGCCGCGTTCATCCTAAGTTTGGCGAATTTTTCGTTGCGGCGGTCTACCTGGCCATCGGTCCGTGCCTGGCCATTCCGCGCACAAGCTCTACGGCGTTCGAGATGCTGGTGCCGCTGCTGCCCGAGGGCGTTTCGCTCGGCGTAGCACGTCTGGTGTTTGCCATCGGGTTCTTCGTCGTCGCGTTTGTGCTCACGCTGCGCCCGGGTGTCATCACGCGCGTGCTCGGCCGCATTACGGGCCCCGCGCTCATTGCGCTCATCGTGCTGGTCGTGGGTGCTGCCGTGATTTCGCCGCTGGGACCGGCTGCCGCGCCTCAGGCTCCCTACGATGCAGGTGCCGCCGTGCAGGGCTTCTTGACCGGCTATCAGACCATGGACCTGCTCGCGTCACTCGCCTTCGGCATCATCATCGCCGAGACCATCCACGAGTTGGGTGTTACCGATGACAAACGCGTGGCCTTCGAGATTTCGCGTTCCGGTGTGATCGCGGGCGTGCTCATGGCCATCATCTACTGCGGCTTGGGGCTTGCCGGTATGCAGCTCGGCACCGTGATGCCCGACGCTACCAACGGCGCCGCCATCCTTGCCCGCTCTGCCTCCATGCACTTTGGCCTTGCCGGCACGGTCGTGGTCTTCGCCATCTTCTTTCTCGCCTGCATGAACGTGTGCATTGGCCTTATCAGCTGCTGCTCGCGTTACTTCTGCGAGACGTATGTGGTCGAAGGGGGAGCGGATGTTTCCGAGGAGGCCATGCGCCGCCCCTTTGCGATTCTCGCCTTTGTGTTCGCGGCGTTTTCGTGCGTGCTCTCCAACGTGGGCCTCGACGTGATTCTTATGTTCTCGGTGCCTATGCTCAACGCCTTGTATCCCGTTGCCATCGTACTGGTACTGATGGGCCTGGTGCACGGCTTTTGCGACGCTCATCCGCAGGTGTGGGTGTGGGTCGGCGGCGTGGTTGCTGTGCAGAGTGTGATCACCTCGGTCCGCGATGCGTTCTTTGTGGGCACGTGGCTGCCGTTCGATGCGTTGCCGCTGGCAGATATCGGTGCTGCGTGGGCACCGGTTGCTGTGGTGGCATTTGTGATCGGTCTGCTCCATAGTCGTTTTGTCGCACATTCGAGGAGCTAAGGCATCAATGCTTGCACAGGCGGGGAGTCTCCCCTATAATTTCCTTCGCTTTGGGACACGCAAGGTTTAGACCTTAGCTGCTCAACACCTTCGGGACGTGGCGCAGTTTGGTAGCGCGCCTGCTTTGGGAGCAGGATGTCGCAGGTTCAAATCCTGTC
>CABVAO010000027.1 GCA_902496335.1 uncultured Collinsella sp.
GGCATCGACCTGCGCCGATGCCCCTAAAGCAGACACACATTTTGTCCTATAAGCCCGATTATCTCGATCCGTAACACCTAGGGCCCGAATTCCCGTCTAACTGTTACAGATCTAGACATTCAAATCCCCCCTAAGGAGAAAATCTCGATCTGTAACAGTTAGAACCCATTTCCTCGTCTACCTGTTACAGATTGAGACATTCGAATTCCCTTGAATAGAAAATCTCAATCTGTAACAGTTACTCGGCAAAAACGGCTGAAGATGTTACAGATCGAGACAAAACAGTAAGGCATGCCGCTGCATCGGCCAGAACCACCACAAAGGTGTCTGTCCCTTTTTAGTAGGTAGAATTACCCATAAGGTAAGTATGTTTCTGAGTTATTTCGTGTTGACCCATTTGAGCGCGATAGGGTATAACTCTACTCAACCGCTAGGGATTTTATTGAGAAAGGTGTTCTACCATGAGCAAGAACCTCTCCCAGCAGGTCGTTCTCGACCGCCGCGGCTTCGTTGCCGCCACCTTCGCAACCGTCGCCGGCCTTGGTCTTGCCGGCTGCTCTGACACCAGCGCCGAGGCCGACAAGGGTTCCGCCGCCGGCTCCTCCAAGAGCTCCGAGGATACCGAAGTTTCCGCCACGCTCGATGCCAAGGCATTCGACAAGCTCGTCGACAACGGCCCCAAGGCCGATGACGATGCCATCGCCGCCAGCACCTGGGCCACAGCTGTCAAGGACGCCGGCGTCTTTAAGATCGGCGGCGTTCAGACCTCAACGCTCTTCTCCCTCCTCAACGAGAAAGACGGCCAGACCCGCGGCTTCGATGCCGGTATCGCACAGCTCCTGTCCAACTACATCCTGGGCGAGAACAGGGTCGAGATCACCCAGGTGACCTCGGACACGCGAGAGTCCGTCCTGCAGAACGGCCAGGTCGACGCCGTCTTTGCCACCTACACCATCACTGACGAGCGCAAGAAGCTCGTCTCCTTTGCCGGTCCCTACTACTACACCCAGCAGGCTATCCTGGTGCTCGCCGATAACGACGACATCAAGAGCGTCGACGACCTGGCCGACAAGAGCGTTGCCGTCCAGTCCGGCTCCAACGGCCCCGCCATCCTGGAGGAGCTCGCTCCCAAGGCCAGCCAGCAGGAGTTCAAGACCGACGAGGAGGCCCGCCAGGCACTCCAGCAGGGCCGCGTTGACGCCTACGTCATCGATAACAACATGCAGCAGAGCGCCCTGGTCCGCGAGCCTGGTAAGTACAAGATCGCCGGCAAGCCCTTCGGCAGCAAGGAGCCCTACGGCATCGGCCTGCCGCTCGATTCCGACGGCGTCGCCTTTGTCAACGACTTCCTTAAGAAGATCGAGGACGACGGCACCTGGACCGAGCTGTGGCAGATCTGCATCGGCGACCGTACGGGCGACACCAATGTTCCCGAGCTGCCCGAGATCGGCGCCTAGGCAGCGAGCCTGGTAACGGCCGCAACGAAACCATATGGAAAAGCATGATGCGCTTTATTGCGGTAAACTGTTTCCTCACTGAGTTGTCGGGGCTTCCGTACACACGGGAGCCCCTTTCCTTATCGGCGGGAGGTCCGCATGAGTCTCTCCGAACTCTGGTCGCTCTATGGCCAGAACTATATCGACGCGCTGCTAGCAACCTGGGGCATGACGCTTGAGTCGTTTGCCATCGCCATGGTACTGGCCGTCGCCGTCACCGTGATGCGCGTGTCGCCGCTCAAGCCACTGCGCGTCTTTGGCGACCTGTATGTCCAGGTCTTCCGTAACATCCCTGGCATTGCGCTGCTCATCATCGTCGTCTATGCGCTGCCGCCGCTCAAGGTCGTCCTGCCCTACCGCACCTGCGTTATCGTCGCCACGGTCCTTTTGGGCTCGGCCTTTGGCTCCGAGAACTTTATGAGCGGCATCAACACCGTCGGCGTCGGTCAGGTCGAAGCCGCACGTTCGCTCGGCATGAGCTTTAACCGCATCCTCGCCAAGATCGTGATTCCGCAGGCGCTGCGCTCGAGCGTGCTGCCCATGACCAACCTCTTTATCGCCGTCATGCTCACCACTGCGCTCGGCAGCCAGGTGCCGCTTAAGCCGCAAGAGCTCACCGGCGTGGTGAGCTACATCAACACGCGCTCACTTGGCGGCGTCGCCGCGTTCTTTATCTCGGCGCTCGGCTACCTGGGCACGGCCTTTGTGGTGAGCCACATTGGCAACTACATCGATAAGAAGGTGAGGATCCTCCGATGAGCAAGCACTCCTCCCCTGCGCTTACCATGCGCGATGCGCTCTACGAGGCTCCCGGCCCCAAGATGCGCGCCAAGATTCGGATCGGCACCGCCATCTCGCTTGTTGCCGTCGCCGCGCTCGTCGTCCTCGTGTTGCAGCGCTTTTATGTGACCGGCCAGCTTTCGGTCCACTATTGGTATTTCTTTACGCACCTCACCACCTGGAAGTTCTTGCTTGCCGGCTTTGAGGGCACCGTTAAAGTCGCACTCACCGCTGGCGCCATCGCGCTGGTGCTGGGCTTAGCCCTTATGCTCGGCCGCACCAGCGACATTAAGCCGCTGCAGCTGGTCTGCCGCGTGCTTACCGACTTCTTCCGCGGTGTGCCGAGCCTGCTGTTTATCTACTTCTTCTTTTTGGTGCTGCCCCAGTACAAGATCTCGCTGCCGTCGTTTTGGATGCTCACGTTGCCTGTCGCGCTCGCTGCGGCCGGCGTGCTGGCCGAGATTTTCCGCGCCGGCGTCAATGCCGTGCCGCGCGGTCAGGTCGAGGCAGCCCAGGCGCTCGGTCTCTCCAAGGCCAAAATCACCTTTAAAATCGTGTTGCCGCAGGCTATTCGGTTTATCATTCCGTCGTTGATTTCGCAGCTCGTGGTCGTAGTCAAAGACACCACCGTCGCCTATGTGGTGAGCTACCCCGACCTCATGCAAAACGCCCGCGTGCTCATTACCAACTACGACGCCCTCGTGTCGGTCTACCTGGTTATCGCAGTCATCTACATCCTCATCAACGTCGCGATCAACAAGGCCGCTGTCTATGTTTCGCACAAGACCGGCGCGACCATCATCCGCTAACGCTTTACCATTTCGAGTCATAAGGAGCCGAGCACCATGGCACAGAGCACTTCTTCCACCGGCAATCAGCCGCTGATCGAGCTCAGGCACGTCGATAAGCACTATGGCGACCTGCACGTCCTCAACGACATCAATCTCTCGGTCGACCGCGGCGAGGTCGTCGTTGTGATCGGCCCCTCGGGCTCGGGCAAGTCGACCATGTGCCGCACCATCAACCGCCTGGAAACCATCGACTCGGGCGAGATCCTCATCGAGGGCGAGCCCCTGCCGCAGGAAGGCAAGGATCTTGCCCGCATGCGCGCCGAGCTGGGCATGGTCTTTCAGCAGTTCAACCTGTTCGCACATATGACGGTGCTGCAGAACGTCATGCTGGGGCCGGTCGACGTGCTGGGCGTGTCCAAGGAGGAGGCTCGCGAGCGCGCCATGGACCTGCTGAGCCGCGTGGGCGTTGCCGAGCAGGCCGATAAGGTGCCCGCACAGCTCTCGGGCGGCCAGCAGCAGCGCGTGGCCATCGCCCGTTCACTCGCCATGCAACCCAAGGCCATGCTCTTTGACGAGCCCACAAGCGCCCTCGATCCCGAAATGATCAACGAGGTGCTCGAGGTCATGGTTCGCCTGGCCCAGCAGGGCATGACGATGATCGTCATCACGCACGAGATGAACTTTGCCCGCCGCGTGGCCGACCGTGTCGTGTTTATGGCCGACGGCCAGATCGTGGAAACTGGCACGCCCGACGAGTTCTTCGACCACCCCCAGACCAAGCGCGCCCAGGACTTCCTCAACTCCATCAAGGGCCACTAGCCAGCCACCCCGTGGGGCAAATCCATTGAAAGTGTTGTCCCACGTCTCTCATGCGCCCTGTCACCTTCAGATTCGAAAGCAGTACCTATGATCGGAACTCGCACTTCATCGTCCTACACCCCGCATGTCGACGTCGCCCCCGCCGACCGTCCGCTCATCCTCGTCGCGCCGCGCTGGGAAGAGGCAGAGCCGTTTTTAACCGAGATGCTCTCCCCCAACGAGGAAATCGCCAGCGTCTTTGTCGACGCCATCCTTGCCGCCGGCGGCCTGCCGCTGCAGATGTCCATCACCGAGGACATTGAGGTCATCCGTCATTACGTCGATATCGCCGACGGCATCGCCATTCCCGGCGGCCCCGATGTCAATCCCAAACGCTGGGGCGATGATCGACCCTACGACCCCACCCTCTGCTGCGAGATCCGCGATAGCTTTGAGTTTAAGCTGGTCGGCGAGGTACTTCGCGCCAAGAAGCCGCTCTTTACCACCTGCCGCGGCACGCAGTTGCTCAATGTCGCCACTGGCGGCACCCTGTGCATGGACGTGCCGAGCCTGGGCGCTCGCGAGGGCCGCACGCAGTGGCGCCATACCCACGTGCTCAACGACCCTGTGCATCCCGTCGAGGTTGTGCCGGGCTCGCTGCTCGAACGCGCGGTTGGCGGGCACAGGCTGATCCAGACCAACTCCGCACACCACTGCTGCGTCGATCGTCTGGGTAAAAGCACGCGCTTGGTCGCCAAGGCAACCGACGGCGTTCCCGAGTGCATCGAAGTCGAAGGCCAACCTTTCTGCCTGGGCGTGCAATGGCATCCCGAGTACACCTGGCAGACGCTCGAGACCGACTTTAACCTGTGGAAGTCGTTTGTCGAGGCAGCGGCAAAGGTTAAGCAGGCCCGTTAGCTCGCGAATCACACAGGTTATAGCCTCCTAAGCCAGGGGGGGGCGGACACCAGCTACGGTGCCCGCCCCCCCTGAATTTGATATGCGCGGTCCACTAACCCGTCAGGCAATTTCAATCACTTCATCGCATGCCGAAATAAGCACAGGGTCGTGCGTAGCGATGACCGTGATATGTCGCCCCTTCCTTTCCTTAAGGATTTCGATAAACGCCTGCTTGCTTTGGCTGTCAAGTGCAGATGTCGGCTCATCAAACATCATCACGTCCGGGTTTTTCAGCAGCTGGCGAATAATCGCTATTTTCTGTTTTTCCCCTCCTGAAATATTGTTCTGCCTATCGTCCAGCTCGACATCAAGTCCACCACTTGAATCGACCATCTTTTTAAGCCCCATTCTCTCAATGAGGCTCTCAAGGTCACGCTCTTCAACGCTTCTGCAGCAAAGAGTTAAATTGTCCCGTATCGACCCTTCGGTCAGGGGCGGCTCCTGCTCCGTAATCCCGATATTGCGCTTTCGCAGCGCATAACGGTCCAGAGAGCTCAGGGGCTTGCTGTTAATCCAAATATCACCCTTGCAGTTTTCTGGATCGCAACCGCTTATCACATCCAGCAGCGTGCTCTTACCGGAACCGTTCGACCCAACGATTGCATATACCTTTCCTTTTTCTAAAGAAGCCCGAATGTCTCCGAACGCGGTCTTTACAGACCCCGGATAGCTATATGCCAGCTCGGAACAGTTCACCTCGTAAACATCATCGAGGATAATGTCCCCGTTTGAGTCCTCGGGCATGTCCAGCAAGCGCCGCAAACGCTCGTAGGATACCTTTGACGTTTGATAGTCCTTGCCCAGCGCAAGGAAGAATTCAATAGCCGAAGAATAATAGGAGTAATAGCTTAGCGCCGTCATAAGATAGCCGGGCAGCAAATTGCCGTCGAGAACTTCCTTTGCGCCCAGGATCAAGATTCCACCCTGTGCCAAAGATGTGACGGCAGTGTTGGCAAACGTAAAGGTCGCATTAATTTGCTGGTTCTGATAAACGAAACGATATAGCTCTGCAAAAGAGTGCTCAAGCCTTTGCTTGAAAACCTCGAATAGAACATGTCTGCGGATAAATTGTGCGTTGCTAAGCTGCTTCTCCAGATCGGAAAAGAATCGAGCCTCCTGCTCTTGAGCCTCGAAACTTCTTGCGAACAAACACTTTTTGAAAAGCGAATAGACCGCGCCACCTATTATGCCCAGAGCCATACACAGCATTGCCAGGTGACCGTTTATGGTCGCCAGGACAACAAACACCACAAGCAACGTCACTATATTGCTCACGCTTTGGACACTTGCGTTTATAACAAATATCACCAAATCGTTAGCGTCATGATTAATCTGTTGGTTGTAATATGAGGCATCAAAATTAGAAAAGAAGGCCCGTGGTAGCCTTTGAACGTGACTTATCACCTCTTCATTCAATGCAAATCCCACATGTGTTTGCAGATCGACATAGACCAGCTCACTGACGCAATTCAAACCGGCTCGCACAATACCCAGCGCTGCTATCTCAGCGCCGATGGCGATTGCGCTTTCCCCATCTCGCGCGACACCGACAAAGTTGTTGACCAGTTGCCCCGTCAGAAAAGGAATTGCGAGACCAACCACAAGCGAGAGCAGGCACATTAGAAGATAGGTTATATACTTTGGATTCTTGATTATTGTTCTTGCGCAGAGATTAAACATGAGCTGAATCCAGTTCCGAAAGCAATCGCTGAGCTTTCTCGGTCAAAATCATTCGTTGGCGCACCTGATACCTTTGAGATACGCACTGTTTTGACCCTCCATGAAGAGCGTGATTAGGGCAACCTCCCATGCATGAGGGATAGGCAAAACACTCTTCACACTCATGATCGCTCGGCTCATAGTTTAGCCATTGGACCAGCTGAGCATTCATCCTCGGCCCTTCGGCAAGTGTGCCGACGCAGCGTTCACGCATCCCGATTTCGTCCCAACATTTATAAAGGTAGCCCTCCGGATCCACTACAAATGACCCTGCACAAACAGCGCCACATATAGCCGGATTAAAGCGCACCGTCAGGTCAACGTAGACCCCCTATCAACGGCATGGCTATAAAAGTCCAGCTCTTCCTGAGAAAATGCCTCCATCGAAAAACAACTACTGTCGCTTGGGCACGTATCATTGATATTGTCGACAGGCGCTAGGTAGAATCCCACCTTGTTTTTAAGGCCCTTTTCCTCGAGCGCATCCAGCAAATCGCCGGCACCGACAATGTTATGGGCATCGACATTGCACCTGATAGAAATATCTAACAGATGGGTGACTTTAGAAACGTTGTCTAGAATCGCATCGTATGTCGGCTGTCCGTTCCGCAAGATTCGCCGGGAATCATGATCTTGTCGAGAACCGTCCAAAGTCACCTGAGCCATCTTGACGTCACAAGCCGCGAGAGCCGCAGCCACTTCTGGCGTCAGAAGATACCCATTTGTGACAATGGATGCTGCATAGGAACACTCCGGATTAAGGACCCCCTTTATACGCTCTGTGAGTCGCTGAATTCTATCGACTTGTAGCAGCGGCTCTCCACCATACCAACTGATGTCAAACTCGCTCAGCCCCCGTGAACGCTCCTTCACGAATGAAACAAGTCGGTCTTCGACCTCCGGAGTCATTGTCGTTTTGCGTTGCCCCTTTTCATAACAGTATGGGCAACAGAAGTTGCACTCCAATGTCGGGGCTATCGTCATGCCGAGAGAGCGATCAGAAAACCGAACAAGACGGCCTATCGCCTTCATTTCCTCCTTTTCGTCACGATCATCTTCTAACAGCATCCCTCCTTGAAGCAACGCTTCGCACAATTCATCTGGCTCCCATTCGCTTCCCGATACCATGCGGCACATTCTTTCTGCATGCTGCTTATCTAACGAAAGGATCGCACCGGTCTTCGCATTCATCACCAGCGTCCTTTCGCCACGGTTTTCAATCAGGTTGTATTGAGACGGTCTCATATGCTTATCCCTCACAAGCAATCAAAGAAATCTCGACCGCAATCGGTCGACGGTAAAGCAAATGGCAAAAACGCTTGCTACGTTTATTAGGCAGTCAATTAGAATCGAAATGCATTGACTATTCCCCAACGGGGTCACGCCACAAATCCACATGAGCATCGAGGCTGGAAGCGGAAGCATGGAATTGGCCCCGATCTGTATGTAGATCGCTACAACGTTGACAAGCAACAGCATGCCAATCGGACCGAAGCCGGACCCAAAATAGGAAACAGCGATCACGCAAGAGACCACGTATGCAAGGCAGGCAGCGGCAGCAAGAACAAGTCGATAGCAAAATACATGCAGGTTGAAATACTGCTGAGCATCCAGAACGATTACGCAGTTAAGACAGTACAAAACGACACTCGACAGGATAAACGCGTCCAAAAGGGCAAAAGAAGACAGCACCACTCGAGCAACGATAGCGCACACACGCTTCCCTCCCCGAGCCTCCGACAACCCCCACGGTTCCTCAATAAAGCCCGAACTGACAAAGCGCGGCACAACGCAAGCCGCGATGAACGGAAAGAACAATGCATGAGCCAACGGGGCTACGTTGAAAAGCAGACCGCGAAAAACCCCTGCATTACCAAATAGAAGGACATCCTCTGCCGATAGCCGAAGCGTCGGGTCTGGGAAAAAGCCCAAGAAACTGTTCTCACGGAGGCTACAGAACCACATCGGGAAAGAATTAAGCTGCAATACCACCATGCACGCATAAATTACCAGGATTAAGGCGTACGCCCATTTGCTCGCATGCTTCCATTCTGACTGGAGAAGTCTTTTAATCTGACGAGCCATTGAACACACCCCCAGCGCGAAAGCTCACGAGAGCGTAAATCAATACCGATAGACAGCTGGCTGCCACGCCATATCCCAGAAGCGTCAGCTGCCCCATATCGCTATACCCAAGAGCACTTCCGACTCCAAGATACGGCCCCGGAAGAAGGAAAATCCATCGCAAGGACGGTATGGGCGCCTGAAGGTAAGTTCCGTAGAGCGTCAAGCTCATGACAAATCCGATTATTATCACAGCCCCGCTAAATACAGCGCTGCTTGTAATCCGATAGATGGTTACCGTCTCCAACGCAACCGATATCACCAATACGACGTTGATTATCATTGCGGGCAAAAATGCAGCCAGCATGCTATGCGCATAGTTTTGCCCTCCACGTGTTATCGCTATTGCAAAAAGAAGAAGGCAAAGCGCACTATATGCTGCGCCAATTATTAAAGCAGACGAAAGCACATGTGCTAGGACCCCATTAAAGCGGGTAAGACCTCTTGCTGAAGAAATTCGGTGTCCCTCTTCATAGCCGCGCTCCTGTAAAATCGCCAGGCAAACGATGAGCGGAACGAACAGAGACGTGCCGGCAAAAGCACTGCGCACAAGGGACTCATCGGGTGCAGAAGGATCGATTACATTCCAGCAGAAACCAATATCCTCCCCAAAAACGCTATTGCCAAAGGCGAGCAACGTTGTTCCGTTTTTTAGAAAGACACCGAAGAGAAGGCCGAACGCCAGAATAAGCGCAAGACCAAACTTCGCCGGAAACATCCTGTGCAAACGCATCATATCTGCCTTTATGGGATGGATCGCCCGCTTCATAGCGAGACCGCCTTCATCAAGCGCCTGTAATACTCTTTTAGGGACGACGCCTCATCCCTTATGACGTCCATCGATTCCTTTTTCAGCAGTTCGCCGTCATGAATAAACACGCAACTTGTTGCAACTGATGCCAACTCATCCAAATCATGGCTAGAGATGAGCATGGTCTTACCCTGTTCTCGATTCAATCGACCGATAAGGGCCCATATACTCTCGATGCCCAGCGGGTCCAAACCGTTTGCTGGCTCATCAAAAATAAGCAGGTCAGTGTCACCCAACAAAGCCGTAGCTATATCCAGCCGCCGTTTCATTCCCAGAGAAAAACTGCTTACGCTCTTTTTCTCTTCGACGTCCAGTCCAACTAGACTCAAAACGCGAGGAACCTCACGTTTCTCATCAAGCCCCCATTCCGCACATCGGATCCGAAGATTCTCAACCGCACTGAGGGACTGGTATGCTCCGCTGGAATCTGGCACATAGCCGACACGCGTCCGCATCAGGCTAAGCTCTCTCTTTGATTTGCCTCCAAAGAGCTCCACGCTCCCCGACGATGGCTCGCAGAGGCCCAAGACGATTTTAATAAGCGTGCTTTTGCCCGCACCGTTTGCACCGACAAGGGCACAGAGCTCAGACTGATGCACCTCGAAGGAAACGTCATGCAAAACGCGCCGTTTCCCGTAGCGCTTTGACACCTTTGATAGCTTTATCGCTGATGCACTCATTGGCCTCCCGTTCTGCTTGATAGCAAAACCGCTGCTGCCAGACTGTCGCCTGGCAGCAGCCGCAACTGCTAGAGATTAACTAAACAGAAGTTTTTGCTGCAGTTATTGACGCAAGTGCGTGCTCCACAGAATGTCTTGCAGTAACCGTTGCACCCACCACCGGGGTCCACATAACTCGGTTTGACAATCCAGCTCATATCGTTCCTCCTTTCTATTATCGCTTTTACTTTGTGTTATTGTTTATCGATAACTTATATTTGTCAAGATAATTAAAAGAGATGGGGCCCGCGCTAGACACGGGCCCCATCACACCAATATCTCGTTTTAGCTGCTCGCTATATGCTACTCGTCGCTCAAATCTACAGCAAAGACTGATGTCGGAAGCGACGCCTCATTGCCTCCACCATTCCGCATCTGCCTCACGACATTTTTTGCACGCTCAACAATAAGCTCCTCAAGCTCTTTCTCACTCACCCGCCGAATAATATCTCCCGGTTGACAGTCAAGTTCATCGCAAATATCGAGAAGCGTCTTAAGGCGAATAGCTTTAATTTTTCCGTTTCTTAGCTTAGAAATATTAGCCGGAGTATGCCCCGTGGCACGAATCAGATCAGCACTGGTCTTTCCGGTCTTAAGTAGCTGCGTCTCAAGCTCGATGATGAGATAGCTCATGCTTCCTCCTACACAAGCTCGTCAGACTGCTCTTGGAGCAGCGAGGCATAACTCCAGATCACCGAGATACACAGACAGACAGCCGCGCCGATAAGCGACCCCGCATCAAAGGCAACGCCTTGGCAAATCTCAATAACGAAGGAATGAGGCACGACGTAAAGCTCCAGCCCACCAATGGTAAGATTGACCGATCCGTAGGCACCAATAAGCGAAACCGCGGCGTTAACAGCAAAGGCAAGCGCAAGAACACGGATAAGCCGCACATGCGTCTTGGTAAAGGGCGAGACGCCTCGCGAGATGTTACGGCTGATCCCACACAGAACGACAAGCGAAATACCCACGACGAGTGCCAGGCACAGTCCGCTTGGGATAACGATGCACCCGCCATCGAGAAGCGTCGCGACGCCGAAAGAATCGACAGAGGCAACGTTTGCAACCGCATACCAGATCACGTAAACAACCAACGCGGCAAAAGCGACGAGCATCCCTGCAAAAACGGCTGCCATGCAAAAGCCAAGCTTCCTGATATTTTCGCCCGCTTTGGCCATACGCTGAACGCTGTTAGACATACACTCACCCTCATCGACTCTATCGTTATTCGAACAGTTTATCGAACAACGATATTGATTGCATGCGGAAAGCCCCGCCAGTGCGCATAGGCCATTTACTAACCCGGAGGGGTGAGCGTGGATTTTTGGACACATATCGAACGAGAGTGGATAATCTCCCACTTTGAGGCCGCCACCGGGCCTAAAACGGGAGATTATCCACTCTCATAGTCATCAAGGCTCGCAAGCTCTTATTCGGCCGCTTCGCGCAGGGCCGACATCGTTGCCGCATATTGCTGCTGCAGCGCATGCATTCCCTCGCGAGCGCCGTCAACGGTATCGGCGCCGCGCAGCGCCTCGGTCACCACGACCGCCGGCTCATACAGGTTATCGAATCCCAGGTTCTGACTCACGCCCTTGAGCGTGTGCGCCGCCATAAACGCACCTTCGGCGTCTCCCGCCGCCATGGCGGCCTCCAGCTTGTCCATGCTCTCGTCATCCAAAAACTTGAGGGCAAAGCGGCTAAGCATTTCCTCGCCCATCAGCCGAGCGCACGCGTCATCATAATTGGCGCCAATCTTCTCATACGCCTCACGCATGGAAATCATGGATTAAAACTCCTTTGGTCAAACTAAATCGTGGGAAACGCGACGACATCGGCGGGGCGTGCCAACGTCTCGGCAATACGGTCTTGCACCTCGAGCAGGCAGTCGAGCAACAGCGGGTTAAAGGTGCCGCACTTACCGTCCAGGATCATCTGGATCGCCTCCTTGTGCGGGATAGCGTCCTTGTACACGCGCACGCTCGTCAGCGCATCGTACACGTCGGCCACCGAGACCACCTGCGCGGCAATGGGAATCTCGTTGCCTTTAAGGCCATCGGGATAACCCCTGCCGTCCCAGCGCTCGTGATGCCAACGCGCAATCTGGTACGCATATTCCATAAGCGCATTGCCGACGTGATGGCGGCCCAGCTCAAGCAACATGTCGGCGCCCATCGTGGTATGCGTCTTCATAATCTCGAACTCCTCGGGCGTAAGGCGCCCGGGTTTGTTGAGAATCGCATCGTCAATCGACATCTTGCCGATATCGTGCAGCGCCGAAGCCAGGGCAATCGTAGAGCGTTCCTCATTGTCGAGGGAGATCGTGTCGCTACGCCGGACCAGACAGCCAAGCAGCAGCTCGGTCAGCTTCTCGATGTTCGTAACGTGTCTGCCGCTCTCGCCGTTGCGAAGCTCCATGACGCCGGCCATGATGTCGATGAGCATGCGACTGTTCTTGACGCGCTCGTTGTACTGCTGGGACAGCAGGCTCGTCAGGCGGCGCTGTTTGGCGTACAGACGGATAGTGTTGCTTACACGACGGCGCACGACACGGGCGTCAAACGGGCGGCTGATATAGTCCGAGGCGCCCAGCTCGTATGCACGCAGAACCACATCGTCGGATTCTTCGCTCGAAATCATGATGACAGGCAGATCGTCAACAACCGATCGGCGCGACAGATCGGCCAGCACCTCAAAGCCGCTCACGCCCGGCATGACAATACCCAGCAGCACGAGCGACAGCTCATCGCCATAGCGGTCGACCATGTCGAGCGCCGTATGACCGTTGGCGGCCTCGAGGATGCAATACTCGTCCTTGAGCATCTCGTTGAGAATGGCTCGGTTCATCTCGGAGTCATCGACAATAAGCACCAAAGGCTTTTCGCTTTGGAAGGCTTCGATGGAATCGGCATCGGTCACGACCGTACCGGCTTTTGCCTTAGCGCGGCTCAATAACTGGACAGCGCGGCCAACGCCCTCATCGACCGTCTCGCCATGAATGCGAACACCGCCAACACATGCCGTCAAGCTCACGTACTCATGGCCCGGAACAATCGTGGAACGAACGGCATCGGACACCTGATGCAGGCGACGGGTGAAGTCATCGGAGGGAATATTGGGCATGACGACCACAAACTTGTCGCAGCCATAGCGCACAAGTTCGTCAGTCGAACGAATACCGCCGCGTATGGCCGTCGCCACAGCACCGAGCGCAAGGTCGCCGGCATGATGGCCACACGTATCGTTGAAGACCCTAAAATCATCAAGGTCGATCACCGCAACGCCGGCATTCATGCGGGCGCTACGGAGCTTTTCCTCGTAATATCGGCGATTGCGCACACTCGTCAGCACGTCGGTGTAGACGAGGTCCTCTTCTGCAGCCTCTTGCTCATCGATCGGACGCACCATCAGCAGGACGTGAGGCTCGCCCTCGACCTTCAGAGGGCGCAGGCGAGCGCGGTACTCGGTACCATCATTGAGCAGCTGCTCCGATACATCATCGGAACCTGCCAAGGCCTCAAGACTCGACTGACGCAGACAAGGGCAGCGATCGCCGGCGAGCAAGCAGTTAGGCTCGCTCTTAATCTGATCGGCCGACAACAAACGCACCATGGGGTAGGTCTTCGCGACGCGGGCGACCTCGGCGGCAGCCTCCTCGTCGGTTAGATTGACCTCGTGATTATTGAGCATATGGGGCCCTTCCTATCGTTACGCACGGCAACGGTGCATATCAATTGGTACAAGGGTAGCATCTAACAGCTGAAGGCAAACGCGCGATTATCGTTACATTTTTATGACCTGGCAAACGGCGGTAATGGAGCCGCGGGCGCGCGGTTATGGGCGCATTCGTTAACAATGACGAAACGCTAACAGCCCCTCTCCCCGCAGGTCATCGAGCGTGCTAACGCTCCAAGACATCGCGAACGGCGTTTGCCGCCGTAACGGGGCGATCGCGCAGACCGTTATGCGCGCCCGGGATCGTCACAAGGGGGCAATCGAGATATTCGGCAGCCGCTCGCGTGCCAGCCTCGCGGGGTGTATCGACCGAAAGCTCGCCCAAAAACACGGCCGACACCGCCTTTGACGCGCGGACGCGCTCCCAGTCGGGAGCATATGTCATATTTGTTCCGTATTCATTAGCCATAAAGCAACGACCATTGCGCAGGGCATGTTTGGCTTCCGCTTCGGTCGTCCCGGGAGCTTCGGGGTCCAAGTCGCCGAGGGCTCCCAAGAAAAGCCGGAGCGCCCTTGAAACCTTTCCAGCCGCAATCATATCGAGCAAAACCGGAGCTGCGCCCATGCCGACGCCTTCGGCCGACACAGCCGGCTCATGCAGAATCGCACGGGCGACGAGATGGGGTTCGGCGCGAAGAAGCTCCAGCGCCACCAACGTACCGGCGCTATGCGCAAGCACATTTGTCGAAGCGCCAACGTGTTCGATCACGGCTTGCAGGTCGGCGGCCTGAGCGGCAAGATCATAGCTGCCGTCTGCCGCATCGCTGCTGCCACCGCAGCCGCGGCGGTCGTAGGAAATTACGCGGTAGTTGCGGCTGAGCTCACAAGCGATACCGTCGAAAAATGTGCCGTCGACACAAGCGCCGTGCACGCACACCAAGGCAGGAGCATCAGGCGACACATCTGGGCCGGCATATTCGCGACAGGCAATCGTGGTGCCCGCATTCTCGACCGTAAAATTCATGTTGTGCCCCCATCATCAATGCTCATCCAGTTGCACGTCAGCGCGGTTGGATGGACCCACATTGCCTTACACCTTGTTAACAGATTAACTTTACCCGACCCGAGGCTTTTCATGGCGCGGCATAATGGGCGACGTGAAAAAACGAAACTTGTAAAGCAAGAGCCCGCACCTTGCTTTGGAGCCGATGCTATGCTTAGGCACAATTGTCTTGAGGAGCATATGCCTATGTCTACGTTTTTGAATGCCAGCCCCATCTTTGGGCCCGTTCGCAGCCGTCGCCTTGGTCTCTCGCTCGGCGTCAACATGATGCCGGCCAGCGGCAAAATCTGCACGTTCGACTGCATTTACTGCGAAAACGGCCTCAACGCCGAGCGCCCCTGTCACGAGCCGTACAACACAGCTGCCGTGGTACTCGACGCGCTCGAGGCAAAGCTGCGCGAGATGGCAACCGAGGGCGAACTTCCCGATGTGATCACCTTCGCAGGCAACGGCGAGCCCACCGCCGCACCGGAGTTTCCGCAGGCCATCGCCGGCGCCGTCGCGCTGCGCAACGAGCTTGCCCCAAACTCCAAGATCGCCGTGCTCTCCAACGGCACGCGCGCCGACCGCCCCGAGGTGCACGATGCGCTCATGATGGTCGACGACAACATCCTCAAGCTCGATACGGTCGATCCGGCGTTTATCCAGCTGCTCGACCAGCCCGTTGGCCCCTACGACGTCGAGCACCAGATCGAGACGTTCGCAAGCTTTGACGGTCACGTTATTATCCAGACGATCTTTTTGACCGGCGAGTATCAGGGCAAGCCCATCGACAACACCGGCGAGGAGTACGTTGCCCCCTGGCTCGCGGCACTTGAGCGCATTCGCCCACAAGAAGCGACCATCTACACGGTGGCTCGCGAGACGCCGGTCGCCGGCCTTGCCAAAGCAGCGCCCGAGGCCCTCGACGCCATCGCCGCGCGCGTCCAAGCCCTCGGCATTCCCTGCCAGGTGAGCTACTAGCAAAACCACGCAGCAGCTAGTGCCCGCCACCCCGCTCCATCAGTTGCGGTGATATAGTTCCTGTTTATTCTGTTAAACCGCTTAAATCGGAACTATATCACCGCAACTTTTATGGACGCGTGAGTGGGCTATACTAGCTGCGGATGAAAGGAAGTTAGCCATGTATGACAAAGGACCCGTACCCGGCCGCAACGACGCCTGCTGGTGCGGCAGCGGCAAAAAATATAAGAAATGTCACAGCGCCTTCGACGAGCGCCTCGAGCGCCTGTGGGAGGAGGGCTGGGAGGTTCTGCCCCGTACGCTCTACAAGACGCCCGCCGATATCGAGGGCATCAAGCGCTCCGCCGCCATCAACGTGGGCGTGCTCGACTACGTAGGCGAGCACATCGCCGCGGGCATGACCACCAACCAGATCGACCAGATGATCTACGACTACACCGTCGAGCACGGTGGCACGCCGGCCGACCTCAACTACGAGGGCTACCCCAAGAGCGTGTGCACCTCGATCAATGACGTGGTCTGTCACGGCATCCCCTGTGATACAGATGTGCTGCACGAGGGCGATATTATCAACGTGGACTGCTCCACGATTTTGGACGGCTACTTTAGCGACTCGAGCCGCATGTTCTGCATCGGCGAGGTCTCTGCCGAGCGCCAGCGTCTTGTCGACGTCACCCGCGCCAGCGTGGAGGCGGGCCTGGCGGCCGTCAAGCCATGGCTGCCGCTGTCCGTTATGGCCGAGGCCGTACAAAAGACGGTCGAGGATGCCGGCTTTAGCGTGGTGCGCGAGTACGGCGGACACGGCATCGGCAAGGAGTTCCACGAGGACCCATTTGTGGGCTTTACCACCGAGGCACCCGATGTGGACACCATCATGGCTCCGGGCATGGTCTTTACCATCGAGCCCATGGTCAACGCCGGAGCGCCCGACATCAAGATTAGCAAGGGTGACGGTTGGTGCGTGCGCACCAAGGACGGCAGCGATTCGGCCCAGTGCGAGGTACAGCTCGTGGTGACCGAGGACGGCTACGAGCTGCTGAGCTGGTAGCCGTGGATGCGCCGGATGCTGACGGGCACGCTCGTCTTGCATCCGGCGTTTTTATTTGAACGTTTTGCCTGATAAAACCTGCCAAAATAAACCTGTCCCTTTTTGGCAGGTCGAGCGGAGAGGACTGCTTGTGAACATCCTGGTTTTGCTGCCCGTCAACGACCGTCATCGCGCAATTCTTGAGTCGAGTGCTCCGGGCGAGGACTTTTTCTACACGAGTGCCGACGCCGCCACGCGCGAGCAGGTCGCCAACGCCGACGTGATCTTGGGCAACATCGACCCTGACATGCTCGCGGCATGCGAACATCTCCAGCTGTTGCAATTGCAGACTGCCGGCTATGACGATTACTTAGCCGCCGGCACCGTGCCAGCCGACGCTAAGCTTTCCTGCTCGGTAGGCGCCTACGGCCAGGCCGTGAGCGAGCATATGTTTGCCATGGTCCTTTCCATGATGAAGCGCCTGCCCGGCTACCACGACTTGCAGCGCGAGCATCGCTGGGAGGAC
Organism: uncultured Collinsella sp.; assembly: GCA_902496335.1. Lineage (GTDB taxonomy): Bacteria > Actinomycetota > Coriobacteriia > Coriobacteriales > Coriobacteriaceae > Collinsella. The sequence continues at coordinate 17,456 of CABVAO010000027.1, forward strand.
TTGGGCCCGGTCACTTCGCTCAAAAACGCCAACGTGCTGGTGCTGGGCGCGGGCGATATCGGCGGCCACTTCGCCACGCTCTGCCGCAGTATGGGTGCGCACGTCCGCGGCATCAAGCGCCATCCGCTCGTCTACCCCATTGTGTTTGAGGACATGGACGGCATGGACGCCCTGCCCGAGCGCCTGGCCGAGGCCGACGTCGTCGCATCCTTTATGCCCAGCACACCCGAGACCCGCGGTCTGGCGAACGCCGAGTTCTTCGCCGCGATGAAGCCGGGCGCCTTCTTTGCCAATGGCGGCCGCGGCGACCTCGTGGTTGCTGACGATCTGGCTGCCGCTCTTGAGTCCGGACACCTTGCCGGCGCCGCGGTCGACGTCACCGACCCCGAGCCGCTGCCTGAGACAAGCCCACTGTGGGATGCGCCCAACATGCTCATCACGCCGCACGTCTCCGGTTGGTTCCACCTGGAGGCTACGCTCAACAATGTGGTCGACATCGCCGCGGAGAATCTGCGTCACCTGCAGGCAGGCGAGACCCTGCGCTGCTGGATCGAGCACTAGGGTTACGCCGTTCTAACGAACGGCGTAACGGCTCGACGCTGCGCGGCGTCCAGAGCGACAATTTGTCATTCAAAAGGCAAGGCATGACCAGAAGGTCTATGCCTTGCCTTTTTCATGCCAACTTGTTCGCTCTGGACGTCGCTCGCTGACGTTTGCTCAACCCGCGGTGTCTTAACAGCTCAATCCAGCTGTTTGGTGCAATGGGGTCAGGTTAGTTTGCACTATGACGTTGGTTCTGCCTGCGATACTTTTGTCAAAGTGACATCAGACATTCATCTGGCGTTTTCGACGTTTCGCCTATTAGAGCCAGTCCATCTCCTTACCATAGTGGTCCGAATAGGCGCTACGCTTGAGTTCTTCATCGCTCGCCGGCCACGCGTTGGACACGTCGATTCCCGATTCATGGCAAGCGGCGGCGAACAGCTTCGACCCCTGATCGATTAGTTGAGACCTGCCCTCGGTCTTCTCGCCTTCGGCTCGCATTTAGAGCTCCACGCTTTCGGCGCCGTTGATGGTTAGGTTGCGCTCGTAGAAGGCGGTGAGGGCGCGGATGGCGTACATCACGTCGCGCACGCCGCCGGTCTCGTAGCTCGAGTGCATGGCAAGCTGCGGCAGGCCCACGTCAACGGCATGCATGCTCGCCTGCATGTTCGACAGGTTGCCCAGGGTCGAACCGCCCGCCATATCGCTCTTGTTGGCGAAGGCCTGCGTGGGCACGTCGGCGTCATCGCAGATGGCTTGGAACACCGCGCGGCTAAAGGCATCGGTGCAGTAGTGCTGGTTGGCGGCTTCCTTGATGACAATACCGCCGTTGAGTACGACCTGGTTGCGAACATCGCACTTCTCGGCGTGGTTGGGGTGCACGGCATGCGCGTTGTCGCAGCTCACGAGCATCGAGGCGGCAAGGGCGCGATGGTACGACTCGTCGTCAAAGCCCAGTGATCCGTTAATGCGGCGCAGCGCGTCGGCCAAGAACGTCGACATGGCTCCTTGCTTGGTCTCGGAGCCAACCTCCTCGTTATCGAAGCAGCAGAAGACCGAAACGTCGCGCGCGTTCTCGGCACCCAAAAATGCCTGCAGCGAGGTGTAGGCGCAGGCCAGGTCGTCGAGCTTGGGCGTCGAGATAAACTCGTCGGCCCAGCCCCAAATGCGCGCATCCTGACGATTGACCAGGAACAGATCGCGGCCCAAAATTTGCTCGGGCTCAACGTCCAGCTCATCGGCAATCAGAGCGTCAAAATCTCCCTGCTTGAGTTCACCGGCGCTGATGAGCGGGCACAGGTCAACGGCTCGGTTGGGAGCAAAGCTCTCGTTAACGCCACGGTTCATATGGATGGCAAGGCTCGGAATAATGGCAACCTCGCGCTCGGTGGCAAGCAGGCGGCTCTCAATACGGTCGCCCTCGCGCACCAGCACGCGGCCCGCGAGCGCCAGTGGACGATCGAACCAGGTGTAGTCGATCATGCCGCCGTAGGCCTCGGTGTTCAGACGCAGCGTCTCGCCTGCGCCGTCGAGCTCGGGCACAGCCTTGACCTTAAACGTCGGCGAATCGCTGTGCGACGCCGTGAGCTGAAAATGATAGTCGCCGGCAACGCCGTCCTCGCCCCACGTAGCAGCCAGGTCCTCGCCCACCTTAAAGGCAACGACGCTCGAGGTGTTGCGCTGCGTGTAATAACGCCCGCCCGGCTCGATGTCCCATGCCGCGTTCTCGGGCAGGTAGGTAAAGCCCGCCTCGTCGAGCTCGGCCATAATGGTCGCCGCCGTATGGAACATGCTGGGGCATGCCTCGATAAAGTCGATAAGGTCGTTGGCGGCCTCGATATCGTCGGCCGTCACGTGCGCGCGCTCGGGCGTTTCCTGATCCGTCATGCTCTCCCCTTTCGCTGGGTTGATGGTCCCCTCCAGCATACCCCGCCACGCCAGCGCCGCACTCTTCATTCCGTGCTTAATTCCGCGCCGCTCACCAACTTGAGCCATCATGCCCGCGTTCCTTTTGCGACAATTGCGCTAACAGGACGAGAGGAGCCGTCATGAAGCCACGTAACATTGCCATCGCCTGCGGTGTCGCGGGAGTCGCCGTCGGCCTTGCCGCTGCCACCGGTATCGTTTATCACAAGCAAATCAAGTCCGCCGCGTCGCTCAAACGCTTGACCGGCTACGCGGATGGCTATGACCTGTACGCAATCGACATCGCCTACGACTACGATCTTGATCGCATCATCGCCGCTGGCGTGCGCGACGACCAGGCCTACATCGATGCCGTGGTGGCGCAGGTGCTGCCCGGTGTGCCGGCACATGTCCAGGCGCCCCAGTTTGCCTGCAGCGCTTTTGTCGCCGTAGATGCCGAAGGCCGCGTGCGCACCGGTCGCAATTACGACTTTAAGGACGACACCTCGGCGCTGCTGGTGCGCAATCACCCACGCGGCGGCTATGCTTCCATCGGGTTTGCCGCCCTCAATAACCTGGGCGCCAACACTCCGCTTGACTCCATCACCGGACGCGCCGCGGCGTTGATGGGCCCGTTTGCCCAGCTCGACGGCGTCAACGAATGTGGCGTGTCCATTGCCGTACTCACCCTGGATTCCAAGCCCTGTGACCAGGACACGCAACGCCCCGCCATCAATACCTCGCTCGCCATCCGCCTGGTGCTCGACCGTGCCGCCACCACGCAAGAAGCTGTCGACCTGCTTTCCGCCTACGACATGCACGCTATGGCAGGACGCGATTACCACTTCTTTATCAACGACGCCGCCGGTGACGCGCGCGTAGTAGAGTGGGATCCGCGCGATCCGGACCGTGCTTTCAAAGCGACTCCTGTACGCCAGGTTACGAACTTCTACGCCTGCTATGGCGACGAAGTGCTGCCCAACCAAAAGAATGGCGAGCTGGGCCATGGTAAAGAGCGCGCCGTCGCAATCGCCGATGTCCTTGACGCCCATGTCGGTGCTCAGGACGAGGCAGTCACTTGGAAGGCCCTGCGCGCCGCAGCGCAAGAGCCCAATCCGGAAGACATCACCAGCAATACGCAATGGTCGGTCGTCTTTGACAATACCGAACCCGCTGCCGCTATCACGCTGCGCCGCCACTGGGGCGACATCGATGCCTTCGCGCTGTAAGGAGCTGGCACCGTCGTCCTTACGCTGGCCTGACGTTGCTTACATTTCCATACATTTGAGCTAACACGTTTATCCCCGTATCAACAGTGTGCGGGGGTAAACTTATGCGCATGTTATAACTTGCCCGGAAGGATTCACCATGCTTAGAATCGGTCTTCTTACTAGTGGCGGCGACTGCCAGGCGCTCAACGCCACCATGCGCGGCATCGTCAAAACGCTCATGACCAATAGCAAAGAACCTATCGAGATCTACGGTTTTGAGGACGGCTACCAGGGCCTTATCTACAGCAGGTTCCGCGTCATGACGCCCGCCGATTTTAGCGGCATCCTCACCCGCGGCGGCACCATCCTAGGCACGAGCCGTACACCGTTCAAGCGTCTGGATACCCCCGAGGCCGATGGTGTCGAGAAGGTGCCGGCGATGGTCCACACCCATCATAAGCTGCAGCTCGACTGTCTGTTTATGCTGGGCGGTAACGGCTCCACCAAGACCGCCAACCGCCTGCGCGAAGAGGGCCTCAACGTTATCGCCCTGCCCAAGACCATCGATAACGACACCTGGGGCACCGAGCTGACGTTTGGCTTTACGAGCGCCATCGACGTCGCCACCAAGTGCATCGACGACATCCACACCACTGCCTCGAGTCACGGCCGCGTGTTCGTTATCGAGATCATGGGCCACAAGGTCGGCTGGATTCCGCTGTACGCCGGCGTCGCGGGCGGCGCGGACGTCATCCTGATTCCCGAGATCCCCTACGACATGGATAACGTCATCAAGACCATCGAACATCGCATGGAGACCGGCAGCCGCTTTACCATCGTGGCCGTCGCCGAGGGCGCTATCTCCAAGGAGGACGCGGCGCTGTCCAAGAAGGAGTACAAGAAGAAGCTCGCCGAGCGTACGAGCCCCTCGATTGTCTACGACATCGCCAAGGAGATCGAAGCCAAGACTGGTCGCGAGACCCGCGTCGCCATCCCCGGCCACACGCAACGCGGCGGCCAACCCGACGCTCAGGACCGCATCTTTGCGACCCAGTGCGGCGTCGAGGCGGCACTTGGCTGCCTACGCGGCGAGTTTGGCTACATGATCGCCCTGCGCGACGGCAAGATGTGCCACATGCCGCTCGAGGATGTCGCCGGCAAGCTCAAGTTTGTCGACCCCCAGAGCGATCTGGTGCGCGAGGCCAAGGCGCTGGGCATCAGCTTCGGCGACGAATAGCCTCGGCTGGAACTGCTCTCATCGGAGGCTCAGGGCTTACCTCCCAAATCGTCCTCGGACATGTCAGGACCCCGCCGTGCGCTTCGCGCGGCGGGGTCCTTCCGTCCTGCGGAAAGATTTGGGAGGTAAGCCCTGGGGCCTCCTGCGGTAACTAGGGAGGCCGAGGCTATTCGTCTTCTTGCTACGGGTGCCTGGGGTAGGATGCGGCGTGCATTTTTGGGAGTATTCAGCAGCCGAGGGTGCCTGCATACTGGATTTTGGGCGAAAGGCAGGCACCATGGGCCGCATTCTGTAAAAAAACGAGCGGCTCTAGAGGCGTTGGGACTCAGAATCGGGGCTTTCAGCGCAGTTTTGCACCCCCGCCCCCGCGCCCGCGGACCCCGGGACGCTGAATACTCCGGAATTTGCACGCCGCCCCCTGGGGTACCCGTGGGCAAAAAGCAACCACCCAGCCGAAATATGCATTTTTCGGTGCGGTTTATGCAGCACAGCGGCTGTGGATGCGCATGTCGCTCAGCGTTCTTGCCAGCCGATGCAACGTCGTGCGTAGCCCTTAATGTCTTCGGTGAAACCGTCAAGGTCGTCGAGCGTGATCACGTTATCGGAAAGCAAGTTGGCTATCTCATAACGCATGGTGCTACGGCGAATATCGTTTGCTAGCACTCCCGAGGACAGCTTGTCCCTATTGACGCGCTCTTCTAGCGCCCAAAATCTACTGGACGCTTCGCTGTCACCGTTCAGTATCTCGATGTACTGGCCAATGAGCATTTCCATATAGCTTTCTTGCCATTTTGGGAGCAGCTCCTTAAACAGCTTCCAGTCGCTTTCAGTTACCTCGCCCATATTGCCTCCGTTCGCCAAACAAACTTAGCCATTCGATTTTTATTCTATTTGGTATTTTCGCTCGCAGCCGTGGATGAGGGGACCATCGGTCTTCAAGTTCGAGCTTGAATGAGCCGTTTGCTACAAAATGCGCCTAATTACTACGATGATTTGAATGCCTTCGACCATGCCGAAAAGGGTGAACATTAAACCGCAGGTAGAAGGCTTGCCGATTTTCGAAAAAGATGGGTGTGGTCGGCCTCATCGAGTTCATCGTAGTGAATCGACCTTTTTCTTGGCATGCAGTGAGTTAAATACCAGTTCCCGTGCTGGAATTGCCCGCCCCATTCGTGAGTTGCGGTGAAATAGGGACTGTTAGACGCTCCAAGGTCCTCAACAGTCCGTATTTCACCGCAACTTGGAAGGGGCAAGCGGCGTTGGCCAAGCATTGCTGACGGGTTGGAGCGGCTTAGGCTTGTTTGCGGCGTTTCCATTGCTTTCGGCACCAGCGCATGAGTGCTTTTACAACTGGGATGGTGATGAGGATGACTCATGCGGGATGGGACTGCGCCAAGCAAAGCCACATATAGAGGAACCAGGCAATGGCGGCTGTTGGATAGACGCTACCGATTAGCTTAGATAGATGACGTCGGTCGATGAAGTCGCCCATCGCATAGTAGACGGGAATCAGAAAGACCAGAAAGAGCCCCATGCCCTACGTGCCGCAGATGATGCCGAGCGCGAGATAGGCGAGGACGACAAGTGCAAGAAAGGGAAACTTGTTCCATGCGCGACCGAGCTTAGTATGGAAATGCTTGCCATGATGGTCGAGCTTGTCGTATGCCTCTTTCCAGCTCGAAAAAGTCTCGCCGTCGATGGTAACGGTGCCGTCGGCATTGGTATATACGCTGTGTCCATCGTCCTCTAGCGTATCGATATGCAATCCGCCCGGCCCGACATGGACCTCTTCACCCTTGCGCTCGTTAGCCACATGGATACCATTCCAGCCAACATGGACCTCTTTGCCTTTGTTGGGATCAATAACATGGATACCGCGTGCGAGAGAAATGTCGACAAGTGGCTTGCCGTCAGAATCCACGTGCTCGGTAGAAGACTCGGCGCCTTCAGACTCGCCTGAATTATTGGCGTCAACGTCATCGTCGGCCGAGGTGTCGACATCGCTAGCCGCTTCCCCATATAGCAACTCATCCAGTGACACGCCATACAGCGCGGCGAGCGCAATAAGGTTATCGGTATCGGGTGAGGATTCGCTGCGTTCCCATTTGCTGACAGCCTGGCGGCTTACGCCAAGCTGAGCAGCAAGCGCCTCTTGGGAAAGACCGGCAGCTTTGCGGCGATCGACGAGGCGCTGTGCCATCGCAAGATCCATGACAGTTCCTTTCATGTGGCGACCGTAATCGAATGAGCCGAGTATGCCGAGAACAACCGGTAGCGACCACCATTTCTAGTTAGAATCTGCCCCAACCCTACCGCAACTACGAGTAGCAACCCCTAATGGCCTGCCATTTCATGACAAATGTCGGTACGCATAACAGCCAAGAGCCCTCTCAATATGTTGCGGTGGAATAGTTCCTGTTTTATGGCTCTGCTATGCCAAACGGGAACTATTCCACCGCAACTTACTATCAGGCCACGCACCCGCAGAGTAGCTACGGGTGCCTGGGGTAGGATGCGGCGTGCATTTTTGGGAGTATTCAGCAGCCGAGGGTGCCTGCATACTGGATTTTGGACGAAAGGCAGGCACTATGGGCCGCATCCTGTGGA
>CABVAO010000028.1 GCA_902496335.1 uncultured Collinsella sp.
GGCGCACGGGAGGGAAAGCGAGGCTATTCGCCGAGCTTGGGGTGCAGCAGCGACGGCGCAGCGCCGAGCAGCATCTTGGTGTAGGGGTCCTGAGGATGCTGGAAGACCTGCTTGGCCTCGCCCTGCTCGACGATCTTGCCGCCATTCATAACGATGATGTCGTCAGAGATATAGCGGACCGTCTGGATGTCATGGCTGATGAACACCATGGCCAGGCCGAGCTCCTTCTTAAGGTCGGTCAGCAGGTTCAGAATCTGCGCGCGGACCGAAACGTCCAGAGCCGAGGTGGGCTCGTCGGCGATGATGGCATCGGGGTTCAGCGACAGGGCACGGGCAATTGCGACGCGCTGGCGCTGGCCGCCCGAAAGCTGGCCGGGAAGAACCTCGGCGGCGGAGCTGGGCAGACCGGTGAGCTCCAAGAGCTCCTTGACGCGCTTCTCCTGCTCGGCCTCAGTACCCAGGTTGTGGACGCGCATGGGGTCGAGCAGTTGCTCGCGAACGACCATGCGGGGGTTGAGCGCCGTAGCCGGATTCTGGAACACGACCGAGATGACGCGGCCCATGTGGCGACGGTCCTCGGCAGTACGCTTGGTAACGTCCTTGCCCTTAAAGTAGACCTTGCCGCTCGTGGGGGCCTGCAGGCCGCACATGACGTTGGCGGTGGTGGACTTACCGCAACCGGACTCGCCGACGATGCCGATCGTCTGACCGGGCATGAGCTTAATCGTTACACCCTGAACGGCGTGAACCAGGTTGGGGTGCAGAATCGAACCGGTACGGGTCCTAAAGGTGACGTGGACGTCATCAAGGAAGATGATCGGCTCGACGCCGTTGACTGCGGTCTCGCTCATCTACATCACCTCCGCGTGAGGGGTCAAACCATTTGCCTTGAGCACCTCGTCGGGGAGCTCGGAATAGAAGTGCTCGGTGCCGGGCACGCGCTTGAAGACCGGACGGGTGTCCAGGCCAATACGCGGATGGCTCGAGCGGGGCGCGAAGCGATCGCCCTTGGGGAAATCGCGCGGACTCGGAACGGCGCCGGGCACCTGGTGCAGGCGGCCCGAACCGCTCTCGATGGACAGAACGGAACCCAGAAGACCGCGGGTGTACTCGTGGATCGGGTTAGTGAGCAGCTCCTTGGTGGGTGCCTGCTCGATAACCTGGCCAGCGTACATAACCGTGATGTTGTGGGCGACCTCGGCGACCAGCGCCAGGTCGTGCGAAACGAAGATCATGGCAAAGCCGAGCTTGGCCTGAAGATCGTTGAGCAGCTTAATGACCTGCTTCTGGACGGTAACGTCCAGAGCGGTCGTGGGCTCGTCGCAGATGACCAGCTTGGGGTCGCGGGTAAGGGCCATAGCGATCAGGACACGCTGACGCTGGCCGCCGGAAAGCTCGTGCGGATAGCTCTCGAGCGTACGCTTGGGATCGAGGCCGACGAGCTCCAGGAGCTCCTCGGCGCTGCGGGTTCCGCCGCGCTTGGTGAGCTGCTTCATCTGGGCAGAGATGAGCATGGAGGGGTTGAGTGAGGACAGGGCGTCCTGATAGACCATAGCGATATCGGTACCGCGCAGGCCGAACCACTCCTTCTTGCTCATCTTGAGCAGGTCACGGCCCTCCCAGAGGACCTCGCCGGAAAGGTGCTCGTCATCGTCGGTCAGGCCCATGATGGCCAGCGTGGTGATGGACTTACCGCAACCGGACTCGCCCACCAGGCCCATGGTCTGACCAGGACGAACGTCAAAGTTGACATGGTCGACGACGTTGATATCGCCGTGATGCTCAAACTGGATGCAGAAGTCACGGACCGAGAGAATCGGCTCAACGGACTCGTCGGGCACGTGGCGATCGTCACGCTTGAGCTCGACATCGCGCAGGGCGCCAAGGCGAGCGGCGAGGGACTGGGCCTGCTCCTTGTAGGCGCGAACGGGGTCGGAGACCAGCAGATCGGCCTCGCGACGCTTGGAGGAATCGGTAGGATCCAGGGCGGCGGAGGGAGCAGCGGCCATGGCGTCGGTAATGCCCTCGGAGAGGATGTTGAGCGCCAGGCAGGTGATCATGATGGCCAGGCCCGGGAACAGCGCCTGCCACCAACGACCGGCGAGCACGCCGCCGCGGGCGTCGGCGAGGATGTTGCCCCAGGTAGCGGTGGGCTCCTGGATACCAGCGCCGATGAAGGTCAGCGAGGCCTCGAAGATGATGGCGTCGGCGACCAGGGTAACGGTGAAGACCATGATCGGGGCGATGCAGTTACGCAAAACATGCTTGATCAAAATCCACGGAGCCTTGGCGCCGGAAACGATGACCGCGCGGACATAGTCCTCGCCGTACTCGGACACGATGTTGGCGCGCACGATACGGGCAATCTGCGGAGTGTACATAAAGCCGATGGCGAAGATGATCGACGGCACGGAGTTGCCCAGGATGGAGACAAAGACGGCCGCGAGGGCGATGCCCGGGATGGACATGATGATGTCCAGGATACGCATGATCGTCTCGGAGACGGCCTTGCGCGAAACCGCTGCAAGGGCGCCCACGACCGAGCCGCAGACCAGAGCCATGGCAGTGGCGCCAAAGCCGATAATCAGCGAGTAACGACCACCGTAGAGCATACGCGACAGAATGTCGCGACCCTTATCGTCGGTACCGAAGATAAATCCGTTGCCGGGAGCCTGGCGAGCCGTAAAGATCTCAACCGGGCTATAGGGGGCAAGAAGGGGCGCCAGAATCGCAGTCAGGGCGACCAGCACCAGCACGACGGCGGCAATCTTAGAAGACAGCGTCATCTTCTTCCAGCCACCGAGCTTGAGCCCCTTGGAGGCAGCCTTCTCGAGCTGCTCGGTTTGCTTCTCTCGAATCTTTACCATAATCTACACCGTCCTGATGCGCGGGTTGATGAGCAGGTAGAGCATGTCAACCACGATGTTGATGATGATGAAGGCAAGAGCAACGACGATAACGACGCCCTGAACCAGGTTCGCCTCGTTGCCCTGAACGCCCTGCAGAATCGCAGTGCCCATGCCGGGGAGGTTGAAGATAACCTCGATGACGACGGCGCCGCCCATGAGGTAACCGATCTTAAGACCGAGGGTGGTGACCGGGGTGATCAGCGCATTGCGAAGAACGTTGATGCCGACGACGACCTTCTCGGGAACGCCGGCGCCGCGTGCCATACGGACATAATCCTTGTCGAGCTCCTCGACCATGGCGGTACGCACGATACGAGTCATCTGGCCCGTCAGCGGAAATGCCAAGGCGATAGCGGGCATGATCATACGTCCCAGATAGCCAACCGGATTCGTGGTGAAGTGAGGCAGAGCACCCGATGCCGGGAGCACCTTAAGATAGGAAGAGAACAGCAGGATCAACAGAACGGCAAGCCAGAACGACGGGGTTGCCAAGCCGGCGATGGAAAAGACGCGGATCACTTGGTCCGGCCATTTGTCGCGATACAGTGCCGCGATGACGCCGAGCAAAAACGAAACGACCGCACCGATAGCAAGACCGATAAAGGTCAGCTGCATCGTGACGGGCAGGGCCGTGGAGATGCGCTTGGCAACGGAGTTGCGAGCAGCACCATAGGTGCCCATGTCGCCATGGATCAGATCGCCCATATAGCGCACGTAGCGCACGGGCCAGGGGTCGTCCAGACCATACTTCTCATGGTACTCGGCAACCGCCTCGGGCGAGGCACCGTCACCCAACGCCGTGTAGGCGGGGTCGGTCTTGGAGAACGACATAAGGAAGAACACCAGGACGGTGACGCCCAATGCCATGATCGGCAGCGCCACAAGACGCCTTCCAATCAAACGTAGCAAGTTGTTCACGTTCTCTCCCCTTTCTTTTGTCGGTAGGACCAACTGGTATATGAGTACGGATACTCATTACAAGACCCGAGCGACATCGTTGCCGCCCGGGTCTTTGTTTCAACTATGAGGATACGGTCCCAACGGCCGACATCCTGCATACAGACTCAAGCGAGTCTTACGCCTTGACGGTCGCAACGCCCCTGAAGGACATGCTCGTCGTGCCGATGCCCTTGAAGCCATCGAGGGCCTCGCCGTTGGGCGCAGTGGACGGATCGTCCCAGAAAGCGGAGACGGTCTTGACGTGAACAACAGGGTACAGAACGGCGTTGTCGGCAATGATGTCGAAGCACTCGTTCCACTTCTTCTGCTGCTCGTCGCCCTCGGCGGCAAGAGCCTCGTCCATGAGACCGTGGAGCTTCTGCCACTCAGCGGACTCCTTCCACGGGCAACGGGTCTGCATCCAGACGTTGTCGCCGTACCACCAGTTGAGCAGCAGGTCGGGATCAGCGCCGAAGCAGGAAGGATCGCCAGGGGCAAGAAGGATATCGTAGGCCTCGCCGCCGTCGATGGCAGCGTAGGTAGCCGGCGAGGTATCGGTCTGGATGGTCACATCGAAGCCGAGAGCATCGAGGTCGTTCTTGACCTGGGCGGCCATGCCCTTAATCTGCTCGTTGTCGGTGGTGCGCAGGGTGATGGCACCCGGGGTGATGCCAGACTCCTCGATGAGCTTCTTAGCCTTCTTGGCGTCGGTCTTGTACACCGTGGAAGCCTCATGATAGTTGGTGAAGCTCTTGGGCAGGTAGCAGCTGGCAGCGGTGGCAAGGCCGGCGAAGGTGTTGCTGACCATCTTCTCGGTGTCGAGCGCATACATGACAGCCTGACGGACCTTGACGTTGTTCCAAGGCTCCTTGGCGACGTTGAACATGATGAAGCGGGTGCCGAAACCCTGAACGTTATCGATCTTGCAGCCGGCGCTCTCGAGCTGGTCGACGGCGTCAGCGGTAACGAGCTCCATAACGAGCGTGGAGCCCTCCTGCTGAGCGGTAACGCGAGCGGTGGGGTCGGTCAGGATGCTGTACTGGATCTTCTTATCCTCGGCAGCATACTCACCGTTGTACTCGGGGTTGGGAACCAAGGTGATCTCGGTATCGGAGATAGAGTCGTACATCCAGGGGCCGGAGCCGATCGGCTGCTTGGCGCGATCCTCCTCGGTCTGGGTGGCCGGGGTAACGCGGACGATGGCCAGACGATCCTTGAGCAGGGAGAAGTTGGGGACCTTAGTCTTGACCGTCACGGTGCTGGCGTCCTTGGCCTCGATGGACTCGAAGGGCTGGAAGAACGGAGCATAGGTAGCGGAAGCGGCGCAAGCGGTGTAGGAGGCAACGACATCGTCAGCGGTGACCTCGGTGCCATCGGAGAACTTGGCGCCCTTGCGGATGGTGACCTCGAAAGTGGTGTCGTCCACAGACTTGGGATCGTCGGTGGCGAGCTCGTTGAAGGTGCTGTAGTCGTGGTAATCGATGCCGTAGAGGCCCTCGACGACGTGCCAGTTAGCACCCAGGCCCACAGCGGAGCCGGTGCTGGCGGGATCGAAGCTGGACGGAGCGTAAGCGGAACCAGCGGTGATCACGCCGCCGCCACGGTTGGCGGAATCGGTGGAACCGGAAGCGGAACCCTCGTCGCTAGAGCTGCCACCGCAGCCGGTGAGACCAAGCCCTGCGACAGCAGCGACGCTGCCGGTGAGGCCGAGGAACGAACGCCTGGACATACCCTTGTTGATGATGGCCATGTCTTCTCCTATCAATAGAGAATCTTACTCGGGAGCACCTAGACGTGCCCCCGCGCAACTTGCGGACGATATATACCTTACCTACCGACGAACCCAACTGAGGTGCCGCGCTCGGCGACCGATACATACATACGCTTGAACGGTATTTACTACCGTTCACCGAATTCATTGACAAATGATTCGCCAGACAGTATGTATCGGCGAGGTGAGATATCAGTCTTCGTCAACCCGCAGGATAGCAGGGTTTTCGCTTGGGTTAGTCAAACGTTTTAGCGTTAATAAAACCCGAAACCAGCAGGCAATCATGGCGAAATAAATGGTTGAAAATCGCGCAATCATGTATATCAGTTGTTTAGGCTCGTGTTTAGCTATCGGAATGGCCAGCCGCCGCCTCGGCGCGCTCGGCATTCCATGCAACGAGCGCCTCGTGGACCGCCTTGGCAACATCGGCAGGTATGCCGCGAACTTCCGCGATCTCTTGCTCGCTCGCCGCGCGCAAACGCTTCATCGAGCCAAAATGGCGCATAAGGGCACGTTTTCTGGTGGGTCCCACGCCTGGAACGTCATCGAGTACCGAAACCGTCATGGCTTTATCGCGCAACTCACGGTGGAACGTGATGGCAAATCGGTGGGACTCATCGCGTACCTGTTTAATTAGATAGAGCGAAGCAGACCCGGTCGGCAGCACGACAGGAGTCTCGTCCCAAGGCACAAAAACTTCCTCGTCGGCCTTCGCCAAGCCACAAACTGGTATATCGAGCCCAAGAGCCTCAAGTTGCTTGATCGCAGCGGTCAATTGCGGCTTACCGCCATCGACAACGAGCAAATCGGGGCGCGAGCCAAAGCGCTCGTCGGCCATGCGCTCGGGAGTATAGCGTCGTCCCAAAACCTCGGACATCGACACGAAGTCGTTTGCCTCGTCCAATTCGGCCTGAATTTTAAAACGACGGTACTGGCTCTTGTCGGCGCGCCCGTTGGTAAACACCACCATCGAGGCGACCGTAAAGGTGCCATGCAGTGTAGAGATATCGAAGCACTCGATACGCAACGGCGGCGATGGCAGCGCCAACGCACTTTCGAGCTCCAGGAGCGCTTGATTGGTGCGGTCGTCAGCGTACCCCGTTCGCATCATGTAGCGCATGAGGGCATGGCGCGCATTTTTGGATGCCATATCGAGCAAACGGTGCTTTTCGCCACGCTGCGGCCTATGGAGATGGCAGGAACGCTCGCGCTTGCCTGCAAGCCACTCCCCCAGCGCCTCCGCATCCTCAAGCTCGACAGAGAGGTTTATCTCAGCTGGAATATCAGCCGTCTCGTCGTAATAGCGCTTAAGAAAGCCCGACTGGAGCTCTTCCTCGTCAACATCAAGACCCTTGTCGAGAATGAACTCGCAGGTGCGAACTGTTCGGCCCTCGCGAACGACGAAGACGCAAGCGGCGGAGATGGTCTCCTCGCGATAGAAACCGATGACATCGATATCGACACTGGAGGGAAAAACGACTTGCTGACGGTCGTCCAGACCCCTGATGACCTCCAAACGACGTTTGACGCGTGCCGCGCGCTCAAAGTCGAGCGCCTCGGCGGCATCCGTCATCTCGGAGGTCAGCTCATCGACGACATCCTTGCGATGGCCCGACAAAAAGCGCTCGACACGCTTGACGTTCTTGGCATAGTCCGTAGGAGAAATCGCGCCGACACACGCACCTGGGCCGCGCCCGACATGGTAGTCGAAGCAGGGACGCCCGTTTTGCGCGCAAATCATATTGACGATGTCTTCCTCGCCCTTGTGGGACTCGATGATACGGCGACAACGACGCCACTCCGCACAGGATGCAGAGCAGATGGGGATAACCTTGCGCAGCGTATCTATCGTCTCACGTGCCGCACGGCTATCGGTATAGGGTCCAAAATAGCGCGTTCCCGGCTTATGACGCTCACGCGTGTATTTGATCGCGGGATACAGGTCGCCCTTTGTAATGGCGATAAAGGGGTAGCTCTTGTCATCCTTGAGGTCGACGTTAAAGTACGGATGGTACTGGCCGATCAGGTTGCGCTCGAGTACAAGCGCCTCATGCTCGGTTTCGACAACGATGTAGTCAAAGCTCGCCACCAGCTGCATCATCAGCGGGATCTTTTGACGCTCATCCTGCAGTGTCACGTATTGACGCATGCGGGCGCGCAGGTTTTTCGCCTTGCCCACGTAGATGACATCGCCCTTGGCATCCTTCCAAAGGTAGCATCCGGGCTGTGTGGGAACGCGCGAAACCTGCTCGGCAAGCGTTGGTATGTTGTCGTGACCGGCCACGCGCACCTACTTGCGACGAAGCAGCGCCGAGACCTCGGGCATCTTAAGGACGACGGCAAGGCCAAAGGTAACAACAAGCGAGGCGACACCCGCAACGCAAACGTAGCCAAGAGTAATCAGAATCGAGCCGCCAAGTGCCCCGACAAAGTGTTCAAGCGCCCACATGACGCCGGCGCCTGCGGCAGCACCTAGGCCACCGAGCAAAAGGCCAAAGAAACCGCCATGTAGGATAGATTTGACCTGAAGGCCACGCAGGCGACGACGCAGCCACCACAGCGAACAGCCGACCAAGATCACGTAGTCGACAACATACGAAAGCGCGATTGCCGGCATACCGAAGCCCAGCACAACGCCAAACAGCAGAACCGAGCCGGCCTGGCCGATGGCGGAATACAGGCAATAGCGGCTATAGGGCTTCATGTCGAGCAAGGCAGAGAAGCTCTTCTGCATCAACACGACCACGCCGTAGAGCGGCAGCGAGAGCGCCAGGTAGACAAGGTACTCGGACACCAGAGCCACGCCGGATTCATCGAACTTGCCAGCACAGTAGATCATGTTGAGCGGACGCGCGAAGACAATCAGGTACAGCGCGAACGGAATCAGGAAGAACAGCATTTGGGCGACGCCACGCGAAATGCCCGTGCGAACGCTGCCGTAATCCTTCTCCTGTGCGTCGTGAGAGAGCTCGGTATAGAGCGCCGTCGAAAGCGAGGCGGCAATCAGCGCATAGGGCAGCGTGTACCACAGGCGCGCATAGGCGATGACGGAAGGGCCAGTCTCGGGCTGGACCACCAGCGCGGCAGCGTTGGTGATAGAAGTCGAGACAAACATGCACACCGTGGCGAGCAGCGTCGGGATACCGAGCGCAATCGTCTGGCGCAGTGCGGGGTCCTTAAAGTCGATATGGATATGGGGATGCACGCCGTGCTTGCCAAGCGCGGGAATCTGACATGCCATCTGAACAAAGACACCGAGGGTCGTACCGGCCGCAATCAAGATGATGCCGGCACGTTCGCCAAACTGTGCGGACACGGGCGCAAAACCCATAAAGCTCGCAATGACGATCACATTGTTGAGGACCGGGGCAAACGTCGACCAGAAGTAGTCGCGGTGTGCGTTGAGAACGCCCGAGAACACCGAGCCCAAACCATAAAAGAGAATCTGGATGGCAAAGAAACGGAACATGAACGCAGCGGTATCCATGCTGCCGCCGTCACCCGAAAGGAACGATTGCGTCCAGATAAAGCCCGGGGCGAACACGGTCCCCAGCAACGAAATGCCACCCAGCACTAAAAGCAGAATGCCGAGCAGGTTGCCCACGTACTCGTTCGAGGCCTCGCGACCCTGCTCACGCCTCACGCCCATGTACACGGGCAAAAACGCCGTCACGAGCATGCCGCCCATCACGAGTTCGTAGAGCATATTGGGCAGGTTGTTGGCGACCTGATAGGAGGACGAGAGCAGCGACATGCCGATAGCGGCCGCCATTGCCCACGTGCGGATAAAACCGGTGACGCGAGACACGATAGTCAGGATGGTCATAAGCCCGGCAGAACGACCAACCGTGGAGTAGTCCGACGAGCCCATGTCGTCAGTGTCATCTCGCGACGAAGAAGCTTCGGATGAGGGTGTCTGAGGCGCAGATTCTTTTGCAAAATGAGCTCCGCACTTCAATTCTTCCTGCGGCATCGCTCAGTCCTCTCTCGTAATCGCGGCAACCGTCGCCCCGCAAAATGCAATTAAATCATCGGGTGCAAGCTCGAGCTGATAACCACGCTTGCCTCCCGAAATAAAAATGGTATCCCAAAGGACACACGTCTCATCAATGAGCGTCCGGTAGCGTTTTTTCATACCGACCGGGCTGCAGCCGCCGCGAACGTAGCCAGTCGCCGCAAGCAAATCCTTCACATGCATCATGACCAAGGACTTCTCCCCCGCGGCACGCGCGGCGGACTTTAGATCGAGCTCATCGGCAACAGGGATGCAGCACACGACATGGTCGTTGGACGGCGTCACGCAGACCAAGGTCTTAAATCCTTGACCGGGCTCCTCGCCAAGCTGCTCCGAAATCGCGACCCCCAGGCCCACCGACTCATCACCATCGTCTTCGTACGTATGTAGAACATAGGAAATGCCGGCGCTTTCCAGCTCGCGCATCGCATTGGTTTTTGGCGTCTTTACAGCCTTTGCCATGACATATCCTTTCCCTCGCATTCGGACGTAAAGATTAAGTATATGTCCAATTCGGCTGCATACGTCACTTCGACACAGCAAGCGCCATCGAATCACAAGGAGTCGATGGCGCCCATAAACTGAATCGCCTATTTATTGAGCATCAAGTTGAGCCTGACGCTCCCGGTCACGCCTGAGCAACGGCGCCAAAAACTTGCCCGTATAACTCTGCGGACAGTCCGCAACCTGCTCCGGTGTGCCCGAAACCACGACGGTTCCGCCGCCGTTACCGCCCTCGGGACCCATATCGATCAGGCGGTCGGCAACCTTGATGACATCAAGGTTGTGCTCAATCACCAGCACCGTGTTGCCCGCATCGACCAAGCGCTGCAGCACATCGAGCAGCTGGCGGACGTCCTCAAAATGAAGACCGGTCGTCGGCTCGTCCAAAATATAGAACGTCTTGCCCGTCTGGCGTCGATGAAGCTCCTTGGCGAGCTTCACACGCTGCGCCTCGCCGCCCGAGAGCGTCGTGGCGGGCTGGCCCAGGCTCACGTAGCCTAAGCCTACATCGTACAGCGTCTGGAGCTTGCGCTTAATCTGCGGGATATTCCCAAAGAAGGCCAGCGCCTCGGTGACGCTCATGTCGAGCACGTCCGAGATGGTCTTGCCACGGTAGGTGACCTCGAGTGTCTCGCGGTTGTAGCGTTTACCGCCGCAAACTTCGCAGGGAACGTAGATATCGGGAAGGAAGTGCATCTCGATCTTGATCTGCCCGTCGCCCTTGCACGCCTCGCAGCGCCCGCCACTCACATTAAAGGAGAAACGACCCGGCGAGTAGCCGCGCGCCTTCGACTCCGGCGTACTCGCAAACAGCGCGCGAAGATCATCCCACAGGCCGATATAGGTAGCAGGGTTGGAACGCGGCGTGCGGCCAATCGGCGACTGGTCGATATCGATAACCTTATCGATACACTCGATGCCCTCGATTTTCTTATACGGACCCACAGGGCGCGTCGAACGGTGAATGGCATTCGTAAGGGCAGGCGCAATGGTGTCGGTAACCAGGGAGCTCTTGCCCGATCCCGACACGCCGGTAACAACCGTAAGCGTACCAAACTCGATCTTGGCGGTAACGTTTTTGAGGTTGTTGGCTCGAGCGCCCGTAATTTTAAGGCAGCCGCGACCGGGCTTGCGCCGTTCATCAGGCACCCGAATCATTCGTTTGCCGGTCAGATAAGCGCCCGTCATCGACTCAGGACACGCCATGATATCAGCAGGCGTTCCCGCCGCGACTACGTGTCCGCCGTTGACACCGGCGCCGGGCCCCATGTCGATCACGTAGTCGGCGGCACGGATTGTATCCTCGTCGTGTTCGACAACGATAACGGTATTGCCGATATCGCGCAGGCGCTCGAGCGTCTTGATCAGGCGCTCGTTGTCACGCTGATGAAGACCGATCGAGGGCTCGTCCAGAATATAGAGCACGCCCATGAGACCCGCGCCGATCTGCGTTGCCAAGCGAATACGCTGTGCCTCGCCACCGGAAAGCGTCGCCGAGGCGCGATCGAGTGTCAGATAGTCGAGTCCAACATCGACCAGAAAACGCAGGCGCTCCAGAATTTCCTTGACGATACGACCGCCGATAAACTGTTGGCGCTCGGTGAGTTCCAGGCCCTCAAAAAACTCGAGCGATTCACGGCACGACAGGCAACAAACTTCGTAAATGGACTTGCCGCCCACGGTGACGGCGAGCATCTCAGGGCGCAAGCGAGCGCCGTGGCAGCTCGAGCACGGCTCCTCGCGAATGTACTTCTCCAGGCGCGCCTTGGTGTTCTCGTTCGTCGTCTCGGTATAGCGTTCGTACAGGATGTTGCGAACGCCCGAAAACTTGGTATCCCACTGGCTGCGACGTCCGTCGAGCTTTTGGTAGTCGACCGAGATCTTCGTATCGCCCAGGCCATCCAAGAATGCACGACGCACGCGAGGGGGCAAGTCCTCCCACGGCGTATCGGCGCTCACCTTAAAGTGTTTGCAGACCGCAGCAAAAATCTGCGGATAGTAGTTCGAATTGCCAAACAGGCTACCAAAGACTCCGTCGGCAATGGACTTCGAGGGGTCCTCGATCAACGCCTCGGCATCAACGGTTTTCTTAAAGCCCAGGCCGTCGCACTCAGGACATGCGCCATAGGGAGCGTTGAACGAAAAATCACGCGGCTGAAGATCGTCAATGGAGTGACCATGCTCCGGGCACGCCAAGGCCAACGAATACTCCAGCAGCTCGCCCTCGGTCCCCTCGGGAGCATCACGATCGGGCAGCATGTACACGTTTACATTGCCGTGAGCCAGCGCGGTCGCCTGCTCAACAGACTCGGCGATACGGCCCAGAGAGTTCTCACGGATCACGATGCGATCGACCACGACCTCGATATCGTGCTTGAACTTCTTGTCCAGATCGATCGGATCGTCGAGCGAGCGCACTTCACCGTCGACACGCACGCGGCTAAAGCCCTCGGCGCGAAGGTCCTCAAACAGTTTGGTGTACTCGCCTTTTCGCCCGCGCACCACCGGTGCCAGCACAAACGCGCGGCGGCCCTCCCCCGCCGCCAAGACCTTGTCGGCAACCTGGTCGGTCGTCTGACGCTCAATGACGCGGCCGCATTCGGGACAGTGCGGGGTGCCCACACGGGCGAACAGCAGGCGCAGATAGTCATAAATCTCGGTTACGGTGCCAACCGTCGAGCGAGGGTTTTTAGACGTCGTCTTTTGGTCGATCGACACCGCCGGCGAAAGGCCGTCGATTGAATCCAAGTCGGGTTTGTCCATCTGGCCCAAGAACTGGCGCGCATAGCTCGAAAGGCTCTCGACGTATCGACGCTGGCCCTCGGCATAGATAGTGTCAAATGCCAGCGAACTCTTGCCCGAGCCAGAAAGACCGGTAATGACCACGAGTTGGTCACGCGGAATGGAAACATCGATATCACGGAGGTTGTGCTCACGAGCGCCGCGAATAACGATAGAAGAATCAGACATGGAAGCTCCTTGCCTCCTATTGCATCGAATCATACTGTCGATGAGTTTAGCGCACTCGACGCGCACAGATGTTCGTAATACAAGATTCGCAGACCTTTAGCTTTGCGTATCGGGTGCTTTGTTTCTCGAAATGCCGTGGAAAGGTTACAGTAATCTACTACTGAACTTAATTTGCTGTAACAGAGGAACGTCCATGACCGAAGATATCCCCCTTGAAATCACTTCGAGCGACATGGCCAATCTGCCCATATTCATCGCCGTCCTTATCGTGGCCACCGTCGTCGTGCGCGTGTATTTTTCAATCAAACACAATGAAAAGCCGCCCATTGCCCGCGTTTTTTGGTGCGCGACGCTCCTCATCCCGCTCGGCATGGTAGCTGCATGGATTACGAATCAATTGCTCGTAAATGAGGACAATTCCCTATGGGTCCTTTCTTATTCGGCGCTCGGTGCTACCGCCGTCATACTTCTTGTCGAGCCCTTGGTTTCGGGACTTATCGACCAAACCGATCTTGCGACGGGAACGGTTGCCTGTATTTGCCGTGACATCCTTGTCATCGCCGCTGTTTCAGCGCTCTCGTTCGTTTCGCTCGAAATTGCCTGTAACGAAACGTTCTATCGCATTCCCGCCAACTCATTCGGGTTTTCCGTCGGGCTGCTCGCGACGGTTCTGCTCTCCCTTTATTTGCTGGGACAGCGTCATGGAGGCGTCATGGCCCTCGTGCCCGTCGCCTGTTGCATCCTTGGCATTGCCGAGCACTTCGTCATAACGTTTAAAGGCGAAGCCATCCTGCCAAGCGATATCTTGGCCCTTGGCACCGCAATGGAAGTGAGCGAGGGATACGAGTTTACCTTTACCGCCGGAATCGTAACCTCTCTCGCCCTGCTGGAGATTTCCCTGGGGCTTCTTTCGCTTATCCGACCGCGAAAGCTCCGTACGCCCACCCATGTCTTCCCCGCAATCGCCGCTAACCTCTGCGCTTTTCTGCTAGTGACCGTTGTGGGGCTCTCGGGCTTTTCCAGCATCGACTTGGAGCAGGCGCTGAATTTTGGATTTGACCGTTGGCAGCCCATCACTACGTACGCGTCTCAGGGTTTTATCACTTCGTTCACCGAAATGGTCAACGAGTTGCCCATTGAGAAGCCCGAAGGCTATACGCCCGATGAGGCGCAGAGCATCGAGCAGGAGCTCGCCGCCACCTACGACAGCACGTATGGCTCGAGCGAGCAGCGCGCGGCGGCCGTTGCCCAGTTCAATGAAATCAAGCCGACGATTGTTGCCATCATGAACGAGAGTTTTAGCGACCTTTCGTGCTTTGAGCAGCTCCAGGCGGCCGGGTACACCGGCCCCGCATTCTACAACTCGCTTCCCGACACACTTGTTCGCGGCACCATGCTCGCTTCGGTCACCGGTGGCGGAACGGCAAACTCCGAATTCGAATTTTTGACCGGAGCGACAACGGCCTTTGTCGGATTAGGCAAGATCCCCTATCAGCTGTATCAGATGAATGGCGTCAACAGCCTGGCAAGGGACCTTAAAGAGCTTGGGTATACCGCTACCGCCATGCACCCGCAAAACCCCGTCAACTACCATCGAGATAAAATCTATCAGCAGCTGGGCTTTGGAGACTTTCTTTCAATCGGCGATTTCGAAGGTGCGCCCTGTTACCATGCCGGCGTATGCGACTACGCCACCTACGACAAGATACTCGACCTGCTTAGAACCGACGAAGCGCCGCAGTTCATCTTTGACGTCACGATGCAAAATCACGGCGGCTACGACTATGGCACCGTTCCCGCCGAAGAGCTGACAAACTATTGGGTCGAGGGAGCCAGCGAGGGCGCCAATAGCGCGCTCAACACCTATCTCACCTGCATCAACGCATCCGACCGGGACCTCGAGTACTTTATCAACGAGCTCCGCAATATCGGCAGACCGGTTGTTCTTGTCTTTTTTGGCGACCATCAGCCGAGCGCCGCAACGGCTCTCAACGACGAGCTGTACCCTCAGGAAGACACGGCAAGCCACGCTTTCCGCGTCTATCAGTCGACCTATTTCGTCTGGGCTAACTATGAAATCGCCGGCAATACCGAGCTCAACGTCTACGACACCGTCGGGGCAAACGAGATTGCAGCCATTACCCTTAATAAGATCGGCGCCCCGCTCACCGACTATCAAAAGGCCCTGCTTGCAACAAGATCAGATGTGCCCACCATCAATGTCGCCGGCTACCTTGGTGCCGACGGGCTGCGCTACGACTTGGAATCTGAAGACAGCCCATACGCCTCGACGATCGACAAGCTGCAGCGCATGCAATACCTCGAGTTCGCCAGCAAAGTTCAGTAAGCCCGCCCATTCGCTTAGGACCATCGTATTGCAAGCACGCTCGGCCCAATTGCATCGCAAATGACTCCCGCTCGCAAACGAGGGTACAATGACGCTCGTGTCACATCGCGGGGCCCCGGCCCCAACATATACAAAGGAGTCATACATGGGTTGCGAGCACGCACAGGCCGCCGGCGGACAAACGTCGCCGTCGCAATTTGAGGAGAACACGCTGTCCGAGGTCAAACGCGTCATCGCCGTGCTTTCCGGCAAGGGCGGTGTCGGCAAGTCGTTTGTCACCGGTGCCATCGCCACCGAGCTTGCCCGCCACGGCCACAAGGTCGGCGTCCTCGATGCCGACATCACCGGTCCCTCCATCCCTAAGATGTTCGGTATGAGCGGACGCCACGTCCATGCCCTTGGCAACCTTATGCTGCCCGAAATCTCCGAGCACGGCGTCAAGGTCATGAGCTCCAACCTTCTGCTCCAAAACGAGACCGACCCCGTCCTTTGGCGCGGTCCGGTCATCGCAGGCGCCATTAGGCAGTTCTGGAGCGAGACCTCGTGGGGCCCCATCGACTACCTGCTGGTCGACATGCCTCCGGGAACAGGCGACGTCGCGCTCACCGTCTTCCAGTCACTGCCCGTCGACGGCATCGTCATCGTCACGAGCCCGCAGGATCTGGTCTCGATGATCGTCGCCAAGGCGGTCAACATGGCCGAGAAGATGAACGTCCCCATTCTGGGCATCGTCGAAAACATGAGCTATATTGAGTGCCCCGACTGCGGCAAGAAGATCGAGGTCTTTGGCAAGAGCAAGCTCCCCGAGGTCGCAGAGCGCTATAACCTCGACATCTTGGGCCAGCTTCCCATTAATCCGGCACTCGCCGAGGCCTGCGATAAGGGCGAGGTCGAGACCGCGCTGCCCGATGGCATGTTGCCCAAGGCAGTCTCTGCCGTCGAGGCTATTACCCCGCATGAGACCGACGAGGCCTAAGTGAACACGAGCGCCTTCTATGACGTCCTGGTAATCGGCGGCGGGGCTTCAGGCCTCGCCGCCGCCATTACGGCCGCACGCGCTGGCAAAAGCGTCTGCATCGTTGAGCGCGATGTCGCCTGCGGCCTTAAGCTCCTTGCGACCGGTAACGGCCGCTGCAACCTCTCCAACGAATCGATTGATCCTCAGCGGTATAACCACCCCGCATTCGTCGAATCCGTCATGGGCCCCCAGCCCGAACAAGAGCTTATGGGTTTCTTCTCCTCGCTGGGCATCATGACAACCTCCGAGGAAGGCCGACTGTACCCGCGCTCCCTTCGCGCCGAATCGGTGCGCGACGCGCTTCTCAACGTTTGCGACCGCCTAGGTATCACCTTAATCTGCGGAGCCAACGTTGCCTCGGCGCACAAAGCTTCCGAAGGCTGGACACTCCAAATAGACCGTCCAGCGCGGGCGCTCAAGGCAAAAAAGCACGACGACCGAAAAACGGAGCTCCGCTCGCTTCGGAAAGCGCTCGCCGATGTCCCTCGCAAGAACGAGGCCCTGCAGGCACATGCCGTAATTATCGCCACGGGTGGCAACCCCACTGGTATCGCCGATACGTTTCGCCTCCCCCTCACTTCGCTGCGTCCCATCCTCTGCCCCGTATCGGCAACGGTCGTCGGCGATCGGGCGGCACTCAAGACGTTGGATGGCCTGCGCGTCCGCGCCCGCTTGACGCTCGCCCGCAATCATAATGAGCTCTGGCACGAAGACGGTGAAGTCCTGTTTCGAGCCTTCGGCATCTCGGGCGTCGCTGTCTTCAACCTCTCCCGTCGTATCCAGCGCGGCGATACGATCCTGCTCGACGTTTTCCCCGACCTCTCCAAAGACGAGCTGCTCGATATGCTCAACCGGCGCGTTGAGTTGCTCGGCGGCTTTTCGCCCCGCGATCCCCGTTGGCTCGACGGCATGCTCGCCCCGCAACTCTCCCGCGTCGTCTGCACGACGTTCGAGCAGTGCCATCCAGGCTCCAACGATGTCATCCACCTGGTCTCGATCCTCAAGCACTTTAAGTTGCTCGTCGAGGGAACAGCCGAGGAGCGCTCGGCGCAGGTCACGCGTGGTGGCGTATCTGTCGAGAGCATCTCAACACCCAGTCTACGCGCGCTCAGCGTTGTCGACGCCCCGCTTTACGTCTGCGGCGAAGCGCTCGACATCGACGCCGATTGCGGAGGCTTTAACCTTGCGTGGGCCTGGCTCTCGGGCATTCGCGCTGCAAGCAGCCTGTAGCCGCGCAGTTTATAATCAAAAACGCATTCGGGCCGTCTGGGATACCGGACGGCCTCTTTCTTGCCTCTAAGGAGACCTCGATGATCGAAATCACCCAAGTCAACGCGTCGCTCGATGAAGCCGGCGATGAAAATGCCTGCCTCATTGTTGGCAAGCGAGTCGCCAAGCGCGTCCTACGTTGCAAGGACTCCGAGATCAAGTCCATCGAGCTCCACCGCAAGTCAATCGACGCTCGCAAAAAACGAGACGTCCATTTTATCCTGAGCTTTCGTGTTGAGCTGACCAGTCCCCACCTCGAGCGAGAAGCGGTCGACAGCGTCGCCGAGCGTGACCGCTCGCGCGTACGCGCGATAGAGGACGATGGGCCCTCATTCCCCTCCCCCGTCTCCGACGCACCTCAAGAATGCCCTGTCGTTGTCGGCGCCGGATGCGCTGGCCTTTTCGCTGCACTCACCCTTGCCGAAGCGGGTCTTAAGCCCTTGCTCATCGAGCGCGGCGACCCAGCATTTCGCCGCTCGCATGCGATCGATCTCTTTCTAAAGGAGCGCATCCTCGACCCCGAGAGCAATATCCAGTTTGGCCTGGGCGGCGCGGGGACCTTCTCGGACGGCAAGCTCAATACGGGAACCAAAAATCCCGCCCATCGCCTTATCCTCGAAACCTTCGTCGAGGCGGGCGCGCCCCGCGATATTCTGTGGGATGCCAAGCCGCACATTGGCTCCGACATCCTTCCCACGGTTGTCACCGCTATATCCCAGCGCATCGAGCAGCTCGGAGGTGTCGTCCGTTATCGAACAAGGCTCGTCGACATTCACATCGACGCGTCTGGCGCCATTACCGGTATTGATGTCCAATCGTCCCAAGACGCCGCTTGCGAGCCAATCGAGACAAAGCACCTCGTCCTCGCCTGCGGGCATTCTGCTCGCGATATTTTTGAGCTCCTTAAGGACCACAACGTGGCCCTCGCACAAAAGACCTTTGCCATGGGCGTTCGCATCGAGCATCCGCAGCGCGACATCGATCGAGCCCAATATGGAGCCTCGGCGGGACATCCAGCGCTCGGGGCGGCCCCTTACAAACTTGTTGCCCATCTTCCCAACGGCCGCAGCGTGTTCTCGTTTTGCATGTGCCCCGGCGGACAGGTTGTCGCCGCCTCTTCCGAGCAGGGCCACCTGTGCGTCAACGGCGCTAGCCTCAATGCCCGCGACGGACGCAACGCAAATGCCGCCTTGCTCGTTAACGTCACGCCTGAGGACCTTCCCAACGATGACCCGCTCGCCGGCATCGAGCTCCAGCGTGCCTGCGAGGCGGCCGCCTATCGCCTGGGCGGTTCCAACTGGAACGCACCGGCACAACTTGTCGGAGATTTCCTCGCAGGACGCGCCAGCAAGGCGCCCGGAAAGGTAAAGCCCACCTATCCGCTCGGTGTGACCTGGACGGCAATTGACGAAGCCCTACCGCAGCATATCGTCGAGTCGCTCCGCCTGGGACTTCCCCTACTCGGAAAAAAGCTACGAGGCTACGACCGTCATGATGCCGTTCTTACCGGCGTGGAGACTCGTTCGAGCTCACCTGTCACTGTCACCCGAGACCGAACGTGCCATGCCGTGTCGACCCCGGGCCTCTACCCTTGTGGTGAGGGAGCTGGATATGCTGGCGGCATCATGAGCGCGGCCACCGACGGCATCCGTTGTGCCGAAGCCCTGATCGCAGACCTCTAGCGCACGAATTCCAGCGCGCAAAAGACACAGGCCCCGAGCTCCACAGGGAACTCGGGGCCTGTTCGCTATTTCTTAAACCGTGCACCCTGGCGTTTTCTGCCCGATGCGAACGTGGAACCCTTGCGGGCCTGCGAACGTAAGCGCTCGATCGTCTCGTCCTCAGACGCGCCCTCGAGCATCGCCCGAATCTGAACGACGGCATCGCGCAGGCGCGCCGCCTCCTCAAAGTCCATGGCGGCAGAAGCGTTACGCATATCCTCTTCCATGGTTTCGACGATCCGCACAAGCTCGTCATGCGGCAGTTCTTCCAACTGCTCCGCAAGTGTCTGCTCGGGTGCCACCGTTTCCGGCACGCCGCCCTCGCCCGACTCATCGGGCGTATAGAATGCACCATGACCAAGAGAGTCGCCCTTCGAGCGCCCCTTGGAACCCACGGTTTTTTCGGCCTCGGCAATAAAACTTGAGATGTCGTTGATGGCCTTGCGCACTGTCTTGGGCACAATGCCATGCTCTTCGTTATATGCCATCTGAATCTCACGACGGCGCTGCGTCTCCTCGATGGCCTCTTTCATCGAATCGGTCACAACGTCTGCATACATGATGACTTCGCCATCGGCGTTACGGGCCGCACGGCCAATCGTCTGAATCAGCGAACGGCGGTTGCGCAAGAAGCCTTCCTTATCGGCATCGAGAATTGCCACCAGTGAGACCTCGGGAAGATCCAAGCCCTCGCGAAGCAGGTTGATGCCAACGAGAACATCGATCTTGCCCTCGCGCAGCGTTCGCAGGATCTCGACACGGTCCATTGTCGCCGTATCAGAATGCATGTAATTGACCTTAATGCCCGCATCAAGCAGATGGTCGGTCAGGTCCTCGGCCATGCGCTTGGTCAACGTGGTCACCAGCACGCGCTCCTTGCGGGCAACGCGCTCGCGAATCTCGTCCTCAAGATCGTCAATCTGACCGCGAACCGGACGCACATCGATCTTGGGATCGAGCAGACCGGTCGGACGAATAATCTGCTCCACGTCGTTTTGGCTCACCCGCAGCTCGTAATCGCCCGGCGTGGCCGAAACATAGATAAACTGGGGTATCCTTGCCTCAAACTCATCGAAACGAAGCGGGCGGTTATCGAGCGCCGAGGGCAGGCGAAAACCGTGTTCCACCAGCGTCACCTTACGCGAGCGGTCACCTTCGTGCATGCCGCGAATCTGCGGCACCGTCACATGGCTCTCATCGATGATGCAGAGCATATCCTTGGGAAAGTAATCGATTAGGGTAAACGGCGGCTCACCCGGCTTGCGACCGTCCAGATGACGCGAGTAGTTCTCGATGCCGTTGCAAAAGCCCATCGTCTCGAGCATCTCAAGATCATAATCGGTGCGCTGCTGCAGACGCTGCGCCTCGAGCAACTTGTCGGTCGCCTTGAGCTCCGCCACGCGCTTCTCGCACTCTTCGCTGATCGATTTCAGAGCCGCCTTGACCTTCGGCTTCTCGGTCACGTAGTGCGATGCCGGCCATACGGGGATAGCCTCGTACTCACGCAGCATTTCACCGGTGACCTCATCGATCTCGGCAATCAGCTCGACCTCGTCGCCAAAGAACTCAAACCGCAACGGATGCTCGGCATAAGGCGGATACACGTCGACAACATCGCCGCGCACGCGGAACGTGCCGCGTACAAGGTCATAGTCATTGCGATCATATTGAATGTCGATAAGTGCATGGATAAAGTCATCGCGCTCGAGCGGCACCTTCTTGTCGACGTTTGGAGCCAGACCCGCATAGTCCTCAGGAGAGCCAATGCCATAGATACACGAGACCGATGCGACAACGATCACATCGCGTCGAGAGAGCAGCGATGCGGTCGCCTGATGTCGCAGCATCTCAACCTCTTCGTTAATCGAGGAGTCTTTCTCGATATATGTATCGCTTTGCGGCACATACGCCTCGGGCTGATAGTAGTCGTAGTACGAGACGAAGTAGACCACAGCGTTGTTGGGAAAGAACTCTTTGAGCTCGCTCGCAAGCTGAGCGGCGAGCGTTTTATTCGGAGCCATGACCAGCGTCGGCTTTCCCAGGGCCTCAATAGTCTTTGCCATCGTGAAGGTCTTGCCCGAACCAGTCACGCCCAACAAAACCTGATAGCGGTCTCCGTCCCTCACGCCCTGCACAAGC
Organism: uncultured Collinsella sp.; assembly: GCA_902496335.1. Taxonomy (GTDB): domain Bacteria; phylum Actinomycetota; class Coriobacteriia; order Coriobacteriales; family Coriobacteriaceae; genus Collinsella. Next base: position 21,603 of record CABVAO010000028.1, read on the forward strand.
GACTCAATGGCCTTAGGCTGGGAACCGGCAGGCTCATAGGGAGACACGACCTTAAACGGCACGTCAGAGCCTTCAACGCCAAAGCGCTTAAGTTCACCACCAACGCGTTCTACTTCAAATTCCGCCATGGATACTCCTAACTCATATATCTGCAGTATACGCAGGCGGCAGGCATAGTCCTATACGAACCGATCGGGATAGAGGGTCTTGTAGCGAACCCAGGCATTATTGACGCGAATCAGATACGCCTGCGTCTCGGGAAAGGTGATTGCATTATGAAGCGACGTACTCTGCTGCGCCCATCCGTCGACATTGCCCATGCCGGCGTTATAGGCGGCAATGGCACTGTCAGTCGACCCGTTAAAATACGCTAGAAGATACGAGAGATACGCACAGCCAAACTCGATATTCGTAGCCGGATCGTTAAGGTTGTCGGCCGAATACTCGCCACCGTCGACAAGGCCCTTGGCGATCATATCCTGGGCAGTCTCGGGCATCAGCTGCATCAATCCCTGAGCACCCTGATTCGACTCGGCCTCGGGATCCCAATTCGATTCAGACTTAATGACAGCGCACACCAGATACGGATCCAGATTATGCGAAATACTGGATTGCTTTACATACGCCTCGTAGTCGATCGGATACAGCGGCTTAAAGAAAGCGGCAGGAGCACACGAGAAAACGAATGAGATAAGGCCGAAGGCAAAAACGGCAGCCAGCGGTACAAGGCGATACCACGCAAAGAAACGTGTCTTAGGCATCGGCATCCTCCATATCCGCAGTATCTATAAACCCATGGCATGCAAGCCATGAGTCAAGCTGCTCAAAGAGTGAGTTATCGCCTGCGGCGTTATCAATCACCGTTGTAGCGAGATTGCACAGCGCAGATTCATCGGGCTGGCAAGCAGAACGGGCATCGAAATCAGATGGCTCCATGCCACGTTGAATAGCGCGATCGCGACGAACTGACAAAGGGGCGCTAATGACCAGAATTTCATCAGCCAAGCCAAATGCATCCTCAAAACCAGTCGGAGCAGAAACCTCGACCACCGCAAAGGGATAACGGGGAGATGAAACAGTACAACAAACCGGATCGAGAATCCTAAGCGAAAGCTGTTCAATGAGAACGGGATGCACAATGCCATTGAGCCGTGCGACCGAATCAGGAGAAGCGAAAGCTCGAGAAGCGAGGATGCTGCGGCGAATGCCGCCTTCCTCATCCAAAATGTCCCAACCGAATTCATCCGCGAGAGTATTGACGATATCAGAGCCCGGCACATACAGAGATTTTGCAAGCTCATCCAGATCGATAAGCATAGCGCCACGAGATTCGAAATAGCGGCAGGCTGTCGACTTACCCGAAGCAATATTGCCCAAGACAAATACGGTAAACATCAAGCCCTCCCTAACGCCAATGCGAGTAATTATCGCTCAAATACACTAGAAGGACTCAAAATACAGCCAAAGAGTAAGAGCGCATACGGGGGAGCTAGGTCCCAAAGCACAACGTGTATACAACGAAAAAAGGGGGAGGCCGCGAGGCCTCCCCCTTCTCAGTTCAAGCGTACGGCTCGGT
>CABVAO010000029.1 GCA_902496335.1 uncultured Collinsella sp.
GGCCTCCTGTTCGTGCGGAACTCGCGATAAACCTAAGCCGGTGTCCCCACTCTCCCGGGGCCTGCGGCTACTTGGTTGTCGCATGCGGGTCGCTTTTCGGAACTGGGCTGATATTTTCTAGATGAAAGGCGCTCTTGGTCCTTATGGGCTTGGGGCGCCTGTCTTTTAAAGGTAGATTTTTGGGAGGCCGGCACTTGGAGACGTTCCTTTAGTGCCGGCACTTTAGGAACGTCTCCAAGTGCCGGCTGTGGGACGGAGGGATTCCGCGTCCGCCTTTTCGGCGGCCGCGCCCCGCTGCGTCGCTTCGCTCCTTGCGTGCTGCGCTGGAAAACGCTTCGCGTTTCCTCAGCTCCGCACCCTTGCGGGTTCTCGAATCCCTCCGCTTGCCCACAAGAAGGCGCCCTGGGCCGTTATGGGCTCAGGGCGCTCAATTTTAATGGCTGGGACGGAGGGATTCGAACCCCCAACAGCCGGCACCAAAAACCGGAGTTCTACCGTTGAACTACGTCCCAATGTGTGGTGTTGCCCAAAAGCAACTCGTTTAGTTTACCTAATCTGCGAGGGCATCGCAAACACCATCGAGCAGGCGTACGGCGAGTGTCTGCGCGTCGCTGGCCGTGAAAGTGCCGTTGTAGCGCGTCATGCCCGTGAGCTCAATGCGAATGCGAGCCGGCTTCTGCTGCGCGGCGACATTGGCAGTGCGGATGCGCTGGGCCAGGTTGTGACACTCGGCGAGGGCAATCGTGGCGCGCGGTGCGGCGTCGGCGGGCAGCTCATCGCTTGCGATCTCGAGCACCAGGTCAACGTCGGTTGGGACCTCGGAGTCGCAGAGCATCATGCCGCTGTTGTCGGTCGTTGCCGTGGCGATATTCCACATGCGCGACGCAACGCTGCGTGCGATGGGGTCCTCGCCGATAACGGCAATCTGGAAGCGCTCGAGCACGTTGGCGGCGCGAGCAAAACCGATACGGGACTCGGCTTCGGTGACCGAGGGCTTGCCCTCCCACACATGGTGCAGGCGGTTGATGTAGGCGTAGGTGTCCTGGAAGGCCATGCCGTCGGCAAACAGGCCGACATTTTCCTGGAACTGCTGCAGGGCGGCCTCGGTATGCGGACCAAAGTAGCCGTCGTCTTCACCACAGGCAAAGCCCAAAACGTTGAGAGCGCGCTGCAGGGCCTGCACATCGGCGCCATGGAAATTGGGCATGCGCAGATAGAGAGTGCGGTCGCCCAGCTTATACGAAGCGTCTACAAGGGCGCTCCAGCAGGGGATATCGACGGCATGACCGGCAGCAAGGCCGCTGTCGAGCCTGAAGGTGCTGACGGCCTGCTCAGTGGTGGCTCCAAAGTACTTGTCGGTGACTTCGGCGGCATCAATCGTGTAGCCGAGCTGCAGGAGACGAGACTGCACGTCCTCGACGGCTGCTCCTTGCATGCCCGTTGTAATAGGTTCCATGAACGAACCCCTTTCGGCGTACCATTCGTACTATTTGAGCGTCTGTCGGATAGACAACGCAAAGGGATGCATAAACATGCACTCAACAGTGTAGCAAGTTGTGCCTAAATACGCTGCTGACAGGTTTTATAACCCCCGTTAGTTAAGACGCTCCACAAAGAAATCTGCCATGGAGAGGAACAGCTCGCGTGCGTGCGGATCAAGCTCAACGTTCTCGATGGCCGCTTTGGCCTTAGCGGTCAGGTCGAGCGCGTAAGTGTGGGCGTAGTCGATGGAGCCGGTCTCCTGGAAGATCTCCACGGCGCGTGCGAGCTGCGCGGGATTATCGGTGCCTGAGGAAAGAATCGCCTCGACCTCGCCGTGGTGGCGCTCATCAGAGAGGGCGTGTACGGCGACAAGCGTGCGCTTGCCCTCGGTGATGTCGGTGCGGAAGTCCTTGTTGGCGGCTTCCTTAGTGCCGACAAGGTTGAGCAGGTCGTCCTGAATCTGAAAGGCAAGGCCCGTGTGCAGGCCAAAGGCGCGCAGCGCTTCGATTTGCTCATCGTTGCCGCCGCCGATAATGGCTCCGGCGGCAAGCGGCGTGGCTCCGCTGTAAAACGCGGTCTTGTGCGTCGCCATGTCCAGGTAGTCATCAACCGAGATATCAAAGCGCCCGTCGCGGACCCAACCCAGGTCGAGTGCTTGACCCTCGATGGTGCGGACGATCATCTCGGTAAGCTCGTGGAGCACGCGCAGCTTCACGTCGGACTCCAGCGTAGGGTCGTCGAGAACCGTCTTGGTGACCATGGTGAGCGCCAGGTCGCCACAATTGATGGCAAGGCCCGTGCCCTCGGTAAGGTGCATGCAGGGCTTGCCTCGACGAAGCTGTCCGTTGTCGGCGATGTCGTCGTGGATCAGCGCGCCCGACTGGAAATGCTCGATGGCTGCCGCGGCGCTGCGGGCGCTCTCGAAGCTACCGCCCACTGCGGTTGCGGCGAGCATGCAGATAAGCGGGCGGTGGCGCTTGCCGGCGTTGGCCGTAAAAGCCGAGAGCGGCGCATACAGGTAGCGCTCGATATCGGCAGAGGTCGCCTGTCCGTCAAAGAACGTGGCCAGATAGTCGTTAATCTGGTCAAAGTGCTGGGCTAAAAAGCTGGTAAACGGACTGGACACGGGTTCTCGCATTCTTTCTGAGGTTGCATTGATGCAATATGCAGACAACATATTGCCACATCAGGGCGTTTGGCGCGGCAGTTTTGGCGATTTAGGACAACGGGCGTGCGTTTGATGGAGTGTGCCTAAATCAGCCTAAAATGCTCGAGCGCCGCAACGACACCGTCGTGATCGACGGTGTCGGTCACGTAATCGGCCTTATCCTTGAGATAGTCCGGCGCATTGCCCATGGCGATACCGACATCGACGGCGTTCATCAGCGAGACGTCATTGCTGGCGTCGCCAATGCCGTATACGGTTCCGTGGTGGGGGTCGAGGGCGTCGAGTACAGACTGGATGCCCCCGCGCTTCGTGCATTCGCGGGGCGAGATTTCGGTTACCTCGAGTTCGAGCTCGTTAAAGCACAGCAGCGGCTCAAGTGCCTTATCTTGAGCGATGTGGTTGGCGAGCGATGTAGACATCAAGATCTTGTAGACACTGTAATGTTGCAGCTGCGTGACTGCGTCGCCCAGGGTGCGCGCGTATCCGGGGGCATCGGGGGCATCGGCACTCATGCGCACGACGCCGTTGAGGCCCTCAAAGCGGATGACCTCGCCCGATTGCTCAAGATAGGGGGCAAGATGCTGCAGCATGCTGGGCGTCATCGACAGATCGCGAATTGCGTGTCCGTTGATCTCGGCGTAACCGCCCGCAAGACAGACGATGCCGGTCCAGGGCAGCTCAAGAAGTTTGGGGTGGATGCAGCTGAGGGTGCGCCCCGTGCAGATAAAGGCCATGTTGCCGTTGGCGACAAACTCGCGGATTGCCTGCGAAACCGCCTCGTTGGGATAGGGGGAGAGGTCCCGCTCGTCTTCGGGAAGGTCTTGGGCGAGCCTGGGGTCTTGCCAGGCGAGCGTTCCGTCGATATCGAAGAAGCAGATATCGCCGCGCTTATGGGCTGCGCTGGCGGCAGGGGAGGCCGAGGTGGTGGGCACAAATTCCGGCTCGAGGCCCATGATCTGGTCAAAATGCTCTTTAACGCGGGGAACGGAGATGCCGATGACCACCTGGGCGGTCTTGCCCGTAATGATGAGGCCCTTGGCGCCCACCGCGACAAACGACGCGTTATCTGCAACGATGGAAGGGTCTGCGACCTCGACGCGCAGGCGCGTGGCGCAGTTGGTTGCGCCCACGATATTGCCAACGCCACCTAAAAGCTGAATTACCCGCTCAGCGAGGACGTGATCTTGATCGGATCGACTATCGACCTCGTCATTGGGGGATTGCTCTTTGGCAAAGCCGCTTTCCGTTAAACAATCGATTGCCGCGCGATTGGCAACATGATCCTCGCGGCCCGGTGTCTTAAGGTCATAGACCAAGATGAGTGCTCGAAAACTAACAAAAAAGATGAGGCTAAAGGCAAGGCCGATACCGAGCGCCAAAAGATAGGCACCGGCATGCGTGCGCATGAGCGGAATAAAGTTGAAGGCTGCCATCTCCATGAGGCCGCCCGAGAAGATGCCGACGATGCCAAAGAGATTCATGGTTGTGGCAAGGCAAGACGATAAGACGGCGTAGAGCAAAAAGAGCCCGGGGTGGGTGAACATAAAGAGAAACTCGAGTGGCTCGGTAACGCCGCAAACCACCGAGGCGACGATGGCGGGCAAAAGGATGACCTTAAGGCCGGCGCGGCGCTCTGGTTTTGCGGTGGAGTAGAACGCGGCTGCGATGGCGGGAAGGCCAAAGAGCTTGACCCAGCCGGTGGCGGTAAAACCGGCCCACGGCGCAAGTTCATTAAGGGGGCGCGTGCTATGGGAGAGGATGGGGAGCAAGCTGCTCCACGTGGCGTAGATGCCGTCGTTAATGACCAGGTTGTCGTAGTAGATCGGCATGTAGAGCAGGTGGTGCAGCCCCATGGGCTCGAGCGCTCGCTCCAAAAGCACAAAGATGCCCACGCCAAAGGGGCCGACGCTCGTAAGTGCATGGCGCAGCGTTTCGGTCATTGCGTATACGGAGGGCACGATGGCGGCCGAGATAGCGGCAAGGGCAAACACGGCAAAAAAGCTGATGAGGTAGACCAGCGAGGAGCCCGAGAAGGTGCCGAGCCAATCGGGAACCTTGGCATCGTAGAAGCGGTCATGGATGGCGACGACGGTTGCCGATACCGCCAGCGGGCCGATAATGCCGGTGTCGAGCGTCTTGATGCCGTCGATGATGGTGATGCCGCTAGCGGAGGTCAAAGACGACGGGTACTTAAGTCCAAGATTGTCTCCGCTCAGCTTAATGATCTCGCTCAAAAAGAAGCAGTAGGCAAAATAGGCGACGAGAGCCTCGAGGCAGCAACGAGCCGGTTGTTTTTGGGCAAGACCGATGGGCAGCGCTACGGCAAAAAGGAGCGGGAGGCGTTTAAAGACCGTCCACGAGCCGCGCTGGATGATGGTCCAAAAAGCGTACCAAGGGGTTCCGTATACGGCGAGATCGCCGACGATGTCCGCAGTCGTTGCGAGAGCGGAGACGCCGACCATGAGGCCTGATATAGAAAACAGCATGGCGGGCGCGAACATTGCCCCGCCAAAGCGTTGGATTTTTTGCAGCATGTTCTGCCTTCCGAATATCGAGGCGCGTTGCGCGTGGGGAAACGTTTAAACAATGGATTCATTGTAGAGGACCAGACGAGTGTCGTACCGGCAGTTTTGAGCGAAACCGATTTGGGCATGACAGAAACCGTCAACGGCTAAATCCTGTCGCTTCACCGATATTCGGTTTAAACAACTTTAAGAAATGCTATCGTGCCTAGCCGGAAATGAATAATGTAGAGGTGAAACAATGCCAAAAGCGATATACGAAGGAATCTACCGAGAAATACGCTCGCGCATCATTAATGGGACCTATGCGTTTCAGGAGATGCTGCCAACCGAAGCCGAGCTGACCGCGGAATTTGGCTGCACGCGCAATACCGTCCGCCGCGCTTTGAGCATGCTGGCCGACGGGATGTTTGTGCAGCCCATACACGGCAAGGGCGTGCGCGTTATTTGGCTTAAGGGCGAAACCGACATGTTGGGCGCACTCGAAGAGGTTGAGTCGTTTGGCGAGTTTGCAAAGCGCAACAATGCCGTTGCATCGACGGACGTTAAGTCTTTCGAACATCTGGTTTGCACCGAGCAACTCTCTCGTCACCTGGGCTTTAAGGTGGGCGAGGAGTTGATTCGCGTAGTGCGTGTCCGAAGCCTCAACGGCAACGCGCGCCAAGTGGACCATGGCTATTTTTTGGCGTCGATCGCCAAGGGCCTGACTCCCGAGATCGCGGCAGATTCTATTTACGGCTATCTGGAGCACAAGCGCGGTGTCAAAGTGATGGCGAGCCGTCGTACGGTGAGTGTCGAGCTCGCCAACGATGAGGACTGCAGCTATCTTGACCTCGGCAAATACAACTGCGTTGCCGTCATGGAGAGTCAGTCGTACACCTCGGATGGCATCTTGTTTGAGGTGACGCACACTCGCACACACCCCGAGATCTTCCATTACCGCGTCAATTCCAAGCGATAGCCGGCTAGCTCGCAGCCTGACGAGACTCATGGCCTCAAAGAGAAAACGCCCGGTCAAACCGACGGTACATCGGCTTGACCGGGCGTTTTCTCTGCATTAGATAACAAATAATTGTTTATACAAAACTTGTCAAGTATCAAGTTGAAATTACCGTTCACCGAAGTTTTTCTACCGCTCTAGTAATACTTGTTCAAACAACTAGCCAAATAGCGTATCGTTCAAATCAGCAAAAGGGGCAAAGTCCCCGAGCCAATCTCCGAAGGCGGCGGCAAAGGGTGCCGCCACGGTGTGAAAGGGTGGATTGTAATGAAGAACGAAATGAGCAGAAGGCAGTTCCTGGGCTTTGCTGGTTCCGCGGCTGCAGTTCTTGGTCTGGGCCTCGTGGGTTGCGGTGGTTCTGCCGGCTCCGGCTCCTCTGCTTCTGGTGACGCTGCCGAGGTCTACTTCCTCCAATTCAAGCCCGAGGTCGACAAGGAGTGGAAGGAGATCGCCAAGGCCTATAAGAAGGAGAAGGGCGTCGAGGTCAAGATCGTGACCGCCGCTTCCAACACCTACGAGGAGAAGCTTAAGTCCGAGATGTCCAAGAGCTCCGCTCCGACCCTGTTCCAGGTCAACGGCCCCACCGGTCTTAAGAACTGGAAGGATTACTGCGCCGACCTGTCCGATACCAAGCTCCGCGGTGAGCTCATTGACGACTCCCTGGCTCTGCAGTCCGACGGCAAGGATGTGTGCATCGACTGGGTCCAGGAGAGCTTCGGCATCATCTACAACAAGCAGCTGCTCGAGAAGGCTGGCTACAAGGCCGAGGACATCAACTCCTTCGACAAGCTGAAGGCTTGTGCCGATGACATCCAGGCCCGCAAGGACGAGCTTGGTGTCGAGGGTGCCTTCACTTCCGCCGGCATGGACGACTCCTCCAGCTGGCGCTACACCACCCACCTTGCCAACATGCCGCTCTACTACGAGTTTGAGAAGGAGCACAACCAGGAGGACGACGAGATCAAGGGTGAGTTCCTCGACAACTACAAGCAGATCTTCGACCTGTACATCACCGACTCCACCTGCGATCCTTCGCAGCTTGCTTCCAAGACCGGCGACGACGCCACCAACGAGTTCGCAACCGGCAAGGCCGTCTTCTACCAGAACGGCTCTTGGGCCTACTCTGACCTCGTCAAGGCCGGCATGACCGACGATCAGATTGGCATGATGCCGATCTACATCGGTGTTGACGGCGAGGAGAACCAGGGCCTGTGCTCCGGCGGCGAGAACTACTGGTGCGTCAGTTCCCAGGCTTCCGAGGATGCCCAGAAGGCCACCGAGGACTTCATGTATTGGTGCGTCACCGCTGACACCCCGACCAGCATCATCGCCGACAAGATGGGTCTGACCGCTCCGTTCAAGAGCGCCAAGGAGACCACCAACGTCTTCTCGCAGCAGGCCGTTGCCATGGCCAAGGACGGCAAGAAGACCGTCGCTTGGGACTTCGTCTACATTCCCTCCGAGGAGTGGAAGAAGAACCTCAAGCAGGCTCTGATTGCCTACGCTGCCGATAACAGCAAGTGGGACGGCGTCAAGAACGCCTTCGTCGATGGCTGGAAGACCGAGAAGGCCGCTTCCGAGTAAGCAGTTGCTGCCCAAGCTATCTGATTAGCGACAGGGGGCGGGCAGACGTTGGTTTGCCCGCCCCCTGCATATTGAAAGGACCCTTTTATGGGCAAAGCACTCAAGCGCTGGTGGCCGCTCTTTATGCTGCCCACGTGCCTGGCGTTTATGATCGGGTTCGTGATCCCTTTTATCCAGGGCTTCTATCTCTCGTTCTGCCAGTTTATTATCATTAGTAACGCGCACTTTGTCGGTATCGAGAACTACGTGCGCGCGCTGTCCGATCCGCAGTTCTCCACGTCGTTCTTCTTTACCGTGGCGTTTGCCTTCCTGTCGACGGTGCTCATCAACGTAATCGCCCTGGCCATTGCGCAGGCGCTCACCCGCAAGGCGCTCAAAGGCACCAACATCTTCCGTACGATCTTCTTTATGCCTAACCTGATCGGCGGCATCGTGCTGGGCTACATTTGGCAGATTCTGATCAACTGCCTGCTCTCCAACGTGGGCGCCCAGCTCATCGCTCTTAACTCTGCTGCTGGCTTCTGGGGCCTTATCATCCTGACCCTGTGGCAGCAGGTCGGCTACATGATGATCATCTACATCGCTGGTCTGCAGTCCATTCCGTCCGACTACATCGAGGCCGCCAAGGTCGACGGCGCTACGGCATGGCAGACGTTTTGGAAGGTTAAGATCCCTAACCTGATGCCGACCATCACCATCTGCCTGTTCCTGTCCATCACCAACGGCTTTAAGCTGTTCGACCAGAACCTCGCCCTTACCGGCGGCGCCCCCGCGCACTCCACCGAGATGCTCGCCCTGAACATCTACAACACGTTCTATTCGCGTGCCGGTATCGCATGGCAGGGCATTGGTCAGGCCAAGGCGGTTATCTTCTGCATCCTGGTCGTGGCCATCTCCATGATTCAGCTTAAGGCCACGAGGTCCAAGGAGGTGCAGCAGTAATGAAACGCGATAAGGTTATCAACCGCGCGCTCTCGATTTTCTTTACGATCCTGTCGCTCGCGTGGATCTACCCCGTGTTCATGATTGCGCTTAATTCTTTTAAGAAAGCGACCGCAATCAGCACCACCACGGCATTCGATCTGCTCACGCCCGAGACGTTCAACGGCCTCGCAAACTACATGCACGCCCTTAACGAGCAGGGCTTTGCCTCGGCATTTATGTACTCGCTCATCATCACGGTCACGTCGGTCGTGCTGATCTTGGTGTGCTGCTCCATGTGCGCTTGGTACGTGGTTCGTGTCAACAACAAGATCTCGAACTTCTTCTATTACCTGTTCGTGTTCTCGATGGTCGTGCCGTTCCAGATGCTCATGTTCACGCTGTCCAATTTGGCGGACCGCATCGGCTTTAATACGCCGTTCAACATCTGCTTTATCTATCTGGGCTTTGGCGCGGGCCTGGCGGTCTTTATGTTCGCCGGTTTTGTAAAGAACATCCCGCTCGAGATCGAGGAGGCGGCCATGATTGATGGCTGCAACCCGGTCCAGGTGTTCTTTAAGATCGTCCTTCCCATCATGAAGCCCACCTATCTTTCGGTCGGCATCCTCGAGACCATGTGGGTCTGGAACGACTATCTGCTGCCCTACCTTACGCTCGACTCCACCAAGTACAAGACCATTCCTATCTTGATCCAGTACTTCCGCGGCGGCTACGGCCACGTCGAGCTCGGCCCCATGATGGCCTGCATCATGATGGTCGTTATCCCCATCGTTATCATGTACATCCTCTGTCAGAAGTACATCATCGACGGCGTGGTGGCAGGTGCCGTCAAGGGCTAATGCCGTAACTGTTTTGCAAGTTTCTGCGGCGCCCCTCAGCGCGGCGCCGCATATCGAAAGGTAGAGACATGGCCGAGATCGTTCTCAAACATGTTCAGAAGGTGTATCCCAACAACGAGTCAAAAAAGAAAGGCTTCTTTGGCAAAAAGAAGAAGACCGAGGAGAAGAAGCACAACCTCAAGGTTACCGAGGACGGTGTGCTCGCTGTAGAGGACTTCAACCTCACCGTTCACGACCAGGAGTTCGTCGTCCTCGTTGGCCCCTCTGGCTGCGGTAAGTCCACGACGATGCGCATGGTCGCCGGCCTGGAGGACATTACCTCGGGCGATGTGCTCATCGACGGCAAGCGTGTCAACGACGTGGCGCCCAAGGACCGCGACATCGCCATGGTGTTCCAGAGCTACGCTCTGTACCCCAATATGACGGTGTACGAGAACATGGCATTTACGCTCGAGCTCAAGAAGGTTCCCAAGGACGAGATCGACCGCAAGGTTCGCTCTGCTGCCGAGATTCTGGGCATTACCGAGTACCTCGACCGTAAGCCCAAGGCGCTCTCCGGCGGCCAGCGCCAGCGTGTCGCTATCGGCCGCGCCATCGTGCGTGACCCCAAGGTCTTCCTGATGGACGAGCCGCTGTCCAACCTGGACGCCAAGCTTCGTAACCAGATGCGTGCCGAGCTCATTAAGCTGCGCCACGAGATCAAGGGCACGTTCATTTATGTTACTCACGACCAGACCGAGGCCATGACCCTTGGCGACCGTATCGTGGTCATGAAGGACGGCGTCGTCCAGCAGATCGCCACGCCGCAGGAGGTCTTCAACCATCCCGCGAACATCTTCGTCGCCGGCTTCATCGGCGTGCCGCAGATGAACTTCTTCGATGCCCAGCTGGTGCGCTCGGGCAACGGCTTTACCGTCAAGACCGAGGATATGAACGTGGCACTCGCCCCCGAGACTTGCGCTCAACTTGCCCTCAACTGGGACGGCGGCGACGTGAAGGAGATTACGGCCGGCGTGCGTCCCGAGCAGATCCTGCTTGCTGACAAGGGCGAGGAGGGCGCGCTCCAGGGTACCGTCGAGGTGACCGAGCTCATGGGCTCGACCGAGCATGTCCACGTGACCGCTCCCGACGGCCAGTTTGTTCTGATTATCCCCGTCGTCGACCTCGAGGCCAAGGGCGCGCTCAAGGCTGGCGACACCATCTGGTTCAAGTTCGAGAAGAACGCGACCCACCTCTTCGATAAGGTCTCTGGCAAGAACCTTATCTAGGCCCGGTGCATCCAGGCCCTCCCTTTGGGCGACTGCGGTATTGCCATCCTTTTGCCGCGGTCACATATAAGGCTCCCCTCCCGTCCACTGGGCGAGAGGGGAGCCTTTCTTTGTGTTGGGGCTGTCTGACCGGTCGTTTGTCTCGATCTGTAACGGGTGAGGCTGATTTCGGACGTTAGATGTTACAGATCGAGACGGTTCCGCTGAGCTAACCATTTCATCTAAATCTGTAACACCAAAGGTGAATTTCAGCTGCTAGATGTTACAGATCGAGATAAACCCAAGGGGAGGGGCCGGTATGTCTCAATCTGTAACAGCTGGGACCGTTTTTACCGAGTAGTTGTTACAGATCGAGATTGTTTGGCCGAGTCGGGTCACAGGGTAACGTGCGGGCACAAAAAACGGAGCCGTGTTGCCACGACTCCGCTTTCAAGAGGATGGGTAAAGGAAACGAAATTAGCTCAGGTGCCAAATCTCGTCGTTGTACTGGGAAATGGTGCGGTCGGACGAGAAGGTGCCGGCGTTGGCAATATTGATGAGCGTCTTGCGCATCCAGGTGTCCTGGTCCTCATAGTCGGCCAGCACGCGCTCCTTGGTCTGGATGTACTCCTCGATGTCGAGCAGGGCCATAAACCAGTCCTTGCCCTTAATGTCGTCGTGCAGGCGCTGCAGGCGCTCGGCGTTGCCGGTCGCCATAAAGGCGGGGTTGGTGATAAAGTCCACCAGCAGCTTGATACCGGGCTTGCGGTAGAGCACACCGGCGTCATAGGTGCCGTCGGCATAGAGCTGCTCGACCTGTTTGGACGAGGCACCAAAGGTATAGATGTTCTCGTCGCCCACGAGCTCGGCAATCTCCACGTTGGCGCCGTCGAGCGTGCACAGGGTTAGGGCGCCGTTGAGCATGAACTTCATGTTGGATGTGCCGCTCGCCTCCTTGGAGGCCAGGCTGATCTGCTCGGAGATATCAGCGGCGGGGATCACGCGCTCGGCGGCGGTGACGTTGTAGTTCTCGATCATGACAACCTGCAGGTAGGGAGCTACGTCGGGGTCGTTTGCAATCCACTGCGACAGCGTCAAGATCAGATGGATGATGTCCTGCGCGATAGTGTAGGCAGGCGCCGCCTTGCCGCCAAAGATGATGGTGACGGGGTGCTTAGGTCTGTTGCCGTTCTTGATATCGAGGTACTTCCAGATGATGTAGAGCGCGAGCATCTGCTGGCGCTTGTACTCGTGGATGCGCTTGACCTGGACGTCGATGATGGCGTTGGAGGGAATGGTCACGCCCTGCTCGAGCGCCATGAACTGGCGCATGATGGCCTTGGCCTCGACCTTGGTGGCGGCCAGGCGCTCAAGAACGTCCTTGTCGTCGGCGAACTTGGCGAGTTTGCTCAGATCGCCGGTGCTGCGCCAGTCGGTGCCGATCACATCGTCGAGCAGGCTGGCGAGCGCGGGGTTGGCCCCATGGATCCAGCGGCGGAAGGTGATGCCGTTGGTCTTGTTGGAGAACTTCTCGGGATAGATCTCGTAGAACGGATGAAGCTCGGTGTCCTCCAGGATCTTGGTGTGGAGGGCGGCTACGCCGTTGATGGAGAAGCCAAAGTGGATGTCCATGTGGGCCATGTGGACGGTGTCGTGCTCGTCGATGATGGCGACGTGCGGGTCATCGTGCTCGGCCTTCGCGATCTCATCGAGCTTGACGATAATGTCGGCGATGGCAGGGGAGACCTTCTGCAGGCTGGCGAGCGGCCACTTCTCGAGCGCCTCGGCAAGAATCGTGTGGTTAGTGTAGGCGACCATGGAGCGTACGATGGTCACGGCCTCGTCAAACTCGATGTCATGCTCGGTGGTGAGCAAGCGAATGAGCTCGGGGATGACCATGGTGGGGTGCGTGTCGTTAATTTGGACCACGGCGTAGTCGGCCAGATCGTGCAGGTTGCTGCCGCGCTCGACGGCCTCGTCGATCAGGAGCTGGGCGGCGTTGCTCACCATGAAGTACTCCTGATAGATGCGAAGTAGGCGGCCCTGCTCGTCGGAATCGTCGGGGTAGAGGAACAAGGTGAGGTTCTTGGCGATCTCGGTCTTGTCGAAGTCGATGGAGCTGCCGGGGACCAGGCCGTCGTCGACGCTTGCCAGGTCGAACAGGCGCAGGCGGTTCTTGGTGGGCTGGCCGTAACCGGGCACATCGATGTTGACGAGCTTGGAAGTAACGGCAAAATCGCCGAACTCGACGGTGTAGGAGCGGTCATCGTCGACCAGGATGTCCTGCTCACCGAGCCACTCGTCGGGGACGGCCTTCTGCTGGTTGTCGACAAAGCGCTGACGGAACAGACCGTAGTGATAGTTGAGGCCCACGCCATCGCCGGTCAAGCCCAGCGTGGCGATGGAATCCAGGAAGCATGCGGCCAAGCGGCCCAGGCCGCCGTTGCCGAGTGACGGCTCGACCTCGAATTCCTCGATCTTGTTGAGGTCGTGACCTGCGGCGGTGAGCTGGTCCTTAACCTCGTCGTAGATGCCGAGGTCGATCATGTTGTTGATGAGCAGCTTGCCGATCAAAAATTCGGCGGAAATGTAATAGAGCTTTTTCTTGCCGTTGTTGAGCGGGCAGGCGGCGGAGCGCTCCTGCACGAGTTTGACCAGCAGCTTGTAAATGCGACGGTCGTCGAGCTGCTCGAGCGAGGTGCCAAAAGACTGCTCGGCGAGTTCCATGAGGTTAATTTGGGGCATGTTTTCTCCTGTGATGGGTTGTTTCATGTCTGCAATTCATAAGAAGCCGGCGCGAGGGGATTGGGGTGGCCTCGCGCGGGAAAAGCAAGCGCGTCCGCACGGTGGGGAGGGGTCGGGCGCGGTAGCTCCTATTGAGGAAGCTCGATTTCGGCTTCCGACGGGATGCGGAAGTAGGTCTCGGTCCAGTCGGTGAGTTTGTGCTCGAGCTCGCGGGTGATGGCGCCGTCGAGCATGCGCCAGGTCCAGTTGCCGCCCAGCGTGGCAGGGGTGTTGATGCGCGCCTCGTTGCCCAAGTTGAGCAGGTCCTGCATGGTGTAGATGCACGTGTCGCTCACGCTGGCGGCGATGGTGCGATTGAGTGCATCTGCCATGGGTTCGCCGGCCTGCTGATGGGTGTACAGGGCTGCCTGCTCACGCTGACGCGGGGTGGCCGTTCCCTCAAACCAACCGCGCGCCGTCTCGTTGTCGTGGGTGCCCACATAGGCGACGGTGTTGGCGATGTAGTTATGCGGCAGGTAGTACGAGTTGGTACCCTCAAAGGCAAACTGCAGGATTTTCATGCCGGGGAAGCCCGAGTTGTCGCGCATGTCGATGACGCCGGGGGTGAGGAAGCCCAGGTCCTCGGCGATGATGGGCAGCGTGCCGAGCTTTTCCTCGAGTGTCTTGAAGAACTTGAGGCCGGGCCCCTGCGTCCACGAACCGTAGGACGAATCGGGCGAGGAGAACGGCACCTCCCAATAGGCCTCGAAGCCGCGGAAGTGATCCAGGCGGATGACGTCGTACATGTCGAGGGCGGCGCGAATGCGGCCCTCCCACCAGGAAAAGCCGTCGGACTCCATGGCGTCCCAGTCGTAGATGGGGTTGCCCCAGTACTGGCCGGTGGCCGAGAACTGGTCGGGCGGCGTGCCGGCGACGCTCACCGGATTGCCGGCGGCGTCGATCTTAAAGAGCTCAGGCGTCGCCCACATCTCGACGGAGTCACGCGAGACATAGATGGGCAGGTCGCCGATGATGAGAATGTCGCGCTCGTTGGCATAGGCCTTGAGGCGGCTCCACTGGCGATCGAAGAAGTACTGCGTCATCTGGTGGTAGAGCATACGCGCCGGATGGTCGGCGCAGACCTTGGCGGAAGCCTCGCCGCGGGTACGGAGCTCCGCGGGCCACTCCCAAAACGCCTTGAGACCGCACTCCTCTTTGACGGTCATAAACTCACAGTAGGGGATGAGCCAGTCCTCGTTGGCCTGGATAAAGTCATCGAAATCGGCCGGCTTGTCGGCAGCAAAGCGCTCAGCGGCTCGGTCGAGAATCTGACGGCGGCCGCCAAAGATAGCACCGTAGTCGACATTGCTGGGGTCGGATCCCAGATACACGCCATCGATATCGCGCTGCTCTAGATACCCTGCCTCGATAAGCTCGGCAAAGTCGATAAAGTTGGGGTTGCCTGCGCGGGCCGAGAACGACTGATAGGGCGAATCGCCATAGCTGGTCGTCGTAAGGGGCAGAATCTGCCAGTAATGTTGTTTGCACGAGGCGAGAAAATCGACGAAGTCGTAGGCATTCCAGCCAAAGCCGCCGATTCCGTATGGTCCGGGCAGAGATGAGACGGGCATGAGGACGCCGCTTGCACGCTCCATGAATGCGCTCACCAACCTTCTTGTTGTGGGGTCGGCCTGCCGATGGGTGTGCAGTCCGCCTCCGATGTTCTGATTCGATACGCCTATTGTAAAACATGTTGTTTAAACATGTACAGGCAAGATAAAAAAGTTGGTCGATTTTCGGCGAATGGTTACATGCCATGAAAAAGCCCCGACCTCACAACGTGAGATCGGGGCAAGAGCGGTATGTAGGTTTTTGCTACTCGGCGTCGGCGAAGCCGTTGGGGTTGTGGCTCTGCCAGTTCCAGCTATCGCGGCACATGTCCGCGATGTCGTACTGGGCCTTCCAGCCCATCATGCGCTCGGCCTTGGAGGCATCGCACCAGTTGGCAGCGATGTCGCCGGCGCGGCGCTCGCGGATCACGTAGGGCAGCTCCTTGCCACAAGCCTTGGAGAAGGCGGCGACGACCTCGAGTACCGAGGTGCCGGTGCCGGTGCCCAAGTTAAAGATCTCGACGCCGGTCTTGCCGTTCATCCAGTTAAGGGCGGCAACGTGACCAGAGGCCAGATCGCACACGTGGATGTAGTCGCGCACGCCGGTGCCGTCGGGGGTGGGGTAGTCGTTGCCAAAGACCTGAACGGCCTCGAGCTTGCCCACGGCGACCTGGGCGACATAGGGCACCAAGTTGTTGGGGATGCCCTTGGGGTCCTCGCCGATCAGGCCCGACGGATGAGCGCCGATGGGGTTGAAGTAACGGAGCAGCACGACGTCCCACTCGGGGTCGGCGGTGTGGACGTCCATAAGGATCTGCTCGATCATCCACTTGGTCCAACCATAGGGGTTGGTCGCGGGCTTCTTAGGATCCTCCTCGGTGACGGGCGGGTTGTCCGGGTCGCCGTAGACGGTCGAGGAGCTCGAGAAGATGATGGACTTGCAGCCATGGTTGCGCATGACGTCGATGAGCACCAGGGTGTTCTCGATGTTGTTGTGGTAGTATTCGACGGGCTTGCTCACCGACTCGCCGACGGCCTTAAAGCCGGCAAAGTGGATGACGCGGTCGATCTGATGGGTATCGAAGATCTTGTTCATCGCATCGCGGTCGAGCACGTTGGCCTCGTAGAAGGTGAGGTTCTTGGCGGCCTCGTCGCCCACGATGGTCTTGACGCGGTCGACGGCGACGGCGCTGGAGTTGGAGAGATCATCGACGATGACGACCTGGTAGCCACCTTCGAGCAGCTGAACGACGGTGTGCGAGCCGATAAAGCCGGCGCCACCGGTAACGAGGACGCAGGTGTCTTTGGGGTCGAGTGCTTTGGACATGTAGTCTCCTATCGAATCAGGAACACTTCTTCAGGGGAGTATAGCGCAGGCAGGGACGCCCAAATCGTGCGCTGTAGGAAAAGCAGAGGATTGTGCTAACGTACTCATAGAAGAGCTTGCGTACGCATAACCTGATCTTTGACATTTGCTTACGAGCCGCTGACCTTGTAGTTTCCTGCCGTTCGTGGAAATCGTTGGGACGCGCCATATGTACGCTAATATGTATGAGTTGAGCGACATATAAATAAGCATGTAACGGAGTACATATGTCACCAAACAGCGATTCCATCCTTTCCCAGGAGCTCTCGCGCCGCACTGCCCTCAAGGCCCTGTTCGGCGCCGCTTCTGCGGCAGTTCTTTTTGGCCTGCCCGCTCGCGCCCATGCGGCGGAGGCTTCCAAAGAAACCACCGATAAACTGAATGCCGCCCAGGCCCAGCTCGACGAGGTTCAGGCCCAGCTCGACAGCATCGCAAATGAGTATGCGGCGCTGGCCAACAAGAATGCCCAGACCCTCAACGACATCGAGAATGTCCAGGGCAAGATTGACGACACGCAGGCCCAGATCGATGAAAAGAAGGCCGAGCTCAAGAAGAAGCGCAACGACCTTTCCGATCGCGTGGCCGCCAGCTACAAGTCCGGCGGCACGAACATCCTGTCGCTGCTGCTGGCCTCTGGCTCGTTTGAGGAACTCGTCGCCAACGCGCATTACGTTGAGAAGATCAACAAGAGCGACCGCGACGCCATCGAGGACATTCAGACCATCCAGGAAGAGCTCGATGCGCAAAAGACCGAGCTCGAGTCGCAGAAGGCCGACTTAGAGAAGCTCAAGGACCAGCAGACTGCCCAGATGCAGGACATGCAGGCCAAGCAGCAAGAAGTCCAGACCGTGCTGAACGGTCTTTCCGACGACGTCAAGGAGCTCATGGCTCAGCGCGATTCCGAGATCCTCGCTGCCGCCCAGGCTGAGGAGGCCGCTAGGAAGGCTGCCGCTGCCGCGGCTGCCGCGAACAAGAACAATCCCTACTCGGGTGGTTCGAGCTCGGGTGGTGGATCGTACGCGCCCGGAACTCCGCAGCAGAATGCCGGCTCGGGCAAGCAGCAGGCTGTCGTCAACGCGTGCTACTCCACGCCTTCGCCGGGTCAGAACTGGTGCGCGGCGTGGGTCACCAATGTCTTCCGTAACGCCGGCGTTGGCTACTTTGGCGGCAATGCGTGCGACATGTTTAACGCCTGGTGCTATAGCTCCGACCGCTCGGCGCTGCAGGTGGGCATGATCGTGGCCGATTCCTCGCACAGCGGCACGGGTGCTCCGGGCCTTATCTACGGTCATGTGGGTATCTACGTTGGCGGCGGCATCGTTATGAGCAACGAGGGTGCCATTACGTCTAAGTCGCTTGACTCGTTTATTAGCTTTTATGGTACTGGCTCTGGCGTGCGCTGGGGCTGGCTTGGCGGTATTGCGCTGTCGTAGCTGCGGTTTGAAGTAAGTTGGTCCGGGACCGCGGGCGAGGCATAAGGTTGCCTGCTCTACAGTCCTGCGCAAGACGAAGGCCACATTAAGTGACCTTCTTTGCGTGCGGAACTCGCGACCAACCTTATGCCTCGCCCGCGGTCCCGGACCTTCCGGGTTCGGGGCGCGACACACCGGACTGGGTTATCTGAATAAATATGGCGAAGGCCCCTTTCGGGGCCTTCTTTGTTAAAGGAATTCGCCTACTCGGTGGACTTCGGGTTCTAGGTCTACGTCGAACTGCTCTTTGACTTTGACTTGGATGTCGCGGATGAGTTCGTCGACGTCGGCGGCGGTGGCGTGGTCGGCGTTGACGATAAAGCCGCAGTGCTTTTCGCTTACCTGCGCGCCGCCAACGGCGTGTCCTCGCAGGCCGGCGTCCATGATGAGCTTGCCGGCAAAGTAGCCCTCGGGGCGCTTGAAAGTGGAGCCGGCACTCGGCATGTCGAGCGGCTGCTTGTCCTCGCGGCGCTGGCGGTAGTCGTCCATGTCGGCCTTGATCATCGCGGCGTTGCCCGGAGCGAGATTGAAGGTGGCCGAAAGCACGATGAAGCCGTCGTCGGCAATGCGGCTCTTGCGATAGCCCAGGTTGAGCTCATCGACATCGAACTCAATGATATTGCCGCTGCCGCGGGTGCCGTCGTCGAGCTGGCGAGCGGGTTTGTAGACGCGCACGGACTCCAGCACATCGGCCATGCAGGCGCCGTAAGCTCCGGCGTTCATGTAGCAGGCGCCGCCGACCGATCCGGGGATGCCCGAGATGGGCTCCATGCCGGTAAGGCCGGCCTCGGCTGCCGCCGCGGCGACATCAGAAAGCAAGGCACCGGCTGCCGCCGTGACATGCGTGCCGTCGACCGTAATGTCGGAGAGGCCTTCGCCCAGCGCCACGACGACGCCGCGGATGCCCTTGTCGCCGACGAGCAGGTCGGAGCCGTTGCCCACGATGGTGAGGGGCAGATCGCAGCGATAGCAGGTATCGAGCGTGGCGACGAGGCCCTGCTCGGTATCGGGCGTGACAAAGACGTCGGCCGGGCCGCCGATCTTAAACGTGGTGTGCTCGCGCATGGGCTCGCTCATCAACACGTTGTCCTCGCCGGCAACGCCAGCGAGCGCGCACAGCAGGTCCTCGTTAAAAAAGTCGTTCTCGTGCATATGAATATCCGCCTTTTGGTGGTCGTTGTCATCAATCGATTGCAATATACCCCACCCGGACGGATTTGGTGCGCTGGCGGCGATAAAACAGCCGTCTACCGGATTGGTAAAGTGTTTATCACCGAGGTAGAGGGTCGGTCGCTATACTTTCAAGAGATTGCGCGTAAACCTGGAAGGAGCGAGATGGCCAACAAAGTCACCCTCAAGCAGATCGCCCAGGAGGTGGGGCTTTCCCCCTCGTCGGTCTCGCTTGTTCTCAATAATCGGCCCTGTCGCATCTCGGAAGAAAACCGCAAGCTCATCAAGGAGGTCGCGGCGCGCAACCACTATGTCCCCAACCAGATTGCGCGTAGTCTGGTCATGCGCGAGTCGCGCACGCTGGGCCTTATCGTCCCTAACATCGAGAGCCGCTTTTTTGCCTCGCTCGCCGGTAGCCTGGAAAAGCGCTGCCGTGAGGACGGCTATGCGCTCTTCATTACCAGCTCGGGTGGAAGTGCCGACGACGATCTGGAGCTGCTGCGCCAGCTGGTAACGCGCGGCGTTGATGGCGTCTTCCTGGTTGTGGGCGACGAGTTCTCCGACGACCGCGCCCTGCGCGAAGAAGTCAGCCATCTGCCTATCCCTGCCGTGATGGTCGACCGTGCCATTGAGGGGCTCGAGTGCGACAAGGTGATGTTCGACCACGAGATGGGTGGCTACATGGCCACTCGCTATCTGATCGAGCAGGGCCACCGTCGCATTGCCTGCTTGGTTAACGCGCGCCGTTCCAATACGGGGCGTAAGCGACTTGCCGGCTATGAGCGCGCGCTGCGCGAGGTTGGCCTGCCTATCGACGCACGTTTGGAGTTTGAGAGCGAGTACTACATTCCGAGTGCCTACGAGGCCTCGGAGGCAGTGCTCGCAACTGATGCCACCGCTGTGTTCGCAAGTTCGGACAACATTGCCCTTGGTCTGCTCAAGCGCTTACACGAGATGGGGAAGAGCATTCCGGGCGACATCTCGGTGGTGAGTTACGACAACTCGGCCGCCGACGTTCTCTTTGAGCCGGCGCTGACCGCGATTGAGCAGGATCCTGGTATCCTCGCGGAGCATGCTTTTGGCTGCATGTCCAAGCGTCTTGCCGGTAGGGGCGGTAAGCGTGCCGAAGAGGTCGTTCTGGAACCGGCGCTTATCGTGAAGGGCAGTGTGCTTGATCTTACCGAATATAGCTAAGCGCACTTGTTTGTTTGCATAGATTGCATGCGGAGTGTCCGCTATTTGCCGGCGGGGCCGGGGTGCCTGCCTTGTTTTGAGAAGTTCGCGGAGCCCACTTCTCAAAACAAGGCAGGCACCCCGGCCCTCGTCCGTGAACTCTTCCGCTGGGCGAGCCATAGACGCCGCGCACCGATGCGATAAAGCAGTGGCTTGAAATTGGTGCTATATTCAGCATGAGTTGTTTAATGCTAGTACGGGAGGCTGATATGGGGCTGTTCAAGAAGAAAAACCCGCAGGATGCCTTTGATCCCGATGTGTTTACCATCACGGATACGATTTTGGACCCGCCGCGGTTTAC
>CABVAO010000030.1 GCA_902496335.1 uncultured Collinsella sp.
ACCGGGCCGCGCGGCAAGGAGATATATTGCCAGACCGGAGGGGCGCCGTGGGCGGGAATCTGGGCGTACACATTTCCTACACATCCTGGGATTCGACTAACGTTTGCCAGCCGTTAACTACCGCTCGCCGAGCATCTCTTTATATAAGGCAGTCTCATGGTTAAAGCGGATACGTCCCCCTAGCTAAAGCACAGCCAGCATCGAGCAACTCATCGCGTTCTTCCACCGAGAACCCCTCGGCGTAGACGCGCACCACTGGTTCGGTCCCACTAGGACGGACCAGCAGCCACGTGTCATCCTCGAATGCCAAACGCAAGCCATCCATATGACTAACGTTTTGCGGCACCTTGCCACAAATCGACTTGGGGTTTACGCCCGGCAGCAGGGTTCGTAACGTTTCGGCATCTTCGGCCTCAAGGCGTAAATCGCGTCGACCGTAACTCGTCTTACCAAAACTGTCCTCGAGTTGGTCGACCAGAACGCCCAAAGGCGCGTCCGTCTTTGCCATAAGCTCACACAGAATCAGACAGGCGAGGATTCCATCGCGCTCGGGCATATGTGCGGCGATGCCGATACCACCGGCTTCTTCGCCGCCTATGAGGACGCCGCCCTTCTTCATCTCCGCCGCTATATATTTGAAACCGACTGGTTTGACGGTCACGCGGCAGGCAAGCGCCTCGGCAATGCGACGCACGAGCGTCGAGCACGAAAGATTGACGACGACGCGCCCCTCCAAATTACGAAATTGAACCAAGTCGCCCAAAACGAGCGCCATGATCTGATGCGGATGTATATATCTGCCGCGCTCGTCAACCGCGCCGATACGGTCGGCGTCGCCGTCGGTCACCAGGCCAGCGCAAGCTCCGTCCTCGATAACCGTGCGCTCGCAAGCGTCCACCCACGGTTCAACGGGGTCGGGGCAGATATCTTCTTGGTCAGACGCCTGCCCGGCGTGAATCTCGTGCACCTCAACGCCAAGCTCGCGCAGCAAGTCGGCTAGATAGCCCTGGGCTGCGCCGCCCATGGGATCGACAACCACGCGCAAGTGCGCGGCGCGGATGGCTTCGGCATCGACAAACGATGCCACCGCCTGCATATAGTCAGGAATGATATCCGCGGTGCGATATTGCCCCTCGATCCCCATTGGCTCGGGAGCCATAGTCTCTTCGAGCTCTTCGATGACATCCTGGTTGGCGGTCGAGCCGTCACCCATGCGAATCTTGAGGCACAGATAGCCCTGCGGATGATGGGACCCCGTCACCATGAGCGCGCCGCACGCTTCACCGTCATAAGCCGCCGCCCACGTAAGGGCAGGGGTCGGGACAGGTCGCGAAGCGAGCACGGCGTCCAGCCCGTGCGCTGCTAGCACGCCCGCCGCAAGCTCAGCGAACTCGCGCGCCAGGGGCCGGGTGTCGAACCCTATATATACCGTTTTGCCCGGATTGGTCTTTTGCCACAACTCGCCGACGGCATCGGCGATACGGGCAACGTTATCGGCAGTGAAGTCCTCATCGACGCGAGCGCGCCAACCGTCAGTTCCAAAATGAATTATCGCGCACACGCGCAGACACCTCACAGTGTTTGGATCATGGTACGCATGGGGTATACCCGCAACATGCACTCGGCAACCTGCCGGCACCAGCATTCACCATTTGGGCAAATGCTGCCGAGGACATGCAAGCAATAAAAAACGCCTCGTATGGAGCGGTTTTGCCCTTTATATATCGAGCGCCTCGGCCATCGCGGCCGTAGTGATTGCCGTGGTTCCACAGCAACTGCCCACCATTGCGGCACCGGCATGTCTCCATTCGATGCATGCGTGCGCGAAAGCTTCGGGGTTCTCGTGCCATACGGGGCCATCCTGAGTCTGGACCGGATCGCCTACGTTGGGACGCACCGTGACGGGAGTAGTCGCCGATGCAACCATCCTGGGCACCGCCGTGTTCGCGGCCGCAAGCGAACAGCAATTAACACCAACCGAGTTTGCGCCGTGTTTTTCGGCGTACAAAACGGCTGCCTCGATGTTGAGGCCATCGCCCAACAGGTCGCCTTTATCGTCAACGACAAAACTCACCAGAACAGGCATGCCGCCGGCGGCATCTCGAGCGCCGGCAAGTATGGGCTGCAAATTACGGATAGACGTCACCGTCTCGATCAGCAGACCGTCAACGCCGGCATTGAGCAAGGCGTGCGCCTGTTCGCGCGCAATGCCTCGGATTTCACGATACTCGGCAGAGTCCTCGGCAAACCACTCAATACCGATCGGGCCCATCGAGCCTAGCAGCAGCTGAGGGTGCGCCTGGCGGGCATCGTCGACGGCCCCGCGATTGACCTCCGCCACGGACGGCGCAATCTGGTCGTGCTTGAGGGCATAGCTCGATGCCTGAAAGGTGTTGGTAATGAGCACCTGCGCGCCGGCGGCGACATACAAGCGATGGATACGAGAAACGGTCTGCGGCTCTGCCAGATTCCAAAACGCCGGTGGAATGTCGGCGGCATCGTACTCACTCAACAGAACACTGCCCATGGGACCCTGCGCCAACAAGGTCTCGCTCGACAAGCGGCGCGTAAGTTCCTCGGCACCAAAACGGTTGTAATAACTCGTATCCATATATATCCCGCTATTCCTCGACGCTGATTCCCTGCTTTTCGAGATAGGCGAGCCAGCGGTTCATCGTGTCCTCGGAAAGCGCATGCTCCATCATGCAGGCCTCGGAATCGGCTCGCTCAAATTCGACACCGAGCTCCTGAACCAAAAACGTGCGGATGAGGCGATGACGGTACCAGATAGCCGTACCAACCTCGCGGCCGCGATCGGTCAGGACTACCTTGCCGTAGTGCGATTGCTCGACAAGTTCGGATGCCTTGAGCGCCGAAACCGCTTTATTGACCGATGCCTTGGAGACGCCAAGGCGCTGCGCGATGTCGACCGATCGCACGCCGTTGGTTTCCCCCTCTTCGCTTTCAATGCGAACCATGCACTCCAAGTAGTCTTCGTTCGCCACCGTCAGATGTAGTTCGCGCGAGCTATTTGTCGTATCCATGATCTTCCGTCCCTTCTGCATTCAATGGCTGATTCTACCCCATCCAAGCGTCGTGGTATGCCGTGGCATACCGTGCTAGAGTTCTTGTTGCACACGACGACCAAGATTGGAGCGGTCTTTATGGAAAACACCACCACGAGCCCCGATGTCCTCGAGCGCTTTTTGCGCTACGTCCAGATCAACACGCAGTCCGAGGATGCAAACTGCGACCAGGTACCCTCGAGCGCCGTTCAGTTTGACCTTGCCAACGTACTGGCTGAAGAACTGCGCGAGCTTGGTGCGGAAGATGCCCACGTGACCGAGCACGCCTATGTCTGCGCGCATATCCCAGCAAGTGCGGGCGCTGAGGACAAGCCCGCCCTGGGCCTGATCGCCCATCTCGACACCACCGAAGTTGCACCGGGCGCCGGCGTGAAGCCGCACATCGTGCACTACGAAGGCGGCGACCTGGTCTGCGGCACGGTTGACGGTAAACCCGTTGCCATGAGTACCGCCAAGCTTCCCGCCCTGAACGACCTCGCGTGTGAGGACCTGGTCTGCAGCGATGGCACCACGCTGCTGGGCGCGGACGACAAGGCAGGCGTCGCCGAGATCATGTCGCTTGTCGCGCGTATCGCTCAGGACCCTTCTCTGCCCCATCCCACACTCGGCATTTGCTTCTGCCCTGACGAGGAGATCGGCCACGGAGCCGAGCTGTTGGATATCGATGCCTTTGGCTGCAAGTACGCCTACACGGTCGACGGCGGCCCCATCGGCGAGCTGGAGTGGGAGTGCTTTAACGCCGCCGAGGCGACCGTCCGCTTTGAGGGCCAGTCCATCCACCCGGGCGACGCCAAGGGCCGTATGGTCAACGCAGGCAATCTGTTCTGCGACTTCAACGCGTTGCTCCCCTACGCGCAGCGCCCGGAGTATACGGAAGGCTACGAGGGCTTTTATCACCTTGAGGGTGTATCTGCGACCGTCGATCACGCCACAGCGCGCTATATCGTCCGCGACCATGACGCCGCCAAGTTCCAGCAGAAACTCGACCTTATTGATGCCGCCGCCTCGATGCTCAACCAGCGTCTGGGTGAGGAGCGCGTGACGGTCGAGATTAAGCAGCAGTATCGAAATATGGCCGAGATCGTTCGTGACTATCCCGAGCTTATTGATGTTGCCAAGGAAGCCTACCTTGCCTGCGGCGTTGAGCCCCAAGTGCTGCCGATCCGTGGCGGCACCGACGGCGCGCAGCTGTCGTTCCGCGGTCTGCCCTGCCCCAACCTTTCCACCGGCGGCTATTGCTACCACGGCGTCAACGAGTTTGTCCCGGTCAGCTCGCTCGTCAAGATGACCGACGTGCTCCAGGAGCTCGTCGCCCGCTTCGCATAAGGAACTCGCATAATCTAGGTAAGCAAAATCGCCCCGTCCTCAAAACCGAGAACGGGGCGATTTTTGGTGCAAGGGGAGTAGTCAGCATCGCTGGTTGAATCAACGCCAGCGAGCGACGTCCAGAGCGAACAAGTTGGCATGAAAAAGGCAGGGCATTGACCTTCTGGTCATGCCCTGCCTTTTGAATGACAAATTGTCGCTCTGGGCGGCGCGCAGCGTCGGCCCGTTACGCGGTTTGGTAAAACCGCGTAACTCTAGTAGTTAGCTTCGTAGCCGTTGCCGTCGCCGGTGGGCTCTTCGTAGTAGTCCGAATCGCTCGAATCGCTTGAGTCATCGGAATCGTCAGAGCTGACCGATGAGGTTGCGGTGCCGTTTGCGTAGTCGTCAGACGTGTTGTTGTTCAGGTCGCCGATCGTAGAGCTGGAACCGTCGGAAAGGCCCATGGTGTTGGGACCCTTGGGGTCCTTGCCGGCGTCGACGCGCTCCATCATTTCCTTGAGCTCGTCCTCGTAGACAAAGACGTAGCTCACACCGTCGATCATGGTGCTGTCGTCGGCGTACGAGGGCAGGTTGGCCGAGTAGATACCGTCGACATCCATACCGCGCATGGCGTTGACCGTAGCCACGATATCCTGAACGCTCATATCGGTTACGAGCATATCGGACAGCGAATTAACCAGGCCAAAGATCTTCGTGGCATCGAAGTTATTGAGAATCTGGTTGGCAAGGGCGCCAAGCACCTGACGCTGGTGGCGCATGCGCGTGTAATCGCCGTCGGCATAGGTGTAGCGGCAGCGGGCATAGGTAAGGGCGGTGGCACCGTCCATATGCTGCTGGCCAGCGGTAATCTTAATATCCAGGTGCTCGGGGTCGTCAACATCATCGGTTGCGTTAATGTCGATACCGCCAACCGAATCAATCAGCGCCTGCATACCGTCGAAGCTGACCTCGGCATAGTGGGCAATCTGAACACCGCACAGCTCGTTGACCGCCTCGACCATGGCCTCGGCGCCGCCAACGGTATGGCAGGCGTTGATCTTCATGGTCTCGCCCTTGTACTCGACCTTGGTGTCGCGCGGAACGGAAATGAGCGTCGCCTGCTTTTGCGTGGGGTCGATGCGTGCCAGGATAATCGAGTCGGCACGATACGTATCCTCGCCCGGACGGCCGTCGGTGCCAAGAAGCAGCACGTAGAACGGATCCTTTGCCTCATCGGTGTCAACCAGAACCCGACGCAGATTGTCGGTAATGACATTAGAATCGCCGAGCTTGCCCATAATGGTGGCAAACCACAGGCCGGCAGCGGTAGTGGCACTCAGCAGCACGCCAAGCACGACAATGAGCGCGACGTGACGAATCGTGTGGCTACGACGACGTTGACGAGCGCGCTCGGAATAGCGAGCCACGTTATCGCGACTGTAGATCTTGGCCTGCGCACCAGTTGAGGGTCTTCGGGCGGTGGTATCCGCGAGGGGCTTTTTATTAAACATAGGCAACCTGTATTAGTAGATGACGGGATCGGGGACGGTAGCATGCTCGACATGCGCGCCGAGCGCCTGCAGCTTTTCGACAAACTGCTCGTAGCCGCGCTTGATGTGATGGATGGCCGAAACCTCGGTCGTCCCGTCGGCGATCAAGCCCGCTACGACGAGGGCCGCTCCGCCACGCAGATCGGGCGAGGTAACCTGTGCACCCGAGAAGCCCTTGACGCCATGAATCATGGCATGATGGCTCTCGATACGAATGTCGGCACCCATGCGCACCAGCTCAGAGGCAAACATAAAGCGATTCTCGAAGATGTTCTCGGTAATAACGGAACTGCCGTCGGCAAGGGCGGAGAGCACCATAATCTGCGCCTGCATGTCCGTCGGGAAGCCGGGGAACGGAAGCGTCTGGATGTCGACCGGCTTGATACGCTCGGCACGGTTCACATGGACGCCATCCTCGACGCGCTTGCAGTCGATACCCATGAGCTCCATCTTCTTGAGCACCATGCCCAAGTGAATGGGGCAAAAGCCCGTGACATCGACACCGCGATCGTCGGCCATCAGCGCACCGGCGACGATAAAGGTACCGGCCTCGATGCGGTCGCCCACTACGCGATGGGTAACAGGATGCAACTCTTCCACGCCCTCGATGGTCACGACAGGCGTACCGGCGCCGACAATCTTAGCGCCCATCTCGTTGAGCATGTTGGCGAGATCGACGATCTCGGGCTCGCGGGCGGCATTGTCGATAACAGTGGTGCCCTGTGCGCGCACAGAGGCCATGATGAGGTTCTCGGTCGCACCGACGCTGGCGAACTCGAGCGTGACGGTGGTACCGCGCAGACCTTGGGGCGCATTAGCGTTGATGTAACCGTGGGCGGTATCGAACTCAACGCCCAGGGCCTCAAGACCAAGAATGTGCATATCGATCTTGCGAGCACCCAGGTTGCAGCCGCCCGGCATGGCGATCTTGGCGCGATGGAAGCGACCCAGCAGGGGTCCCATGACGGCGGTGGAAGCACGCATCTTGGCAACGAGCTCGTAAGGGGCCTCCCAAGAATCGACCCGAGAGGTATCAATCTCGAGCGTGTGCTCGTCGAGAACATCGATCGTAGCGCCCATGCCCTTGAGCACCTTGCCCATCACGTGGACATCGGAAATATCGGGCACGTTCTGCAGCGTCGTCTTGCCCGGCGCCAGAAGCGTTGCCGCCATGAGTTTGAGCGCGGAGTTCTTGGCACCCGAGACGGGCACGGAGCCTCCGATGGCGTGGCCACCCTCAACGCGGATAATATCCAAGGTCTACCCTTTCAAAAAGCATGCCCGGGGTGGCTGGGCCATCCCGGGCATGATGTGTTCGCAAATGGTCGAACGCTAAATCGTTTGACTATTGGGCAAGCTTGAGCTTACACCATGCGATTTCATTATAGAGGTAGGCGCGGCGTGCATCATCCTCCGACAAATTACCCAGCTTCTCTTCAAAACCTTGAATATCAGCTTTAAGCTTGTCGGCATCGACGGTCGCCAAATCGCAAGCGCGCTCGGCGAGAACGGTCACGACATCGTCCGCAACCTGGGCATAGCCGCCGGCCACGGCAAACGTGTGGTCGACAGTGCCCATGGCCTTATCGGAAACGCGAACGTAACCGCGGTCGATCGTGCAGATCTCGCTGGAGTGAGCAGGCAGAACGCCAAACTCGCCATCCGTGGACGGAATCGACACAAACGCAGCGTCGCCCTCATAGGCGCAGCTCACGGGGCACACGATGCGGATACGCATAACCTACTTCTCCCCCATCTTGCGGGCGCGCTCGCGCACGTCCTCAATCGTGGAAGCATAGCGGAAAGCCTGCTCGGGCAGGTCATCGGCCTTGCCGTCGACAATCTCGGCGAAAGAGCGGACGGTATCCTCGACGCGGACGTAGACACCGGGGTTGCCGGTGAACTTCTCGGCGACGTGGAAGGACTGCGAGAGGAACTGCTGAATCTTACGGGCACGGTTGACCGTAAGGCGCTGCTCCTCGGACAGCTCGTCCATACCCAGAATGGCGATGATGTCCTGAAGGTCGGAGTACTCCTGCAGGAGCTCCTGGACCTTGACGGCGACACGGTAGTGCTCCTCGCCGACGATCGAGGGATCGAGAGCGTCGGAGGAAGATGCGAGCGGGTCGATAGCCGGGAACAGGCCGAGCGACGAAATGCTACGCGAAAGAACCGTGGTGGCGTCGAGGTGCGTAAACGTCGTGGCAGGCGCCGGGTCGGTCAGGTCGTCTGCGGGGACGTAGACAGCCTGGACGGAGGTAATGGAGCCCGTCTTGGTCGAGGTAATGCGCTCCTGGAGGTCGCCCATCTCGGTTGCCAGCGTGGGCTGGTAACCAACGGCGGACGGCATACGGCCCAGCAGTGCGGAAACCTCGGAACCTGCCTGGGAGAAGCGGAAGATGTTGTCGATGAACAGCAGAACGTCCTGGCCGCGATCGCGGAAGTACTCAGCGGTGGTAAGGCCGGCCAGACCGATGCGCAGACGCGCTCCGGGCGGCTCGTTCATCTGACCATAGACCAAGCAGGTCTTGTCGATAACGCCAGACTCACTCATCTCGAGGAACAGGTCGGTGCCCTCGCGGGTACGCTCGCCGACGCCGGTGAACACCGAGGTGCCGCCGTGCTCCTGGGCGAGGTTGTTGATGAGCTCCTGAATCAGAACGGTCTTGCCGACGCCGGCGCCACCGAACAGACCTGTCTTGCCGCCGCGGATGTAGGGCTCGAGCAGGTCGACGGCCTTGATGCCGGTCTCGAAGATCTCGGTCTTGGTGGTGAGCTCGTCGAAACGGGGCGCTGCATGGTGGATGGGGTAGAACTCCTCCACCTCGGGCATGGGCTTACCGTCGACGGGCTTGCCCATGACGTTCCAAATACGGCCGAGCGTCTTGGGGCCAACGGGCATCTTCATGGGCTCACCGGTATCGGTGGCGATGAGGCCGCGCTGCAGGCCGTCGGTCGAGGACATGGCGACCGTGCGGACGACGCCGCCCGGAAGCTGGCTCTCGACCTCGAGGATCGTGCTCAGATGACCGATCGGGGTCTCGGCCTCGACCGTGAGCGCGTTGTAGATCGGGGGCACCGCACCGTCAAACTTGACGTCGACGACAGGACCGATGATTCGCACGATGCGACCATCACCGGCAGTCGTCTTCTTGGTGGCTTCCTCGACCGCAAGCTTTACGGTGTTATTAGCCATTACTGTTCCTCCAATGCTGAGGCTCCGCCGACGATCTCGTTAATCTCGGTCGTGATCGAAGCCTGGCGCACGCGACTATACGTGCGGGTAAGGGTCGAGATGATCGCGGTGGCGTTTTCCGTCGCGGAGTGCATGGCCTTGCGGCGTGCACCCTGCTCGGCAGCCGCCGAATCGATCAGGGCCTGGTAGATGACCGTCAGGATATAAGACGGCACAAGCTTGCCGAGAACATGCTCGGGAGAGGGCACGAACTCGAACGTGGACGAGATGCGCTTAGGGGCGTCGGTCTCGTTCTTACGCGGACCGTGGGCCATAGCGATCATCTCGGGGTCGAGCGGCAACAGATGCTCGACGCGAAGCTCCTGATCCACGCGGTTCTTGGCGTGGTGGTAGACAAGCTCGACACGGTCAAGCTCACCGGCACGATACGCATCGCAGATATGAGAGGAGATCATGCGGGCCTGATTGAAATCGGGCTCAGAGGAGTTGCCCTCAAAGTGCATGACGACGTTTGCGCGGTCACGGAAATACGTGGCCGGCTTACGCCCGCACGCGATGATCTCGCACTCGATGCCGTCGTTCGCCCAAGAAGCGGCGAGCTTTTCGGCCGTGCGCTCCACCGTCGTATTGAAACCGCCGGCAAGGCCGCGGTCCGAGGCAATAACGACAATCAGGCCATGCTTGACGTTCTCATGCTTCTGCAGCATGGGATCGGTGCCCGAACAGGAAGCGTCGCCGGCGACCGTCAACATGACGTCGGTCAGCGCCTCCTTATAGGGCTCGGCCTGCTTGGAACGATCGAGGGCACGACGGATCTTGGCCGTAGAGACCATCTCCATCGTGCGCGTGATCTGCTTGGTCGTGGTAACCGAGGAGATTCGCTTCTTAATGTCGCGAAGGTTGGCCATGGGGCTTAGTTCTCCTCTGATCCAGAAACATCCGAATGGTGCTTGGCCATGAACTGCTGCTTGAAGTCGCCGATGACGCGCAAGAGCTCAGCCTTGGTGTCATCATCGATCTTCTTGGCGCGAACCTTGTCGAGCAGCGAGCCAAAGCCATTGTCCATGTACTCGATGAGCTCGGCACGGAAAGGCAGCACGTCGGCAATCTCCAGGTCATCCAGGAAGCCCTCGTTGCCAGCGAACAGCGTAACGATCTGCTCGCCAACCTCAAACGGCTTGTAGCGCGGCTGCTTAAGGAGCTCGGTCATGCGGGCACCATGGGTCAGCTGCTTCTGAGTAGCCTCGTCAAGGTCGGAGCCAAACTGCGTAAAGCCAGCGAGCTCCTGATAGGAAGCGAGGTCCAGACGGAGGTTGCCGGCGACCTGCTTCATGGCCTTGGTCTGCGCATCGCCACCGACGCGGGACACGGAAATGCCCACGTCGACTGCCGGGCGCTGGCCCTGGAAGAAGAGCTCGGACTGCAGGTAGATCTGACCATCGGTAATGGAAATGACGTTGGTCGGAATGTAGGCCGAGACGTCGCCGTCCTGGGTCTCGATGATCGGCAGAGCTGTCATGGAGCCGTAACCGTTCTTCTTGGACATCTTGACAGCACGCTCGAGCAGACGAGAGTGCAGGTAGAAGATGTCACCAGGATAGGCCTCGCGTCCGGGCGGACGATGCAGCGTCAGCGACATCTGACGGTAGGCCACAGCCTGCTTGGACAGGTCATCGTAGATGACGAGCACGTGACCGCCGGGGTTGGTCTCGCTGGCGGGCTTGCCGTCCTCGCCGTTGTACATGAAGAACTCGCCGATAGCGGCACCGGCCATAGGCGCGATGTACTGCATAGGGGCGGAATCGGCAGCGGTGGCCGAAACGATGATGGTGTAGTCGAGCGCACCGTGCTGAGCGAGGGTCTCGCGGATGTTGGCAACCGTGGAGGCCTTCTGGCCGATGGCGACATAGATGCAGACCATGCCCTTGCCGCGCTGGTTGAGGATAGCGTCGATGGCAATGGCGGTCTTACCGGTCTTACGGTCGCCGATGATGAGCTCTCGCTGACCGCGACCAATAGGCACCATGGAGTCGATGGCCAACAGGCCGGTCTGAACCGGCTCGCACACCGGGGTACGGTCGATGACGCCGGGGGCCTTGAACTCAATGGGACGACGGTGCGTGGCGACGATGTCGCCCAGGCCGTCGATGGGCTGGCCGAGCGGATTGACGACGCGGCCGAGCATGGCGCGGCTCACAGGGATATCCATAATGCGGCCAGTGGTGCGGCACTCGTCGCCTTCCTTGATGGAGTCGACGGCACCAAACAGAACGGCGCCGACCTCGTCACGGTCAAGGTTCTGGGCAAGGCCGAAGACGGTCTCACCGGTATCGGAGCTCTTGAACTCCAGAAGCTCGCCTGCCATGGCGCTCTTGAGGCCGGAGACGCGCGCGATGCCGTCGCCTACCTCGTCGACCGTTGAAACCTCATGCGTATCGACCGTCGCGGAGAGGCTCGTGAGCTGCTCCTGCAGTTTCTTGGCGATATCCTGGGCATTGAGGGTTTCGGACATTAGGCTTCACCTCCGTACGAATTAGCAGAGTTTGCGAGGGTCTCCTGCGCGATGCGCAGCTGCGTCTTGACGGAAATGTCACGACGCTCGCCGCGGGCCTCGAGCACCAGGCCGCCCACGATAGACGGGTCGACCTGCTCGATAAGGAATACCTTGCGGCCGAAGTCCTGCTCGCATTTCTTAGTGATGGTTTGACGCAGCTCGTCGTCGAGCGGGATCGCCGTGGTGACGGTCACGCCCACTACATCCTCGTCTTCCTCGGCAACATACTTAAAGGCAGCTGCCACCTTGGGAAGAAGGTCGAGCTGGTCGCGCTTGGACATGGTGTCGAGCACGGCGATGATCTCGGGGCTGGCAGAAGCCAGGCGCTCGACCATCTCGAGGTCCTCGAACACATGGTTCTCGGCCTTGGCGGCTTCCAAAAGGGAACGCGCGTAGGTCTCGAGCACCTTGTCCTGATAGCGGCTAGTCGGCATTCAGGCTACCTGCTTCCTGGATGTAGCGCTCGATGAGCTTCTTCTGCTCGGCATCGTCCTCGAGCGCCTCGCCCACGATCTTGGTGGCGACGGCAACGGACAGGTCGGCGATGGAGCTCGCGGCACCGGCGTAGATGGACTTGCGCTCGTCCTCGACGGTCGTATGGGCCTTGGCGATGATCTCCTCGGCCTCCTTGTGAGCAGCCTCGATGATACGGGCACGCTCGGACTCGGCGTCCTTACGGGCCTCGAGAACGATGTCGGCAGCCTGACGACGGGCGTCGGTGACGATCGAGTCGGACTCAGCGCGCTTGGCGATAGCCTCCTGCTTGGTCTTCTCGGCCTCGTCGAGGCTCTCCTCGATCTTCTTGCCGCGCTCCTCCATGGTTTTCATGATGCCCGGCAGGGCGACCTTGGCCAGCACGATCCAGATAATCAGGAAGGCGATAAGCGCCGGGATGAACTCCGCCATCTTAGGGATGAGGATGTCCGCACCGGCGGCGCCGTCCTCGGCGAACGCGGAAACCGGCATGAGCAGCGCGGCCGCGGACGCGGAGAGTGCGATCGCGCTCTTCTGGGATGAAAGATTCATACTTGACGCTCCGTGCTATTTAACGATCAGCGCGACAACGAAGCCGATCAGAGCCAGAGCCTCGCCGAAAGCGGAGCCCATGATGAAGACGGTGAACACGCGGCCCTGGACCTCAGGCTGACGGGCCATAGCACCCGTAGCACCCAGAGCAGACAGGCCGATAGCAAGACCAGCGCCGATAACACCGAGACCGTAACCGATAACTCCCACGATTCCTCCTTTGTCGTGCGTGTCTTATTTCACGCAGGATAACCTTTTTATAACTGCCGGGCTCCATGGGTACGGGCACCGGCGGTTTAACGAATTGCCTTACCTTTAAGGCACGAACGGAAGACTACTCCTCCTCCGCGACCTCCTCTGCCTCGGAGACATACACGGCGGTAAGGACCGTGAAGACGTAAGCCTGGATGGCGCCGACCACAAGCTCGATCGCATAGATCAGGATGAGGATGGCAAGCCAGGCCAGCGAAGGCAGGGCGCCGACGGCGTGGGCCGCGGAAACCTGCTGAAGCAGCGGCTGCATGAACATGCTCGCCATGATGGCGAACGAGCCCATGACCACGTGTCCTGCGAACATGTTGCAGAACAGACGGACGGCAAGCGTGATGAGGCGCAGGAAGGTCGAGAAAAGCTCGACGACCCACACGAGCACGTTCATCGGGAAGCTCACGCCCTGCGGGGCGAGGCTCTTGATGTAGCCGATCACGCCGTGAGCCTTGCATCCGTAGTAGATGAAGTACACGAAGGCGAAAATGGCGAGTGCGGCGGTGGAGCCGATTGCGCCGGTGCCGGGCTTCATTCCCGGGATCAGGCCGATCATGTTATTGATCAGGATGAACAGGAAAAGCGAGCACAGGAACGGGAAGTGCTTCTTCCAGTTCTCACCCACGACACCCTTGCCGATATCGTTCTCGACGTACTCGATGATGTACTCGAAACCGTTGACGAAGAAGCCCTTGGGAACCAGGGTCTGCTTCTTCTTGAACACGGCCAGGACGATCAGGAGCACGATCGTGGAGACGATCAGCCAAAACGAGTACTGCGTGATGCCGCAGCTCAGATCGCCCACGACAGGGGTGGAGCTGAACTCGCTGACCAGATGATTAATCTCATCAGGCAGCTTTTCAAAAATTTCCACGACTTACCTTTCGACCTCATGAGGATCTCGCAGCGCCTTGGCGACGCGAACCGCGCAGGCGGCCATAAAGGCCACGAAGCCGATCGCCTCGCCCAGGAGGAACATGCGAAATGCCTCTCCGAACAACACAAACACAACCAAGGTAAAGACAAGCAACGCGATTGCCGAGACCGCGAGACTCACCATACCCTTGAGCATGTCCGCATTCTGCTTATCGTCAAGAACCGGCTTGAGCGTAAAGACAAAGGGAAGGAAGGCAATCGCGCCCGCGATGGCACCTGCAACGATAGCGAGCAGATCGGCTATCTGAAACACTGGCGTCCTCACTTTCCTTTTTTATCGCCTCACAGGACAGTTCCCGCCAAACATTGGTGACTATTGTACGAGCCAATCGCTAAAGTACAACCGAAAAAGCATCGGTTAATACGCACCTGTTCGTTTTCTTAAGACCTTCTTTATGCCGCAGGTACGGTAATACGTTTTTCTCGAACCCTGCAGGGCAAAACGTCCGTTAACAGGAGTGCGCGCGGTCGTCTTTTGCTCGCCCGCGCGCACCATTTCTTCGTATTTTCGACGTTAGCCGGTATGGCCCAGAGATTACAGCGTGCCGTAGATGCGGTCGCCGGCGTCGCCCAGGCCGGGAACGATGTAGGCAGCTTCGTTGAGATGGTCGTCGATGGCGCAGGTATAGATATGCACATCGGGGTCCTTCTCAGTCAGCGACTTGAGGCCCTCGGGGGCCGCGACGATGCACAGCATGCGGATGTCCTTGACACCGCGCTCGCGCAGGTAGCTGATGGCCATCTCGGCCGAACCGCCCGTGGCGAGCATGGGGTCGACGACCAGGCAGATGCGCTGGTCGATATCCTTGGGCATCTTGCAGTAATACTCATGCGGCTCGTGGGTAACCTCGTCGCGCTCCATACCGATGTGGCCCACGTGAGCGGAGGGTACCAAGTCGAGGATGCCATCGACCATGCCAAGGCCCGCACGCAGAATGGGAACGATGGCGAGCTTTTTGCCGGCGAGCTGCTTAAACGTTGCGGTGGTGATGGGGGTCTCGACTTCGACGTCTTCCATGGGCAGGTCGCGCATGGCCTCGTAGCCGTCAAAAAGTGCGAGTTCGCGCACGAGCTGGCGGAACTGGTTGGTGCCGGTGTTTTTGTCGCGCAGAATCGACAGCTTATGCTGGACGAGCGGGTGATCGACAAGGGTCACACGGGACGTATCGTAGGTGACGGTCATGGGTTGATTACCCCTTTCGTTGCGGCCGGAAGATGGCCTTGCTGACAAGGCGCATGGCGATGTTGTTGCCGCGCGCCGTGCATAAGTTTAACGGTTTGTTGTATCGAGCAGCCCATCGCAGCCCTACTGTGAGGTGCTGAGCGAGCGCCTGACTGCATCACGCCAGCCCGCAAGGTTTTGTTCGCGGCGCTCGGCGGACATGTGGGGAAGGAAGGTCCTAACGATCTGGGCATTTTGCTCCAGCTCTTCCAGATCTTCCCAATAGCCGACGGCAAGACCCGCCAAGTACGCGGCACCGATTGCCGTGGTCTCCACCGTCTCGCATTGCAGCACGGGGATATCCAGCAGGTCAGCCTGGAATTGCATGATGAACTCGTTGCGCGAGGCACCGCCATCGACAGACAGGCGCTCAATCGAAAGCCCCACGTCCTGCTCCATGGCGCGCAGCACGTCGTAGCTCTGATATGCCATGGATTCGCAGGCGGCACGTACAATGGTCGCACGGCTCGAGGCGCCGGTCAGACCGCACACGATACCGCGGGCATGCGGGTCCCACCAGGGAGCGCCCAGACCCGCAAAGGCGGGAACGAAGTAGCAGCCCTCATTGTCGTTGATCGAAGCGGCGAGTTGTGCCGACTCGCTCACACTCGAGATGATGCCGATGTTGTTGCGCAGCCAGTTCATGGTGGAACCGGCAGCAAAGATGGAGCCCTCGAGTGCATAGCTGATCTTGCCGTCCGCGGCGATACCGATCGTGGAGACCAGACCGTTCTTGGATTCGACGACCTCGTCGCCGGTGTTCATGAGCATAAAGCAACCCGTGCCATAGGTGTTTTTGGTCTGGCCGGGATGGAAGCAGCAGTGGCCGAACAGTGACGCCTGCTGATCGCCCGCCACGCCCATGATGGGCGGCATGTTGGTCATGATGTCGCTCGCGACGCGGCCGTAGTCGCCCGAGCTCCAACGAACCTCGGGCATCATGGAACGTGGAACGTCAAAGAGCGCCAGCAGGTCGTCGTCCCAATCGAGCGTATGGATATTAAAGAGCGCCGTGCGGCTGGCATTGGTGTAGTCGGTGGCAAAGACCTGACTGCCGGTGAGGTTGTAGATGAGCCAGGTATCGATGGTGCCGAACATGAGGTCGCCCGCCGCCGCGCTCTCACGCGCACCGTCGACGTTGTCGAGGATCCACTGCACCTTGGAAGCCGAGAAATACGGATCGAGCGTGAGTCCCGTACGGGAGCGCACCAGCTCTTCTGCGCCCCGCTCGACCAGCTCGTCGATCAGAGGTGCGGTGCGACGGCATTGCCACACGATGGCGTTATAGATGGGTTGGCCGCTTATGCGGTCCCACACCACCGTGGTCTCGCGCTGGTTGGAGATACCGATGGCGGCGATGCGGTCAGAATGGATGCCGCTCTTAAACTGGACCTCCATCATCACGCCGATCTGGCTGGCAAGCACCTCCATGGGGTCTTGCTCTATCCAACCGGGACGCGGGAAGCTGGTTTTGACGCTACGACGTGCCTGCGCGACGATGCAGCCGTACTCGTCGACGATGGTCGCAAGTACCGAGGTGGTGCCGCAGTCGAGCGCCATGATGTAGGAACCGCCAAAGTTAAACGAGGCATCTTCCATGCCCAGGCTGCCCAGATTCAACGACATCGCTTACACCTTTCTATTGCATCGGGTCGGACAGGACCCGTTCGATCTCTGATGCGGGAAGTGCGCCTTGGCGCAGGATCTGGAGCCCGCTGTGCTGGAACGACACGATGGTCGAGGCGTCGCGACACGGGGTCTCGCCGGCGTCGACGGCAACATCGACCCCCTCCAGGATGCGACCTTCGACGGCGGCAAAGCTTGCCGGCGAGGGCGCGCCGTGTGTGTTGGCGCTCGTGCAGGCAAGGGGACTGCCGCAGGCGCGGATGAGCGCTTGGACCACGGGAGAGGCCGAAGCGCGCAGGGCCACGGTGTCGTCGGCAGCACGCATAAAGGTCGGCACGCAGGGGGCCGCCTTGACCACGATAGTCAGGGCTCCCGGCCAGCATCGTCGCGCAAGTACGCGGGCATCTTCCGGGATATCCACGCCATAGCGGTCGAGCGCCTCGACGCCATCGACCAGCCAGGCGACCGTTTGGGTGAGCTTGCGCTGCTTGAGGGTAAAGATGCGGCGGTAGCCAGTACCAAGCGCAGGGACCGCGGCGCCGTTAACGGTGGCATGCGGATCGCGCGGCCACAACAAGGATTCGCTTGTATCTTGGGGGACGGCATCGAAGAAGGCGTTGACTGCCACGGCGACACCGTAGACGGTCTCGGTCGGGATCAAGACCAGGCCGCCGCGGCCGAGCACCTCGGCCGCGCGCTCGACGGCAAGCCGATGCGGCTCGCGCGTTCCCTTGTATACCCGATAGACCGTCTGCATGTGTATGCCAGCCCCTTACGCTCTGGTGCAAGTTTGTTTACTGAGGGGCATTCTCGCACGAAACATTCAACCTATTTGCCCAGAGCGCATGTTGGTTTGGTGAGCGGCTCTAGTAGTCGGTGAAAGTGAGGGGGTTAATTGAAGATTTTTAGCGCGCAAGCGTAACGGTACGATCGGGAAACTCGATGCTTGCAACCAGTTTTCCGCCGAGGCTCTCTGCGTACCTGCTCAGCGTGTCGAGCCTCATCGAACCCAACTCCCCACGCTCGAGCTCGGATACACGTTTTTGAGAAACGCCCATCAACTGGGCGACCGACGCCTGTGTTAGATCTTTTAACCTGCGAATCTGAGCAAGCTTATAGGCTTCGATACGATCGCGAGTCCTCTCCTGCTCGGCGGTAATGGAGTCGCGTGTTATCCCGCGAGATTCCATATACTCATGCAGTTCCATCTCGATCGAGCCTCCTTACGTGGCGACGGTATATTTGCTCGGCCCTTGGAATGTTGATCGCATACCAACCGTTCCATTTTGCCCTTGACGATCCCGCTCGCGACTTATCACCCGCCAATAGCAATACCGCCTGGCGCTTGGGGTCAAAGGCGAAGAGGATGCGAATCACCTGCCCACCACACGACGTCACTCTCAGCTCCTTTAAATGATGAAGCTTCGAGCCCTTTACGCGGTCAACCAGCGGACGACCAAGGCTGGGACCTTCCTTCTCGAGCACCAAAAGGTCTGCATAAATCTGCTTCAGCGTAGCTTCATCCTGCTCATCAAGCCAAGGTTCAATGTAATCAAGCACGATACGGTACCGATGCAGCTGATTTGACATACCTTTCTCCTTCTATAGTAGAAGTTTTACGGTATATTGCAAGGACAAACTTGCGCAAATGTCTATTTATTCAGCTTAAATACGCTGTTTGGGCTCGGTGACGATGGCTCGGACGATGCGGGGGCGATCGGTGAGGTCATGGACGATACGCACGTCCGAGAGACCCGCCTGGCGGCAGAGCTCGGCGGCGGCGTCGAGGGCACCCTCGTAGAGCTCGCAGGCAAACAGGCCGCCGGCGCGCAGCATGTAAGGCGCCGCATTGAGCAGGCGGCGGAAGATATCGAGGCCGTCGGCGCCGCCCTCAAGCGCCAGGTCGGGCTCGAAGTCCTTGACCTCGTGCGGCAGTGAGCGCATGACGTCGGTCGGAATGTAGGGCGGATTGGAGACAAGCACATCAAAGGTGCCCCACTCTTCGCGGGGAATGGAACTCACCAGGTTGGTGAGGCTAAAGGCGACCTCATCGGATGTGAGACCGAGCGCGTCGCGGTTTTTGGTGGCCAGATCGATAGCGCGCGGCTCGATATCGGTGGCGGTGCAGGTAACGTGGCCGCGGCGCTCCCAGGCAAG
The DNA here is from genome assembly GCA_902496335.1 of uncultured Collinsella sp. Taxonomy (GTDB): domain Bacteria; phylum Actinomycetota; class Coriobacteriia; order Coriobacteriales; family Coriobacteriaceae; genus Collinsella. Next base: position 18,923 of record CABVAO010000030.1, read on the forward strand.
GGAGAGCGAGATGCAGCCCGTGCCACAGCCGACCTCGAGAACGCGGGCGATGCGGGGCTCGGCTGGGGCAGGCGAAGCGGCATCCTGAGCTGAAGCCGTCTCCTGGTCGGCACCCTCGATGGCGATGCCGTATTCGTCGAGCTCGGACTCGGCGGCTTCCGCGACTTCGGCTTCTGCTGCCTGCGCGGCGGCTTCCTCGGCCTCGCGGTCGGCCAGCTCCTCGGCATAGGCACGGCTGCCGAGCACGTCGCTACCCAGCGCAGCCTCATCGGCGGCCGTGAGGTTGGCGGCACGGCGCTCGGCCGTCGCGCGTTCGTCTGCCAGCGCGGCCTCGGCCTTGCGTGCCTCCTCGACCTCATCGTTCCAAGGCAGTTCAACACGCTGACGGGCAGCAACCTCGGGGCTCAGCACCTCGGCATCCAGATAATTGAGGACTTCCTCGACGAGCATCTCGGTTTCGGGGCGCGGAATGAGCACACCGGGGGCGCACGCGACGTCGATCATGCGAAACTGCGTGCTGCCCGTGATGTATTGCAGCGGTTCACCTTTAGCGCGACGAACAACGGCCGCGTGCATGGTCTCGAGCTGGGCCGCGTTAAGCGTCTCGTCCATACGCATATATAGGTCAATGCGCGCCAGGCCCGTGGCGGCGCACAGCAGCCACTCGGCAGAAAGACGGGGGTGCTCCTCGCCGCGCTCGGCCAGGTACTCCTTGGTCCACTCGAGACAACGCTTGATGGTCCAGATCTCGTTTGCCATGGGGCCCTCCCCTCTTAAGCGCCGGGCGGCGCGCGAATGTCGGAGCAGATTGTAAGCGAGGCTAGCGCTTGGCAAGGGGCGATTGAAGGCAATTATCGAGAATCAGCCCAGAATTTTGCACCGGGCTCGCTCAAAGTGTTCATTCGCCGACGTCTAGATTTGCATTCGTCAAGCTTTTGGCAAGGTTGACCCAAAACTGACCAATATCTAACCAAGAACTTGCCACATCGCTTGACGCACGACCCATCAAAAATCGCCCCGCG
>CABVAO010000031.1 GCA_902496335.1 uncultured Collinsella sp.
TAAGCCTGGCATCAAGGAAGTTGCGGCGGTGGCGGGGGTTTCGCCTACTACGGTATCTCGCGTGCTTAATAATCGCGGCTATATTAGCCAAGAGACCCGCGATAAGGTCCATGCCGCGATGAAGCGCATCAACTATACGCCCAACGATATCGCCCGTGCCATGCTCAACGGTCGCCTGAATCTTATCGGTATGATCGTCCCCTATGTCAGCAGTCCGTTTCATGCCCAAGTGGTTCAAGTCATTGAGCATACCCTGGCCGAAAACGGTTTTAAGATGCTGCTGTGCAATAGCGCCAATCGACCCGAGCTTGAGCGCTCTTATATCGACATGCTTCGACGCAATATGGTTGATGGCGTCATCGTCAACTCGCTTAATATCGGTGCCGAGGCGTATGCCGAGATGGGTTTGAGTCTGGTTGGTATCGACTGCGACCTTGGCGAGGCCTCTGTTCAGATTGCGAGCGACAGCTATAGTATCGGCGAACTTGCCACGCGTCGCCTGATCGATGACGGGTGTTCGCGCATCCTGTGCCTGCGCAGCAATAGCCGCATGCGCATGCCTGCCAATAAGCGTACCGATGCCTACCTCGATGTTGTTGAGCAGGCCGGTTTGCCCGCGCTTGTCCGTGAGGTCGAGTTCGTTAAGCCCGACGACGAAAAGAGCGCGGTCGTTGCGAAGATCCTCGATGAGAACCCCGATATTGACGGCATCTTTGCGGGAGACGACACGATGGCGGCTATCTGTCTTAACGTGATGAAGCAGCGCGGCTTGAGCGCTCCGGGCGATATTAAGGTCGTGGGCGCGGATGGTGCCCGCCGCACTATGACGTTTATGCCTGACTTAACAACCGTTCGCCAAGATATCGATCGCATCGGAGAGCTCGCGGCGCAATCCATCATTGCTCTTATTAACGGCGAAAAGCCCGAATCGAATATCAAGCTCCCCGTTGAACTCATTGAGGGTAAAACCGCGTAGTTCATCCCGTGCCAAAAGAATTCCTCAAACACCTCTGATGACCGTTCGCCGGCATATGTCAACCGTTTGCCGACGACTGGAACTGCGAAAAGACGTATTGGTGTGAAAACGTTTGACATATGAAAACGATTGACATATCTTGCAGTTGTACCGAGTTAGTATCTCGTGAGAAAGGAAGTCTCGGATGCACAAGGTGTATTACCAGCCTGAGGGAATTTGGGTAGGCGACATCATGCCGTACGGCGAGGACGGCACGTTCTATCTCTATCATCAGCGTGACACGCGAAACCCCGGACCTTTCGGAGAGCCGTTTGGCTGGGCACTCGCGACAACCAAGGACTTCGTCAATTACAAAGACTTTGGCGAGAGCCTTGAGCGTGGCGGCGACGAGGAAGTCGACCAGTATGTTTATGCCGGCACGGTGTTTAAGGTGGGCGACAAGTACCATGCGCTCTACACTGGTTGCAATCGCGATAAGGTCAAGGCACGCTTGATGAAGCAGGTTCTTCTTCACGCAACGAGTGACGACGCCGTCAAGTGGGAGAAGAACATCGCCGAGACGCTGCTTCCGCCCCAGGAGGGTTACGATGACCGCAACTGGCGCGATCCCTTTGTGCTTTGGGATGAGGAGAACGAAGAGTACATGCTCATCCTCGGCACGCGTGTGGGCGAGGACAAGCGTCTGATGACCGGTCGTCTGGTCAAGTTCACCTCCAAGGACCTGGATACCTGGGAGTTCCAGGGCGACTGGTGGAATCCGGGCCTGTACACCATGTTCGAGATGCCTGATCTCTTTAAGATGGGCGACTGGTGGTATCTGGTGTTCTCCGAGTACAGTGATGGCAACAAGACCCGTTACCGCATGTCTCGCTCTATCAACGGTCCTTGGATCACTCCTGCGGACGATTCCTTCGATGGCCGCGCGTACTATGCCGCGCGTACCGCATTTGATGGCGAGCGCCGCGTTCTCTTCGGTTGGGTTCCTACGCGTGACGAGGGCGGTGACCCCAGCTCTTACCTGTGGGGTGGCACCTTTATGCCTCTAGAGATCGTTCAGCGTGCTGACGGAACGCTCGGCACCAAGCTCCCCGACAGCATGCTTGGCGCCTTTGGCGAGGCTAAGGCAGTCGAGGCCTTTGAGCTTTCCTGCGAGTCGGGCAAGGTCGAGCAGGTGCTCGCCGCGGATGCCGGTTCCACCTATATGCTCGATGCCGACATCGAGCTCGCCGGTGACGCTGCCGGCTTCTCGGTGAAGCTTGCCGAGGACGCCGAGTCCGGTCTTGCCTATGAGTTCCGCGCCAATCTGCGTGAGGGCAAGCTCGAGTTTACGGCGGCCCCCCAGTATCCGTGGTTCCAGGTCAACAACATGGGCCTCGAGCGTCCGTTGTTCTTTAAGGGCGAGGGCACTCATCATGTGCGCCTGGTCGTTGACGACGATATCGCGACCATCTTTGTCGATGATGTTGCGCTTAACGCTCGATTCTGCAATAAGCAGGGCCAGGGTGTGGCGCTGACGGTCACCGACGGTACGCTTAAGTGCGCAAATGCAACGATCGCGTCTCTGTAATGGCATCAAAACGTCTTATGATTTCGTAAAGGAATGGAGAGGAACATGGACTACAAAGTAGTGTCTCAGCAAGTCGTCGATAACGTCGGCGGTCTGGAGAACATCGAGGGCGCCACGCATTGCGTTACGCGTCTGCGTCTGGTGCTCAAGGATACGAGCAAGTACAACAAGGCCGAGCTCGAGAACATCGATGGCGTCAAGGGCGTGCTGTACAACAGCGGCCAGCTCATGATCATCTTCGGTACCGGTACCGTCAACAAGGTCTACGATGAGTTTATGGCTCTGACGGGCGTTAAGGAGATCAGCGCTTCCGAGGTCAAGGGCGCCGAGGCGGACAAGAAGGGCAAGTTCTTCTCGGTCCTCAAGGTATTCTCGGACATCTTTATCCCCATCATTCCCGCTTTCGTCGGCGCTGCTATCATCATCGGCCTTAAGTCGCTGATCGTTGCCAACGGCCTCTTTGGCATGGAGGGCAGCCTCGCCGACCACAGCGAGTTCCTCAAGAACCTCGCAAGCTTCTTTGCCATTATCGCCACCACGTTTGACTACCTGCCTGTCCTGGTTATGTACAGCGCGGTGAAGCGTTTTGGCGGTAACCCGATTCTGGGCATCCTCGTCGGTATCGTCATGGTTCACCCGAGCCTTATGAACCGCAACACGTTCGTTATGGATGTTATGTATAGCGCGGTCAAGCGTTTTGGCGGCAACCCGATCCTGGGTATCCTCGTCGGTATCGTCATGGTTCACCCGAGCCTTATGAACCGTAACGCGTTCGTTATGGATCCGTCGGGTGCTGAGTACTGGAACTTTGGTCCGCTCTCCATCCCCATGGTTGCTTTCCAGGGCGGCGTGTTCCCTGCAATCCTGACTGCCTGGTTTATGGCCAAGGTCGAGAAGATTGCCCAGAAGTACATCCCCGAGGTCGTCTCGTTTGTCTTTGTCCCGACCGTTACCCTGATTCTTGCTAACGTTGCCCTGTTCACCGTGTTCGGCCCGCTCGGCAACCTGATCGGCGACGTCCTCGCTGGCGTAATCGATGTCCTGTACAACAGGATGGGCGTCTTTGGCGCCTTTGTCTTCGCCGCGTTCCTGCAGCCGCTCGTCGTTACCGGTACGCATCAGTTCATCCAGGGTATTGAGGCCAACCTCGTTGCCACGACCGGCTTCAACTACATCCAGGCCATCTGGTCGGTTTCCATCATCGCCCAGGGCGGCGGCGCCATCGGCATGTACCTCATTCACAAGAAGCATTCCAAAGAGCGCAACATCTGCATGTCGTCCTTTATCCCGACGCTGGTCGGTATCTCCGAGCCCGCAATCTTTGCTGCAAACATGCGCTACTCGATCATCCCGTTCATCTGCGCTTGCATCGGTGCAGGCTGCGGCGGTGCCTTCGTGAAGCTCTTTGAGGTGCGCGCCATCGGTCAGGGTCTGACCGGCGTGCTTGGCCTGCTCATCGTCACGCCCGAGACGCTCGTGTGGTATGTGGCTGGCAATCTCATCGCCTTTATCGTGCCGATCGTCTTGATCTTTGCCTACAACAAGGCAAAGGGCGTGCCGACCACCGATGAAGAGGGCGCTGGCGCTGGCTTCGACGTTAGCTTCTAGTTGAGCCGTTCAGCGTAATCTGAGGATAAGTCCATTTGAGGAAGGGCGTTCGACTCGTGTGAGTCGAGCGTCCTTCCCCATAGACGAGAAAGTCAACGGCGATGTTTAATCAAAAAAATAAGGTGACACGCGCGGACTATGAGCAGTGGCGTGCCGGACAGGATGAGACGGCGGCTCGCATCGCGTCCGACCCCGATAGGCTTTTGTTCCATGTGGAGCCTGAGCTTGGTTGGCTCAACGACCCCAATGGTTTGGTTCAGATTGGTGATACGTATCACATCTATCATCAATACGATCCGTTCGATGCTGCGCATGGCGGTCCAGTGCTTTGGAATCATCTGACAACAAAGGATTTTGTGACGTACGAGAATCGCGGCCCTGTGCTGTTCCCCGATTCCGATTTGGATTCGAGCGGAGCGTATTCTGGTTCTGCCTTTGTACACGACGGCAAGATTCACTACTTCTATACCGGCAACGTCAAGCATTTTGACCGCGATGATTACGACTACGTGTTGACGGGCCGTGAGCAAAACCAGATTCATATGGTTGCCGAGAACCCCGACGAATTGGGCGAGAAGCGCATAGCTGTTGGGCCGGTCGATTACCCCGACGATATCGGTACGCACGTGCGTGATCCCAAAATCCTTGAACACGATGGTATCTACTACATGGTTCTGGGCGCTCGTACGAAAGACGACCGCGGCTGCGTGCTTGTCTATACCTCGAGCGATCTAGAGGACTGGAGCTATGCGACGCGCATTGAGTTGGGCGAGAAGTTTGGCTTTATGTGGGAGTGCCCCGATTTGTTTGAGCTCGATGGTGAGCTTATTCTCGTTTGCTGTCCGCAGGGTGTGTCCGCCGATGGATGGCGTTACCGCAATCCGCACCAGTGCGTGTGGTTTCCCATCGAGGCCGATTGGGAGGCGCCGAGTTTTAAGATCGCCGGGCAGGGCATGCCCCCGATGGTCGATGCCGGCTTTGATTTCTACGCACCGCAGTCTTTTGAGGATGCTGCGGGTCGGCGTTTGATGATCGGGTGGTCGGGTTGCCCCGATGCGACGGCAAAAAGCCCGACGGTGGCACGCGGGTGGCAGTGCGCGTTGACGGTGCCGAGAGAACTGAGCATGCGCGATGGTAAGCTCTGTCAGCAGCCGGTGCACGAGATTGAGAGGATGCGCGGCGACTGCGTTTGCGCGACAGGCGGTGAAACCGTTGAGGAGCCGGGCCGCCTGTTTGATCTTGTGGTTTCCTGTGAGGGCGCCAAGATGGTCGAGCTCGAAATCCGCAAGGGTGTCTTTGTGCGTTATACGGACGGGATGCTTACCCTCGATATGGGTGACGAAGGCTATGGGCGCGACCAGAGGTCGATTGAGCTCGGCGAGCTTCGCGACCTGCGCGTGCTTTCGGACACTACGATGGTCGAGATTTTTGCCAACGGCGGTGAGGCGGCACTTACGAGCCGTACCTATTCGTCGGCGGTTCCGGCGATGGCGCTGCACGCCGAGGGTGCGGCGTCGATGGATTTCTACCGCCTCGCTCATTAACCGTGCATGGAGCACGATTGGACTTGTTAGGCGGAATGTGTCGCAGTTGCCGCAGCGAACTACCGTTTATCGCGTATAGCGACCGTTTGCGGAATAAGTAACACTCCTTAATAAACCGTGTAGAATCTCAGATAAGCACGGAGTTTTCCAGGGAGACGCTGTCCTTTGTTGTGTGCAAGGGGCGGCGTCTCTTTGGCGCTTGGACGCCGTTGTGCAACAGTGCGGCGGCGCGTGCCATGTATTGAAAAGCCAATGTCGAGATGGGTCGTGATAATAATGGGCAAGTACGTAATCGTGGTTGAGTCTGGGTCGGATGTGACGCCGGAGCTCTGCGAGCGCTACGGCATCGTGCGCGTGCCCATGCATGTCACGATTGGTGACGAGACCGTCGAGGACGGTTCGATCGATCCGCTCGAGATTTACTCGCGCTGCAACGAGTTTGGCGTAATGCCCAAGACCAGCGGCTGCGCGCCTGCGGATTTTGCTCACGTGTACGACCGTATCCATGCCGAGCAGCCCGATGCGACTATTCTGCATCTCGCGTATTCCGAGGCCACGACCTGCTCGCATCAATCATCGAAGATCGCCGCCAAGGGTCGCGACTACGTGTTCTCTATGGACACGCGCTTTGTCTCGGTAGGCCAGTCGCTCGTTGTCGTCGAGACCGCCAAATACATCGAGGCTCACCCCGATGCCACCGTCGACGAGATCTTTGCATTTACGAATTCCGTCATGGACCGCGTGCTGCTGGGCTTTGTTCCTACCGATCTTGCCTTTCTTAAGGCGGGCGGTCGCTTGTCCAACGTCGCATTCCTTGGCGCCCATCTGCTCAAGATTAAGCCCTGCATTGAGGTGACGGGCGGCAAGTTCGTGGCGACCAAGAAGTTCCGCGGCTCTATGCTCAAGTGCGCCCGCGCCTTTATTGACCACATGGTTGCGAAGGGCGAGATTGACTACTCGCACATTGGCCTGGCGTATTCGGTGGGCCTTTCCCAGGAGCTGCGCGATGACATGGAGGTCTATGCGCATGATCTGGGCTTTAAGGACGTTACCTGGACTCAGGTCGGCGGCGTCATCTCGAGCCATTGCGGCCCGACCGCCTTCGGTGCGGTGCTCACGCTTAAGGTGTAAAGGCCGCAGGCGAGCGTTCTTCAGCCTGACATCTCGACGTAGCCCCCAGCCATGGTGATGGGGGATAGATTAAAACGTGCCGTTCTAGTCCGAGACGTTTAAACGCAAACGCATGGGCTAGAATGACTCTGGCATTTTAATTGGTTGCATCCAAGGAGAGGCAAGGTAGCGCGAATGGCAGAAATGACGCTTGAGGGTGTGGACGCTCGTCCCGAGGACTCTGCGTTTGCCCTTGGCCGCGTGCATTCGATCGAGACGATGGGAACGGTCGACGGACCCGGCATCCGCTTTGTGGTGTTTGTTCAGGGCTGTCCCATGCGCTGCGCGTATTGCCACAATCCCGATACCTGGTCGGTCAACGGCGGCACCATGGTGACCGTCGAACACCTGATGGATGAGTTCCAGAGTAACCACGAGTTCTATCGCAGCGGTGGCATTACGGTGTCCGGCGGCGAGCCGCTCCTGCAGCCCGAGTTTTTGGCCGATCTGTTTCGTGCTATGCATAACAACCCCGATGGCCGTGTACATACCTGCCTAGATAGCTGTGGCTATGCATTTGACCCCAACCACCCCGAGAAGTTCGATGCCGTGCTCAACGAGACCGACATGGTACTGCTCGATATTAAGCATGCCGACCCGGTCGAGCATAAAAAGCTGACCGGTTGCGATCCCGCACGCATCTTGGCGTTCGGCGATGAACTTGCACGTCGCAAGATCAAGGTCGTTATCCGCCACGTGGTGGTGCCGGGCATTACCGACACGGTGGAGGAGTGCGAGAAGCTCGGTCGCCTCATCGCTCCATGGCACAACGTGGTGGGCCTGGAAATGCTGCCGTATCACACGATGGGTGTCGTCAAGTATGAGCAGCTGGGGATTCCCTATAAGCTCGAGGGCGTTCCGCAGATGGATACCGCGCGCATGCCCGAGCTGCGCAACGCCGTTATGGCCGGTATGAAAAAGCGCCGTGCGGAGCTCAAAAACGCCATTGGCTAGCGGGCCATTTTCGCTCCCCAAGGGCACTCATTGGGGACAGACTTAAATGAGTGCCCCTGGGCACCTAGTTGATTGCTAAAGAGCCCCGTCCTTAAAAGACTGCTCTCTGGGTTGCGGTGAGATGCGCAACAGAATCGTGCCATTTGGATAAATACGCTTGTGGTTTCTTTAAAGACACCTTAAACGCCGCTGAATATCTTTGGAAAGAAATGCCTGCTCGGTATCATACTGCTCGTATATAAACGGTGGCAGTCAGGAGACCACGTGCGAAACATCGCATCGCGGGACGAGTATGTGCCGCAGCATGGCAGCAGATATAAGACGAAGGGCACGTCTTCGCGTGGCCTTGCCGGCGCTCGCATCCGCATGAGGAAGATTGCCGCTATTGGGATGCTAACGTCGGCGGTTATTATCCTCGGAATTACCGTTAAAACCTACGCCTCGGAGCGAACGGGGCGCCCAGATGCGTCAACGGTACAGCTGCAAAACGAGAAGGTTTCAAAGTCCAAAGCGTCGGCAGATCAAGCTCTGTCGACGGCAGATCTCAAGACGAGACTTTCGAAGGCGGACTTCAACGATATCCCTTCGGGTGATACCGTTCGGACCTTCTCGTTGGTGGATAACAAGACTCCTGCCTTGGAGGATGAGAGCCTTGCCTCGCTCCAGGATGCCCTGTGTCGGGCGCAGGAGCTGGGCGACGTGGGTGTAGTGTTCTACGACCTATCGAGTGGTAGGGGCGTGACGTATAACGCCGATGTTGAGGTGTATGGAGCGAGCAGTTATAAGGCGCTGTATGCACTCTATATTTGCGAGATGTTGGTCGAATCGGGGCAGGTGTCGCTCGATTGGCCTTTAGCCACGTATGGTGGTTACAGCATGGGCTGGCAGACAGTGCGTGACCTTATCGAGGCCGCGGTCGTCAACTCGGACAACGATTCGTTTATCGCGTTACGCGCGGCGTTTGACCATGATGGCTATGAGGATTGGATTGCCAATCTGGGTGTTGATGACGAAACGGCACTGAATCCGATGAGTGATTTTCCGACCTACTGCCCGCGCACTTCTGCGAGGTTATGGCGTGAGATGAGCGAGTATCTGAGCATGGATACCGAGACTTCACAGTGGTTGTCGGGCCTTCTGGCATCAACATCGCGCTCGTTTATTCGCGATGGCATTGCGGACGAGCAGGTTTTGGTGCGCAACAAGGCAGGCTGGATTAGCGAGGATGGTTACTACTCGACATGCGATGCGGGCCTTATCGACATCGATGGCTGTACCTATGTCATGGGTATCATGACATCGATGCCGTGGAGCGACCGCTCGAGTGAGGTTACGGCCGCGATTGCAAAGGCTCTGTTTGATACGCGAGCTGCACTGGCTTAGCGTGTTCGTTTGACGAGGTCAAACAAAATGCTGGTACCATACCGTGGTTGAGAATTTCGAATAGGTTTGGGGAATGGCATGGCTACCATTGCGATTATCGGTGCGCTCGAAAAAGAGATCATGCAGATTAAGGAAGAGCTGAGCGACGTTTGCGAGGCACGGGAGGCAGGCTTGACCGTTGTGAGCGGTGAGCTCGACGGCCTGACAGTTGTCGCCACAACGGCGGGCATGGGCACGGTGAACGCCGCCGCTGCAACACAGCACCTCATTAGCAAGTATGCTCCGCAGGCTGTTGTGTTTTCGGGCATTGCGGGCGGTTTGAACCCCAAGCTCCATATCGACGACGTGGTCATTGGCAAACGCCTACGCTATCTGGATACCGATACCGCGCTTATCGCCGAGTCCGCACCGGGGCTCGAGGAGTTTGGCTCGACGCCCGCGCTGGTCGATATTGCCGCCGAAGTGCTTGCTGAGCGTGGGTTTGTTGACGCTTCGACAAATGCAGTCGCTTCGAATGAGGGCACCAAGCAGTTCCTGGTCGGCACGATTGCCACGGGTAACCGCTTTGTGACGGGCGCCACCATGCGCAACGACGCTATCGAGGCGACGCATGCCGATTGTGTCGGCATGGAGGGCGCGGCAATTGCCCATGTCGCAACCAAAAATGGTGTCGATTGCCTGGTGTTGCGCGCTATCAGCGATAATTGTGACGAGGCGTACGATGCAATTTGCGAGCGCGAGTTCGATCTGTTCGAGTACGCGCGTGTCGCAAGTGACATCACGCTCGATATCGTCCGCCGCATTGCCGCTGCGCAATAGCGCGTCTATTTGTAAGAACCTACGACCAAGGAGTGTCCATGGCCGATTCCATTAACTATCAGCTTGCCAAGTTCGTCGCCAGCTACGGCAAGGTTTCGCAGATCCCCGAGTCCACCTGCCCCGAGGTGAGCTTTGTCGGCCGCTCCAACGTGGGCAAGTCGTCCATCATGAACAAGCTCTTTGGCCGCAAGAACCTGGTGAAGGTTTCGAGTACGCCGGGCAAGACGAGCAACATCAACTTCTTCGAGGCCGACGACGTGCACTTTGTGGACCTGCCAGGCTACGGTTTCGCCCGCCGTTCCAAGGCCGAGCGCGACCGTTGGGCCGAGCTCATTGGCGACTTCTTCGACTCCGAGCGCAGCTTTAACCTGGTTGTGTCGCTGGTGGACATTCGCCACGACCCCAGTAAACTCGACCATGACATGATCGACTACCTGCAGGGCAACGAGTTCAACTTTATCGTCTGCCTCACCAAGGCCGACAAACTCAGCCGCACCCAGCAGGCCCGCCAAGCAGCAGCCATCAAAAAGCAGCTCAACGTCCCGGCCGAAAACGTAATCATCACAAGCTCCCAAACCGGTACCGGCATCGACGAACTCAAAAAGCGCATCGCCGAGGCCTGCCTCTAGTCAGGGTTAAACCGTCAAAAGCCCCTATCTGTATCACCTCAGTGATAGTTTTTTAGGAGACCTAGGTATCCAATACGCGCTTATGAGTGAGCGTGCGTTTTCAGCGATTACATTCTGCGATTGGAGGCAGGCTTTGGGATTTGAGTATTATCCCAAACGATTTGAGCGAGAACAGAACGCTCGACGAAAGTACCTGGATACGGTAAACGGATTTGACTCTGATGGTGTCGACATTAGGGATTTGATGGCAGGGAGGGTTGATTTAAATGATCCAAGAGTTAACGGATTGTGGGCCGAGTAGGACATACCCCGTCTATTACCTTGAGGACGCAATGAACAACCTCGGGGATTGCTTCGACTATGCCGTTAACGATTACGGAGCAGAAGGATCGGAAGTTGCTGAACTCTTTTGCCTGAGCGGGGTTGCTCGAGAGTTTGAGCGCGGCAATGCATGGGTAGTGTCGGGAAAATCGGGTGTTGAGCTGTTCGCGCTTATCGCCGAAAGGTCGGGCTATCAAAACGGGCCTATACCGGACTGCACCTATCGATTTGAGAAGACGCCGGAATATTGGGCGGGCTGGATGCTGGCATACCTGCAGTGGCGCCTAGGAGAGTCTTTCGAAGATCTGCTGCATGTCGTTCCGTTTGACGCGCTGCGCAACCTGTACTACCCCTGGCATGAAGCCTCAGAGGAACGTGTGGCGAGTCTTGTTTGCGATATGGCGAAGAAAACACCTCGTCAAACCAAGCTAGCACTAGCAAGAAAGAGGCTTAAGAAAACCCAACAAGACTTGGCATACGAATCGGGCGTATCACTCCGCTCAATCCAAATGTACGAACAGCGCCAACGAAACATCAACGAAGCCTCGGTAACAACCGTAAGAGCTATAGCAAAAGCCCTCCACTGCAATATCGAAGACCTCCTAGAACCAGTCTTCGAATACAAAGAAACCAGCGCAGCGTAAACCTAACAAAGCACCAAAGCCCATCTCTAGCAGGTGCTCCAGCCCAGCAAAAGCCCCTACCAATAAAAAGCCGAATTATCAGCCCGGCGACTTTCCAGAGCGTAGGTCCCTGTAGCCGCCGCCGGCGAAGTTAACATAGGGGAGGCCAGGGGCTTTGCCCCCAAATCTTTCCGCAGGACGGCAGGACCCCCGCCGCACGAAGTGCACAGCGGGGGTCCTGCCATGTCCGAGGACGATTTGGGGGCAAAGCCCCTGGCCTCCCCGGCGAGTATACGGGACGGCGACTACAGGTATTCGATCTGGGCGCCTTCCGTGTCGCACGTGAGGATATGCGTATCACACTTAGGGAACTGCTCGCGCAGCTTGACCTGCAGGAACTTTGCCACGATGGTGTCGTCAGTCACGGCCATGAGAGTCGAGCCCGAGCCGCTGATCCAGATGGTCTTGGCGCCGCCGTTAAGGCAGGTGTCGCGCACGGCGTTGTAGTCGGGAATCAGGCGGCGACGATAGGGCTCTTGAATGCGGTCGTCATTAGCGGCGGCAATCAGGTCCAGGTCACCAGTCTCCAAGCCGCGCGTCATGCCGGCGATGCGGCCCATCTGCCACACGGCGGTGGAGAGTGGAATTTCCTGCGGCACAACCTTGCGCGCCTTGCTCGTATGTACCTCGTAGGGCGGAATCACGGTAATAAAACGCAGGCGATCGCTCACCTCGTAGCGCAGGCACTGGGGGAGCGAATCGGTCGGCGTAAAGGAGCAGACGGCGCCGCCCAGGATGGCGGGGGCGACGTTATCGGGATGGCCCTCGACTTCGGTGGCAATGCGAACCAGCTCGGCGCGGTCGACGGTGTGGCCTGTCAGTGCGGCGGCGGCCATAATGCCGGCGACGACGCAGGTGGAGCTGGAGCCCAGGCCGCGGGCGACGGGAACGTCAGTCTGAATGTCGATGGCAACGGGAAAAGCCGTCTCGCCCCATGCGGCCAGTGCATCGACAAAGCTGACGTAGACCAGGTTGTCCTCGTTTTGGAACTCTTCGGGGCAGCCCGTGATGGTGAGCTTATCGGCGCGCTCGAAGGTGAAGTGCGAGTAGAGGCTGACGGCCATGCCGAGGGTATCGTAGCCAATGCCTAAGTTTGCGCTGGTGGCGGGGACGGTGATTTTGATCATGGGAATCTCCTGGGCGGTCTGCCTGTTTAGTTCGCTGCTCGGGCAGTCCTGGCTCGCTCGGAAAGCACATTAAGTGCTTTCCGGCTCGTGCGGAACTCGCGACGAACTAAACAGGCAGACCCGCATGTCAGTTCGTCATCATCCCGGTGGGTATCTGATAAAAGAAAGTGCGCCGGCTTTCGCCGGCGCCTTATAAGGGGTTTTAGTTGGTAGCCATCTTTTTTGCTGCAGACTCTACGTAGTTGGCCATGTCGGCTACGTCGCAGACGTCTTCGAAGCGGACGGGCTTGGACTCGAGTTCGGCGAGCTGCGCCGGGGCGACCGCATTGGTGGCCTGCTCGAGTACGCGCATAGCCTCAAAGTCGTCCTCGGGAACGTTAAGGCCCAGGGCGTCGCAGCAGGCGCGCGGGAACTTGTAAGGGCTGGCGGTCGAAAGCAGCACGCGGGCCTTGGCGCCCTCGGCGGGAGCGACCTTTTCGAAGACGTGATAGCCGCAAGCGGTGTGCGGGTCGATCACGTAGCCGTTCGCGTCCCAGCAGCTCTTGATGGCGGCGCGGACCTCGTCCTCGCTGGCCCAACCGCAGCCAAAGACACTCTGAATCTTTGCCAGCAGGTCGGCGGGAATCTCGTAGCGACCAGTCTGTGCCAACTGCTCCATAAGGCCGGCAACGAGCTCGCAGTCGCCATCGGACAGGAAGTACAGCATGCGCTCCAGGTTAGAGCTGATGAGGATGTCCATCGACGGTGAGATGGTCGTGAAGAACGGACGGTTGCGGTCGTAGACGCCGGTGGTCAGGAAGTCAGCCAGAACGTTGTTCTTGTCGCTCGCGACGATGAGCTTGGCGACGGGCAGACCCATACGCTTGGCATAGTAGCCGGCCAAGATATCGCCAAAGTTGCCGGTCGGTACGCAGAACTCCACGGCGTCGCCGGCCTCGATGGCGCCGGCGCGCAGCAGCTGCGCATAGGCGGCAAAGTAGTAGACGACCTGCGGCACCAGGCGGCCGACGTTGATGGAGTTGGCACTCGAAAGCACCGTGCCGGCGGCCTCCAGACGCTCGGCAAGCTCCTTATCGGCAAAGATGCGCTTGACGGCACTCTGGGCGTCATCGAAGTTGCCGCGGATGCCGCAGACGGCGACGTTATCGCCCTCCTGAGTGGACATCTGCAGATTTTGCACGCGGCTGACTTTGCCCTCGGGATAAAAGACGGTGATGCCCGTGCCCGGGGCGTCGGCAAAGCCGGCGAGTGCTGCCTTGCCTGTGTCGCCCGATGTGGCGGTGACGATCATGATGCGCTCGGCGCCACCGTCCTTGGCGGAAGTGCGGGCCATGAGGCGGGGGAGCATCTGCAGGGCGACGTCCTTGAAGGCGCTTGTGGGGCCGCCAAAGAGCTCCATCACATAGGTCTGAGGGGCGTCAGCGCCCGGCGCAGCGTCGAGTTTGACGAGCGGCGTAACCTCTTCACTCGCGAACGTGCCGCGGTATGCCTCGTCGACACACGCCGAAATTTCTTCGGCCGTGTAATCATTCAGTAACATTCCCAACACATCTTGAGCGATTTCAAAGTACGATTTAGCTGCAAGCGAGCTGATATCGACCTGCTGGGTGCCAAGCTCGTCCGAGACAAACAAACCCCCGTCGGGAGCTATGCCGGTGCGGATTGCCACCTTACTTGAGCATGATAAAGTGCGTCCTCGTGTACTATGATAAGTTCCCATATAACAGTGCTCCTCGGATACCTTGGTCCCAATCGGTGAACCCATGGTATCAGAGCGCGCAAAACAGGTTTGCAGAGGCTTTTAGAAAGGTAACCTCCACGCCATGATAAAAATTGCCAAGTTTGGCGGCTCGTCGGTCGCCGACGCCGAACATTTCAAGAAGATCAAGGCCATTGTCGATGCCGACCCTGCCCGCCGTTTTGTGGTGGTTTCCGCCTGCGGCCGCCGCTTTAAGGGCGACACCAAGGTGACCGACCTGCTCTACCTGGTTAACGCGCACGTTAAGTATCACGTGTCGTGTGAGGAGCTGCTCGAGGACATTGGCCAGCGCTATTTTGATATCGCTGACGAGCTGGAGCTCACCTATCCCATCCGCGAGGAGTTCGCGGCCTTTGCCGAGCGCGCCCGCTCGGGCGGCTACTCCACCGAGGAGCTCGTGAGCCGCGGCGAGTACTTCACCGCTCGCCTGATGGCCGAGTACCTGGGCCTGCCGTTCCTGGATGCCGCGACGGTTGTGGCGTTCCATCACGACGGTACGCTCAGCATGAATCGCACCTCCGAGCTGGTGCAGGAGTACGGTCAACAGGGCGGCTTTGTTATGC
Organism: uncultured Collinsella sp.; assembly: GCA_902496335.1. GTDB lineage: Bacteria > Actinomycetota > Coriobacteriia > Coriobacteriales > Coriobacteriaceae > Collinsella. The sequence goes on from CABVAO010000031.1 coordinate 15,104, forward strand.
CTGGTTTCTACGGCGCGACGCGTGAGGGCCAGATCAAGCTGCTCGACCGTGGCGGCGGCGATATTTCCGGCTCGATCCTGGCCAAGTGCCTGGGTGCCGACCTGTACGAGAACTGGACCGACGTCTCGGGCTTCTATTCTGCCGATCCGCGTATTGTTCCCGAGGCTCAGCCCATCGCCCGCGTTACCTACGAGGAACTGCGCGAGCTTTCGTACATGGGTGCGAGCGTCCTGCACGAGGAAGCCGTATTCCCCGTGCGTGAGGCGGGTATTCCGCTGGTCATCAAGAACACCAATGCGCCGCAGGACCCCGGCACCATCATTAGCGAGACGGCTGATGAGGGCGAGGCGGAGCCCATCATTACCGGCGTGACCGGCAAGCGCGGCTTTGTCGCCATCAACGTTGCCCGCGACCGCACCAAGCCCCGCGTTGGCTTTATGCGCCGTGCACTTTCGGTGTTCGAACGCTATGACGTTTCCGTCGAGCATATGCCCACCGGCGTCGACCGCTTTGGCGCCGTGGTGCAGGAGCAGGACGTTCACGATTCACTGTACTCGCTTGTGGGCGACATTCAGCAGGAGGTCGAGCCGCTCGAGATCGAGGTTGTCGAGGGCCTGGCACTTATCGCGACCGTCGGCCGTAACCTGCGCGGCCGCGCGGGTATCTCGGGCCACCTGTTTGGTATGCTTGGCCAGGCTGGCGTGAGCGTGCGTATGATTTCGCAGAGCTGCGACGAGATCAACATCATTATCGGTGTCGAGGAGAAGGACTTCGACCTGGCGATTCGGACCATTTACCGTGCCTTCTCCGATGAGAACGGCATTGTGAAGGTCTCTGACCTGGAGGCTCCCGCGCCGGCCGATTCCGCTCTGGTCGCGCTCCACAAGTAGCTGCTATCCCAGTAGATTTATGGGACTTGCCTCAAAAATCTACGGCGGGGCGTTTCGTTTCGGTTTCGTTTCGACGGGGCGGGTTTCGTGCCTGCCCCGTTCTTGTATACACTGGCAACAATAATCGGCCTGCTCGGCGTGCGGGCAAAAGCCACAACCTTTAAAGGGGGAAGCATGAAACAGTACACGGTTGCTATTTTGGGCGCGACGGGAGCTGTGGGCACCCAGATGCTTGAGTGCCTCAACGAGCAGGAGTTTCCGGTCGGTAAGCTAAAGCTGCTGGCGAGTGCGCGTTCCGCGGGCAAGACCGTTGAGTTCCGCGGTGAGCAGATCGTGATCGAAGAGGCTTGCCCCGAGGCCTTTGAGGGCTGTGATATTGTGCTCGGAGCCGCCGGTGACGATATCGCGAAGGAGCTACTGCCCGAGGCCGTCAAGCGCGGCGCCGTCGTGGTCGACAACAGCCATGCCTTCCGCATGGATCCCGAGGTGCCACTGGTCGTGCCCGAGATCAATGCCGACGATATCAAGTGGCATCACGGCCTTATTGCCAATCCCAACTGCGCGACTATCATCGGCCTGGTTCCCACGTGGCCGCTGCATCAGCTCGCTGGCGTGAAGCGCATGATCGTCTCGACGTATCAGGCGGCTTCGGGTGCCGGCGCTCCCGGTATGGCCGAGCTCGAGGCTCAGCTGGCCGCCCTGGGCCGCGGCGAGGAGATTCCCGAGCCGCGCGCGTTTGCCGCCCAGCTGGCGAGCAACCTGATTCCGCAGATCGGCGGTGTCAAGGAGGAGGGCTTTACCTCTGAGGAGATGAAGCTGCAAAACGAGGGCCGCAAGATTATGCACCTGCCCGAGCTGCGCGTGAACTGCACCTGCGTGCGCGTGCCCGTGCTGCGCTCGCACTCCGAGAGCATTACGCTCGAGTTTGAGCGCGACATTACGGTTGACGAGGCCCGTGCTGCGCTGGCTGCCGCTCCCGGCGTCAAGCTGGTTGACGATATGGCTGCCGAGGATGCACACGACCGTTTCCCCATGCCGATGGATACGTCCGACCAGGACCTGATTTGGGTCGGCCGCGTGCGTCGCGACATCTCGAACCCCGAGGCCGCGCGCGGTATCACCTTCTGGTGCTGCGGCGACCAAATCCGTAAGGGCGCGGCAACCAACGCCGTCCAGATCGCTAAGCTGCTCTGCGAGTAGTGTGACCTGTCCGGCGGGGGCCGGGCTTGGTTTTCAGAACGTCCTCGACCATGTGTGGCGCCTTGTCCTGCTCCTTCGGAGCCGCGGACAAGGCGCCACACTGGTCTGCGGAGTGTTCTGAAAACCAAGCCCGGCCCCCGCCTGCGGTGACGCTGCTGCGAGCGGCCTGCGATGGGGCCGTTGTTGGTTGGGGCCGCTGGGCTGATGTGAGGGCACGTGGCCGTTGCGGGCCCTGGTCCCGGCGGCGGCCTCGGCGCTTTGCGCCTGCCGCCTTGGGGGACTGTGGGGCGCGGCCGGCAGCTGCGGCGCTGTCGCGCCTGCTGCCTGCGGGGACTTTGGGGTTGGTGCGAATCGAGGTCTAATACTTTTCCGAGAAGTGAACGACCTTATTTGGACCCCCGAAGCATTGGCATATTTTGACCGCCATTTCCTGCGGTTTTGTTGCGCGAATCCTGCGGTTTTGCGGTCTAAAGGTGTGGATGCTCCGGGGCTTCGATTTTACTCGTTCACTTCTCGGGAAAGTATTAGAGCTCAGCTGATAGAGGTACCGCTCTGGCGTCGATGCCCCGCGTCTTCTTCGCTTGATTGGGGAAAACAGCCTCGCTTAAACAATTACGAGCCCGCCCAGACGTATCTGCGGGGTTGTCTGCACAGTTCGCGGTATTATGTTTGCGGAGTTTTGAAAGGAGCCGCAGGTGGTCACGACGACGTTTGCTTCGCCTTTGGGCGAAATCTTGCTTGCCGCTGATGGCCGCGGTCTGACGGGGCTTTGGTTTGAGGGGCAGGAGCACTTTGGCTCCACGCTGCTCAAAGAGGATGCGGAGTATGTTGAAGGCGCCGATGCGGTTTCTGGTGCCGGTGGGATGTCTTCGGTAAGTCCGGCAAATGGCGCGGCGTCTTCGGTGCTTGAGCGTTCCTGGGCTTGGTTGAATGCTTATTTTGCGGGGCAGGAGCCTCGGTTTACGCCGCCGTTGCATATGATTGGTACGGCGTTTCAGCGCGAGGTTTGGTTTGAGCTGCTTTCTATCCCGCGTGGCGAGGTCGCTACGTATGGTGAGATCGCCCAGCGTGTTGCGGCTCGACATCGTGTACCGGGAAACGAAGCACCCGTTGTGTCTCCTCGTGCGGTGGGGGCTGCGGTCGCGCGTAATCCCATTTCGATTATCGTGCCGTGCCATCGCGTGGTGGCGGCCGACGGATCGCTCAACGGATATGCCGGCGGCCTCGACCGCAAGGAGTGGCTGCTTCGGCTTGAGGGCGCGTACGAGGAGTAACGCTCGAACACTTTGCATAGCCAAGACGCCGTGAAAGAACGAGTCGCCGTCTTTTCGCGACCGGCATGCGTCCAAGCGCTCGGCATCTGAGCCTTAAGTTTGGTTAAGCCATATCCTGCGTATTTGAAAACGCGCAGGTTAAGCAGCTAAGGCTGCGCTAAGACGGCTGGCGGTGCGCTATCATCGGCGGTATCGAAACCTGTATAGCCGTGCGCCAAAGGAACAACCATGAAGCTGATGCTTGCCGAAGACGAACCCGGCCTCTCCCGCGCTCTTACCGCGATTCTTCAACATAACGACTACGAGGTTGACACCGCGCTCGACGGCCTGACGGCGCTCGAATATCTACTCGCCAACGACTATGACGCCGCAATCCTGGACATCATGATGCCCGGCATGGATGGCATTGAGGTGCTCAAGCACACACGCGCCGCCGGTAAGCGTCTGCCCATCATCATGCTCACGGCAAAAAGCGAGGTGTCCGATAAGGTCGAGGGCCTGGATGCCGGCGCCAATGACTATCTGACCAAGCCGTTTGCCGCCAAGGAACTGCTCGCACGCATTCGTGCCATGACGCGTGCCGCGACGGCAATTGACGCCACGACGCTCAGCGTGGGCAACGTGCGCCTCGACACGGCGGCTTGTACGCTTATAGGTCCCTTGGGCGAGGAACACCTAGCCAATCGTGAGTTTCAGCTTATGGAGCTCTTTATGCGCAACGCCGGCACGCGCATGCCCACCGAGCGTTTGATGCTCGAAGTCTGGGGCGAGGACGCGCCCGAAGGTGCCAATG
>CABVAO010000032.1 GCA_902496335.1 uncultured Collinsella sp.
ATGCCCCGGCACCGGCAACTCAGCCACCACGCGACCGTCCTCAACGCGTGCCGCAAAGGCGCAATCGGCATAGCATCCCCCGCATGTGGTCACCACAGCGCGACCGTCACGCTCCACAGCAGATGCCATCTCGATTACCCCTTTCACAGGTCAAACACAACAGGCCAGCAGCACGCCAACGAGCCCCAGACCCAAAAAGCCTCCCGCACGGCAACGCCCCGCGGGAGGCCCAATGTCAAACAGACGGTACCTTACGCCTCGGACTTCTTGGCGTAGATAAACCAGTAGCCGAGCGCGACCAGAACCGCGCCGCCCACGATGTTGCCCAGCGTAGCGGCGGACAGGTTAAACGCAATGCCCGCGGCGTTGAGCGCATCGGCGCCGGCGACCTTGGCACCATAGCCGCACGCGTGCATCACGGCACCCATGGGCAAAAAGTACATGTTGGCAACGCAGTGCTCAAAACCGCAGGCCACAAAGGCGGCAATGGGCAGCAGAATGCCCACGACCTTATCGACCACGGTCTTGCCGGCGGTACCGATCCACACGGCAAGGCACACAAAGATGTTACACAGGATGCCGCGGAAGAAGATCGTCACCCAGTCGATCGTCACCTTGCCGGCGGCGACGCTCACCATGGAGTTGGCGACCGCCTCGCCGTTGAGCTTATAGATGCCGGCCATGTACACCAAAAAGACGATGAGCAGGGCACCGACAAAATTGCCGACCCACACGACGACCCAGGCCTTAAGCATCTGGACCAGCGTGATCTTTTTGCTCTTGAGCGCGCAGACCATAAGCGAATTGCCGGTAAACAGCTCGGCGCCGCACACCAGCACCAGCACCAGGCCCAGGCAAAAGCACAGACCGCCCACGACGCGCTGTGCGCCCCAGCCCAGCGTGCTGTCGCTCAAAAACACGGTAAAGAACAGGCCGCCGAAGGCGATAAACGCGCCGGCGAACATTGCCAACAGAAAGGCCTTAGCGACCGGCAGGTTAGCCTTGGTCACGCCGGCGGCCTCGGTCTTGGCCTCGATCGCGGCGGGCGCCAGGCAATAGGGAGAGGGGTACTCCACCTTGGAATCTGCCATGTCAATCACTTCTTTCCTAATCAGCAGGGGCAAGCGCTGCTATAGCTCCTGCCCCAAGCGGACAAAGTGGGAAAAGTCGTTGGCGGCCACGGCGTCGTACACGGCGTCGACGGCCTCAAAGACCTCCGGGGACATGGGGTTATAGAACTCCGTATCGCCCGGCTGAATCCCTATGAAGACGATATCATCACACGATTGTTCGATTTCCTCGATCAGAATCGACAAAGGAAGCGAATGCGTGGTGAACATCGACTTGCGGGCCACATCGCGCTTGTCGAGCAAGCGGATGGACCCGACGGGCAGCGCCATGTCAGCGGCATCGACCAAGACCAGGCGAGGCGGACGCTCGCGCTTGACCTCGATGATGTCATCCTCGGGCGTCTGACCGCCATCGATGGTGTACCAGCCGGCAAGAGGCGCGTCCTCCATCTTTTTGGAAAGCACGGGGCCGGCGGCATCGTCGGCACGCAGCACGCTTCCCGCCGTGAGCACGATACCCGCAAACGGGGCGCCGTTCACACGACCATCCACAACCCGACCCATTACTGCAACCTTCCCGTCAGATACACACCCGAAACATCGCGCACGCGCTCAACCAGATCGCGAAACTTCATTAAGAACGCGACCTGCTGGGCATGCAGGCCAAAGTCGTCGTCGAACACCGAGATGCCGGCCTTGGCCGAACCGCGAAAACCGCGCTCGTCGAGCAGCATATCGCAGGCCTCGAGCAGCGACGGCACCGCCGCCTTGTCGAGCTGGCACTCGCCAAAGGAGCGGATGGCCTCGAACTTGGTCTTGGCCTCCCCCTCCGGCAACGCATCGACGAGCGAATAGAACACATCCACCGGCACCGACAGGCGCGGCTCAAAGCAGTCGAGCACGCCGGTGTGGTGGCCCACGGCGAGCGTGTAGTACAGCACGTCGCAGGCCTCCTGGGGAACGTCTTCCTCGGTCTCCACAAACTTACGCGTGAGCTCGTAAAAGACCACCTGGTCGGGCGCGTGGCCCAGGCAGGGGTCGGCGACGCCCTCGGCGGCCTCGTCGCTTGCGCGCGAGGCATCGCCAAAAGAGCCGCCGAGCATGCCGGGGCCCGCAAAGTAACCAGAGCGGTCCGTGAGCTCCATCTAGCGACCTCCGGCCAGCACCAGATCCTGCAGCGCCGAGTACACCTCAACACGGCGAGGATCATCCTGCTTGTCGATGAGCAGCGCCATGGCACCGCGGATATCGCCCTTGGGCGCGCCCTCGAGCGTATCCATAAACTCGTTGGCCAGGTCGCGGCCGTAACGGTAGCCGCTCATGGCGCGAGCCTCGCGCTCGATGGCAACGCGCAGCTTGTACGGCACACCGGGGTGCAGGATATCGGCCTGCTCGCCGGCGGCCTCCACCGTGGTCTCGGCATGGAGCTTTTGGTCCAGCAGACCGAGCGCCATGGCAAAGCCGTAGACGGTCTGCGCGGGGCTGGGCGGGCAGCCGGGGATATAGACATCGACCGGCAGAATCTTATCCGTGCCACCCCAGACGCAGTAGTTGTCGTAGAAGATGCCGCCGGTGCAGCCGCACGCGCCGTAGGACACCACAATCTTGGGATCGGGTGCGGCCTCAAAGGCGCGCAGGGCCGGCATGCGCATGGCACGCGTCACGGCGCCGGTGTACAGCAGCACATCGGCGTGACGGGGCGAAGGCACGACCTTGATGCCAAAGCGCTCGACGTCGAAGACGGGCGTGATGGAACCGAAGATCTCGATCTCGCAGCCGTTGCAGCCGCCGCAGTCGACGCGGTAGACGTACACCGAGCGCTTGATCTTCTTAAGAAGGGTCGCCTTGGCCTTCTCGATGCTCTCGTCGAGCTCGATCTTGGTCGGGCGGTACTGAAGCCGCTCGGGCAAAAGCGTGGGTTCGGCCATGGTTACTCCTCCTTCGTTTCAAAATCCATGATGATGCCCTCGACCGGTGCAGGTCCAGCGGGGATCTCGGGCGCATCGGGGTTGAGCTCGCGGTCGATATACTCCGGGTTCACGCCGTGGCCGCCCAGATACTCCATGCCGGGGCCCTGGGGCTCGCCGGACGCAAGCGTCTCGTTGGCAGCCATGCCGGCAGCGTTGCCGGTCTTTACGGCCGAGGCGGCGCGCAGGGCGTCGAGCTCGCGCTTGCACTCCTGGCACATACCGACGGTGCGGGCAGCCTGCTCGGCCTCCATGCCGCCGGCCTTTTGCAGCAGGCGCTTGGCATAGTCGATCTCCTTGTGCGGGGCAAACGGCTTGCCGCACCGCGAGCAGTGCTCGAGCGTATAGACGCTCTTGCTGGTAAGGTCGTCCTTGCTCATGACGGCCAGCTCAAACTCCTCGGTGAGCTTGATGGCCTCCATGGGGCAGGCTTCCTCACAGCGACCGCAAAAGATGCAGCGGCCGTAGTCGATCGACCAGGTGATGGTGTCGGCCGCAAGGTCGGTGTCCATGCGAATGGCATCGGCCGGGCACGCCACGCCGCAGGCACCGCAGGCGATGCAGAGCTCCGCGTTGTGCTCGGGCTTGCCGCGCATGTCCTTGTTGGTGGGGAACGGCGCAAACGGGTACTTGACCGTCGCGTCGCCGGCCTTGGCGTTAACCTTCCAAAGCTTCAGCATATTAGAGCGCCTCCTCATCGAGCGGAGCGGCCATGGTGCCCTCGCCCGCAAGCGGCGACTTGTCGCGCCAGACGTTCTCGAACTGCTCCTTGTCGAGCACGTGGTCGCGCTTGGCGGCGACATCGGTCACCGTCACGCGGTCGGTGCAGGAGTAGCAAGGGTCGAGCGAGCCGACGATCAGCGCCGCGTCGCCCACGGTGTTGCCGCGGAACATGTAGCGCAGGACCGGCCAGTTGCTGTACGTGGCGGCCTTGGCGCGCCAGCGGTAGCACTTCTGGTTGTTGCCGAGCATAGCCCAGTGCACGTCCTCGCCGCGCGGTGCCTCGGTGGCACCGATGGCGTACTTGTGCGGGGTGTACTCCCAATCCGTGGTGAGGATGGGGCCCGACGGGCAGTTCTCGAGCATGGTCTCGATCATGTCGATCGAATCGTAGACCTCCTGGATGCGAACGGCGGTACGGCCGAAGGCATCGCAGGTGTCGGCCGTAGCGGCGTGCATCTTTTGGACGTCCGGATCGGCGTAGCCGTCGAAGGGATGGTCAAAGCGCACGTCGCGGGCATAGCCCGAGCCACGCATGAGCGGGCCGACCGGCGAGAAGTCGCGTGCGATCTTGCGGTCCAAGATGCCGATGCCACTCGTACGCTCAATGAAATTTGGCGTCGAGAGCAAGACGTCGACGAGCTCCTGAACCTCGGAGCGCAGCTGGTGGATAGTCGTGAGCGTGGAGAGCTTCTGCTCGGCCAAAATGTCGCGACGCACGCCGCCGATCACGTTGAGGCCGTAGGTCTTGCGGTGACCGGAGAGCTTCTCGGCCAGGTCCATGGACTTCTCGCGGACGCGGAAGAACTGCTGGAAGCCCGAATCGAAGCCCGTGTAGTGCGATGCGAGGCCAATATTGAGCAGGTGCGAGTGCAGGCGCTCGACCTCGAGCATGATAGCGCGGATGTACTGGGCGCGCGGCGGCACATGGATGCCCTGGGCGCGCTCGACGGCCTCGGCATAGGCCACCGAGTGGGCGCAGCCGCAGATGCCGCAAATGCGGTCGGCGAGGAACGTCACGGCGTCATAGTTCAGGCGCGTCTCGGCGACCTTCTCCATGCCGCGGTGCACGTAGAACAGACGGTAGTCGGCGTCGACGATCGTCTCGCCCTCGACGAACAGGCGGAAGTGGCCGGGCTCGTCGGAGGTAATGTGCAGCGGTCCCATGGGGACGAGCGTGGTCTCCTTGCCCTTGGTGTCGGCCAAGAACTCGTAGTTTTCCATGTCGCTCGCGGGAGCGGGACGGAAGCGGTAGTCCATGGAGTCCTTGCGCAGCGGGTACAGGCCGCTGGGCCAGTCATCGGGCAGCACCAGGCGGCGACGATCGGGCAGACCCTCGGGGATCAGGCCGAACATATCGCGCAGCTCGCGCTCGCCCCACACGCAGGCGGGAACGAACGGCGTCACGGACGGGAACGTCATCTTGGCGGGGTCGACCTCGGCACGCACGGTAACCCAGCCGGGGTCCTCCCCCTCCATGGAGATGACGTAGTACACGGCGTAACGGCCGCACAGGGAGCGCTCGTCGTTGCCGACAATCACGGGAATCCAGCCGTAGCGCTCGTAGTACAGGTAGTGGACGGCCTCGGGCAGACGGTCCAGCTTGACGGTGATCGTCAGCTGGTCCTCGCACTGCCACTCGACCTTCTCGATGCAGCCCGGAACGGCGCGGCGCAGGGCCTCGACATGGCTCTCGCAGCGACGGGCATACACCTTGTTCTCAGTTTCAATCATTCGTTACTCCACCTCGCTCTGAGCGGTCTCGGTACCGAACACAGCGCGGTACATCGGCGTCGCGTGAAGTTCCTCGGTGCTCTGCTCGAGCACGATGCCGGTCGCGGTCTCCACACCGTGCACGAGGGGCAGCGGGGTGGCGATGCCAAACCACAAGATCATGACAGCCAGGATGATTTCGGGGATAAGCATGAGCACCGGGGCCTCATGCTTATCCATGCCCTGGGGCGCATGACCGAATACCGACTTGAGTGCGATGCGGGTGAGCGCGGATATGGCCACGGTAAGACCGAGGGCGACCACGACGACCAGCCACATGGGACCGGCGGTAACACCGGCGACAAAAGTCAGGAACTCGGAGATAAACATGCCAAAGGGCGGGAAGGCACCAAGACCGAGCAGCGCCAGGACGGCGAGCGCGGCGGTTGCGGGGGCAACCTCGACGACACCCTGGATCTTGGCCAGGCTACGCGTGCCAAAGGCGTGCTGGATGTTGCCGGACACGCAGAAGGCAAGCGTCTTGGTAAAGCCGTGGAACACGCAGTGCAGCAGGGCCGCGGCGATACCCAGCGGGCCACCGATACCCAGGCACAGGGCGATAACGCCCACGTTCTCCACAGACGAGTACGCAAAGCGGCGCTTGAGGTCGTCCTGGCGGAACATAGAAAGTGCCGCCACCAAAATGGACAGCGTGCCGACGATCAACAGCAAAAGCTGCGGATACTCGGCGCCCACGGCCTGGATAGTAAAGCCGTAGAAGCGCATGATCACAAGCATGGCGCACTTAAGCAGCACGCCCGAGAGCAGGGCCGAGACAGGGCTCGGGGCCTGGGAGTGGGCATCGGGCAGCCAAGTGTGCATGGGGAACAGGCCGGCCTTGGTGCCAAAGCCGATCACGACAAATGCAAAGGCGAGGCGCATGAGCGTCGGGTCGAACTGGTCGGCATACGGCAGCACGCACGACAGGAATGCGGCCTCGTGGGCGTTGGGAATCACGTCGGCGGCGTTGGCGTAGATCAGCAGCGTACCGAACAGGCCAAAGGCCACGCCGGCGGTGCAGACCATCGCATACTTCCAAGAAGCCTCGAGGGCCGTCTTGTTCTTGTAGATACCCACGAGGAACACGGTGGAAAGCGTGGTTGCCTCCACGGCAGCCCACGTGAGGATCATGTTGTTGGACAGGCACGCGAGCAGCATGGTGAACACGAACAGGCTAAACAGCTCAAAATACTGCTTGGCGCGCTCGGCGGGCATGGAGCCCTCCTCGATATCGGCCTTTACATAGGGCAGCGAGAACAGCCCGGTAAGAAAACCGATAAAGCCGATGAGCAGCACAAAGATGGCACCCAGCGAATCGAGGTGGAACCACAGGCCAAGAGCGCTCGCGGTTTCGCCGCTCATAAGGACGTCACCGGCCGTCATAATCGACAGCACCAGGACGGCTGCGACGGAGACCAGGTTGAGACCGGCAAACACGTTATAGGACGTGTTCTTGGGCAAAAACGCCATGACCAGCGAGAACACCAAAGGAGTCGCGAGCAGGGCGTGAATCAACGTTTCCATGGACTACCCCCTCAGCTCGGACAGGTCGCGCGCATCGAGCGAGTGGGAGTCGTCCCAAATGCGACGCACGACGATGGACATGATGATGACGGCAAAGATGGCGTCGGTGGCGATACCGATCTCGATGATCTCGGGAGCGGTGGGGGCCAAAAGCGCGAGCGTCACGTGGCTGCCGTTTTCCATAAGGCAGTATCCAAAGATCTGCTTCATGATGTTGCGCTGCGAGATGATGCAGGTAAGGCCCACAAAGAAGTGAGCGAAGCTAATGGCGAGCGCAGGCGTTGCGACCTCGGCCGTGGGCAGGCTGATCTGCGTCACGACGGCAAAGCAGATCGCGACCTCGACGGCGATGATGCAAATGGCCCACGCGGGCTTAAGGCCGGCCTTGAGCGATGCATCGCTCGGCTCGCCCATCTTCTTATATGCGCGGTTGAGGATATAAGGAACCAGGACGACCTTGGTGATAAAGGCGGATCCGGCCCACATAAGCAGCTCCTGCGCACCGGTAGTGGCACCGAGCGTAGCGAGCAGTCCCACGAGCACCAGCGACTGCACCGCATACCAGCGGATGGCGTGCTTGATGTTCTTGGAGACGACCACCATGGTGGACGTGACGATCAGAAGGCCGCCAAGGATGTTGACGATCGAATAACCCATGTCGTTCTACCTCCTAACCGATCCAGCTGGCCGAAAGCGGGCCGCTGACGATGACCATGATGATGAGCACGATGAACACGAACGCCATCGCGCGGGGAAGCGGGGCTCCCGCAGCGACCTCTTCGCTCGGCTCGCCGGGCAGGCAATAGCCCATCCACTTGAGGAACCAGGCGAAGGTGGCGACGGTCTCGGCGACCATGATGCACACGAGCACCAGGATCGCGACGTTGCCGGCACCCACGGAGAAGCCACCGGCGATGATCTGGAACTTCGAGAAGAACGTATTCATGGGCGGCACGCCGGCAATGGCGAGCGCCGCGACACCAAAGCCCACGCCCGAGATCGGGTACTTCTTTACGATGCCGCGAAGCTTGGGCAGCATACGCGTGCCGAGGGTAAAGGAGAACGAACCGGCGATCAGGAAGAACAGGGTCTTGGCGAAGGCGTGGTTAAAGATGTGGCACACGGCTCCATCAAAGGCCAGCTGGCTGCCAAAGACCGAAAGGCCCAGACCAAAGAACACATAGGAGAGCTGGGCGATCGTGGAGAAGGCCAGCAGGCGCTTCATGTCCTTTTGCGGCAGGTACATAAGGAAACCAAAGAGCATGGTAACCATGGCGTCGATAATGGCGACCCAGCCCACGATCTCGGGAATCTCGCCGGCAGAGACGAGTGCACGCGCGAACACGCACACGCCGACCTTGACCATCGAGGCGCCATGCAGGTAGGCCGAAACAGGCGTCGGCGCCTCCATGGCCGAAGGCAGCCACATGTACATGGGAACCTGTGCGGACTTGGCCCAGGCCGCAAACAGCACGAGCAAAAGGACGATAGCCTTGAGCTTGGCGTCGAGGCCGGCAATCGCGGTAATGGCGAAGGTGCCGGTGTGGGCAAACACGATGGCGGCGCCCAGATACAGGCCGAGCGCACCGATATGCGTAATGATCAGGGCCTTCATGCCAGCCTTCTTGGCCGTAGGCGACATGTAGTAGCTAATGAGGCCCCAAGAGCACGCACCCGTGATCTCAAAGAACACGAGCTGGCCCAAAAGGGTCGAGCTGTACACGAGGCCGGCCATGGCACCGATGAAGGTCGCGAGGTACGCGTAGAAGCGACGACGCGGCGCATCGGGATGCTCACGGTTATTCTCGCTCATATAGGGAATCGAATAGATCACGACAAGCAGGCCGATGCCCACAAAGGCGGGCGCGAGCAGCGTGCTCATGCGATCGAAGGTGAATCCCATGACGAGGGTCTGCCCAAACGAGATCAGGGGGACCTGCGTGTCGGGCATGCCGGCGCCGGCGAAATTCGCGGCGAGGGCGATGGTGCAGACCGTCGAGACGGCGGCACCCAAAACGCTGAACCACTTGGCGTACGGACGGGGGAACAGGGCGACGAGCACCGAGGCCACCATCGGGGCCGCGATAGCGACCAAGCCGAGAAGGGACAGACTGACTGCAAATGACATTGTTTCTCCCTTCTCCTACACGCCGACGACCACGAAGACAAACGCCAGAACGGCGATGCCCACGACGGCCCAGGTCTGATTGCCGAGCACCTTAAAACGCGAGCGCGAGCAGGAGTTCTCGATCACGCCGCATACGACAAAGTCGATCAGGCACTTCACCAGGAAGATGACCGCGCCCAGAACGGCGGCGACGCCCACGGTCGCGGGCTCGCCCCAGGGGACGAAGATCGCGCAGAACCAAGCGACGACCAGGACCTGTTTCATGGACATGGCAAGCTTGGCCATGGCGAGCGACGGGCCGGAAAGCTCGGCGAGCGGACCTTCCTGAAGCTCCTGCTCGGCCTCGGCCTGGTCAAACGGCAGCTTGCCGAGTTCCATGTAGCAGGCGATCGCAAAGGCGATGCCGGCGAGGATCACGGCGACCGGCGCGTCGACGGCGCCCGTCATGATGTGCTGACCCATAGTGGCGATGTCGGTGGAGCCGCACACCAGGGCGGCGGCGAACAGCGCCAGCAGCATGGACGGCTCGATGAGCACGCTCATGAGCAGCTCGCGGACGCCGCCGATACCGGCGTAGGCGTTGGACGAATCCACACCGCAGAGGGCGAAGAAGAAGCGGGCGAGCGCCAGGCTGTACATGATGGTGATGGCGTCACCAAAGACCGGGATGGGGCTTTGTGCCGTAAAGAGTGGCAGGCCCATCGCGAGCATAAAGGCGACGGCGAAAAACAGCGGCGGCATGATGCGCAGCGCAAAGCTCGCATCCTCGCTCTGGGACTCGGGGCGCGCAAAGAGCTTGGCCAGGTCGCGGTAGTCCTGCATGATGCTGGGGCCGCGACGGTTGTGCATCTTGGCGCGGATAACGCGACCGAGACCGGAGAAGAACGGCGCGACGGCCATAACGACCACGCCCTGCAGAACGGCAAGTACGATGTTGTTCATGCTCTCCCCTCCTTAACCCATTTGCACGGCGAGCACGAGGAACACCACGAGTGCCGCGACGATGTAGCAGATATAGATGCTGTAGTTGCCGCCCTCGAGCTTAGTCGCGAGGTCGGCGAGCTTCTCGACACCCTTATGCGGGGCATCGACGAGAACCTTGTCGGGTACGGGCTCCACAGCCTCGGCCACACCGGTGAGCTTCTGGAAGAAGTGCGCGATGGACCAGCAGACGGCCGTGCAGCGGTCGCGCAGCGTGTAGAGCGGCTGCATAAACCAGGACACCTCGGAGGCAAAGGTCGTGGCCACGACGGGCATATGCTCGTTGGGAGCATAGCCGCATGCCCACGGCTGGGACTTCTGCACCTTGCCGACGGTCTTGAGCTTGCGATAACCGCAGGCAAGACCGACGAGCACCACGAGCGCAATAGCGATCGCGGGCGTGGAGGTGGCAGCGCCGGAGTACTGGTTCATGAGCTCCATGCCCTCGGCGGCAAACACGCCGCCGTACGGATGCAGCACGGACGCGGCGACATCGACCAGCACGGGCGCGATCACGGGAGCGCCAATGCCCAGCACGACGCAGATGGCCGCGAGCAGGCCCTGCGCGAACACCATGGGGGCGGGAACCTCCTTGGCATTGGCCGCAGCCTCGGAACGGGGCGCGGAGGCAAAGGAGACGCCATAGGCCTTGACGAAGCACGTGACAGCCAGCGCGCCGGTAATGGCAAGCGCGACGGCAGCGAACACGGCCACGATCATGACGGCCTTGTCGCCCTGCATGGCGGCATTAAACAGCGACTGGTAGGTAAACCACTCGGAAACAAAGCCGTTAAAGGGCGGGATGGCCGAGATGGCAAGCGCGCCAACGAGGAAGCAGATGGCCGTTGCCGGCATACGACGGAACAGGCCGCCCATCTTCTCCATATTGCGCGTACCCGTAGAGTACAGCAGCGCACCGGCGCCCAAGAACAGCTCGCCCTTAAACATCGCGTGGTTAAACGTGTGGTAGAGGGCGGCCATCAGAGCCAGGACGGCGATACCGACCGAGTTGAGCGCCATGGCGGCCATGGAGGCACCGACGCCGAGCAGAATGATGCCGATGTTCTCGACGGAGTGATAGGCCAGCAGGCGCTTGATGTCATGCTCCTGCAGGGCGAAGGCCACGCCGAGAACCGACGAGATCGCACCGAAGACCATGACCATAAGGCCCCACCAAACCTGAACGCCCGAGGCGGAGAGCAGGTCGAGACCAACCTTGAGGATGCCGAAGATACCGATCTTGATCATGCCGCCGGACATGAGGGCCGACACGTTGGACGGCGCCTCGGGATGTGCCTTGGGCAGCCAGCCGTGCAGCGGGATGATACCGGCCTTGGCGCCAAAGCCAAAGAAGGCGAGCACGAAGCAAACGGATGCGACCGCGGGGCTAAACTGCGTAGCGCGGAAATCCGCAAAGGCAAACGAGCCACCGGCGAAGTTGGTCATGGTGAGGAAGCTCGCCATGATGAGCACAAAGCCCACGTGTGCGATCACAAAGTAGAGCCAACCGCCGTGGATGGAATTCTCGTTCTCCTCGATCACGACCAGGAAGTACGAGGTCAGCGACATGAGCTCAAAGGCGACCAGGAACCAAAACACGTTGTCGGCGGTGATGACGAGCATCATGGACGCCACGAAGGTGTTAAAGAAGAAGCCAGCGCGGCCCTTTTTGCCCGGGTACTCATCAAAGTAGTTGAGACCGTAGATCGAACCGGCAAACGCGAGCACCGAGATGAGCGCCACGAACAGGCCGGACAGCTGATTGAGCAGCAGCTGGAAATGGGCAAACGGGAAGAACACGATGGTGTCGACCGACGTGACATCGCCCAGCACGGCCTGGATACCGGCCACAAACGAAAGCACCGCGGCGACGGCGCCGATAAGGCAGCCGGCGGTCTTGGCGGCGTTATCAGCCTTGATCAGCAGAACCGAGGCGAGCGCACCGATGCACGAGACGGCAAGCGATGCGATAAACAGCGTCATGCTATCCATTGTTTACGCTCCCTTCTGCTTTCTCGGACAGGCCCTGGGCCACGGCGGTAACGTCGACGGACGGACCGTTTTCGATCGAGCGCAGGCGCTTGGCCTCGTCGAGTTCGCGATCGGCCGCGCCGCCCATGACGGTCAGCGCCTTGGTGGGGCACGCCGTCACACAATGCGGGCCGTCCGGATCGAAGGCGCACAGGTCGCACTTGACAGCACAGGTGTACTGGCCGGGAGCCCACGTAAGCAGGCTGCTCAGGGACTTAGGATACGAAGGCGTCGGGTCGCACATGCCTGCGACACCGGCGATAGACGTGCCATCGGGATGGATGGCTCCGAAGGGGCACGCGATGGCGCACAGCCTGCACCCGATGCACTCCTGCTCCTTGACGTGGATTCGATCGCCATCGTGCTCGATGGCATTCACCGGGCAAACCTCGGCGCAGGGGGCACCCTCGCAATGGTGGCAGGCAAGGGCGGCCGAAATACCGCCGGTCTTCACGAGCGCCAGACGCGGCGTATCCTGAAGACCCTGCATCCGGTGGGCGTCGGCACAGGCGGACTGGCATGTTCCGCAGCCGATGCACCTCTCCGGGTTGATGTCGATGAAGCGGTTCATCCCCACTTCCTTTCAAAATAACGGGCCGGGCTCCCGAACGTACGGGACGCCCGGCCCAAAAAGCCAACGAGAACGGGACTACACGATTTGATTCACGTGCGTCTCGTCGTCGAACTTGGCGGCGCCGGGCTCAACGTCTTGGGGAGCGGCGGCGTCCACCAGAGCCTGCTTGAGCTCGGTGTACTGACGCTCGACCTCGCCCTCTGCCCAGACCTGGTCGGCAATGGCGTCGACCTGGCAGGCGGAGAACTTGTCCTCGGGCGTATGCGAGACCGGGTCGACCTTGTGAATAGTCAGCTCGTTGCACTTGCCGATCCACCACTGGTAGGTCATATAGACCGTGCCCTTGTTGATACGGTCGCTCACGTCGGCGCGGCTGTATACCTGGCCGCGGCGGCTGTGGATCGAGACGATGTCGCCGTTCTTGATGCCGCGCGCCTGGGCGTCCGCGGGATTCATGCGGACAAAGCCGGGCTCGTCGGCGAGCAGCGCCAGCGTCTTGCAGTTGCCGGTCATCGAGCGGCAGCTGTAGTGGCCGACCTCACGGACGGTGCACAGGATGAGCGGGTACTCATCGTCGGGAAGCTCGGAGGGCGCCTCCCAGTCGTGCGCCATCAGGTTGGCGCGGCCGTCCTTGGTGGTGAACTTGCCACCAGCGAACATGTCGGGCGTACCGTGGTCGTTCACATCGGTGCTCTTGACCGGCCACTGGGCGTAGCCGCCCTCGGGAGCCATCTTCTCGTAGGTTGCGCCCACAAAGTTGGGGCACAGGCTAATGCACTCGTTCCAGATCTGCTCGGTGTTGTCGTAGTGCATGGGATAGCCCATGCGCGTAGACAGGTCCGCGAAGATCTCCCAGTCGTGACGGCACTCGCCCTTGGGCGGAACGGCCGCGTCAAAGTGCTGGAAGCTACGGTCGGATGCGGTAAAGACACCCTCGTGCTCACCCCAAGAGGTGGCAGGCAGGATGACGTCGGCGAGCATGGTCGTCTGCGTCATAAAGATGTCCTGGCAAATGAACAGATCCAGCTCGGAGAGCGTCTTGCGCATACCGGCCGAATCGGGCTCGGTCTGCACCGGGTCCTCGCCGTAGTTGTAGAAGCAGTGCACCTTGCCCTCGTCGACCAGGTGGCCCAGGTCGGTGAGCTTGTAGCCCTCCTCGAGCGGGAGCTTTTCCTCGGGCACGCCCCAAGCCTTGGCAAACTTGGCACGCACTGCGGGGTCGGTGACTTTCTGGTAGCCAGGGTACAGGTTAGGCAGCATGCCCATATCGCAGGAGCCCTGGACGTTGTTCTGACCGCGCACGGGCGCGAGGCCGGAGTTGGGTTTGCCGATCTGGCCGGCAACGCAGGCGATGGAGGCGATGGTGTGCACCGTCTTCAGGTTCTGCTTCTGCTGGCATACGCCCATACCCCAGCCAATGATGGCAGAGGGCTTCGCCGTGGCGTACATCTCGGCAGCTTGGTGGATCAGCGCGGGCTCAACACCCGTGATGTCCTGTACGGATTCGGGAGTGTAGTTCTTGATGGTCTCCCACCACTCGTCAAAGCCGTTCGTATGCTCGGCGACGAATTCCTTGTCGTAGAGGCCATCGTTGACCAAGCAGTTGGCAAAGGCGTTGAGGAACGCAACATTGCAACCGTTCTTGATCGGAAGGTAGAGATCGGCGATACGCGCGGTTTCGATATGGCGCGGGTCGGCGACGATGATCTTGCAACCCTTTTCTTTGGCTCGCACGATACGCCTTGCGACGATGGGGTGCGAATCGGCAGGGTTATAGCCGAAGAGGAAAATGCAGCCCGCATCCTCCATACCGGGGATGGAGCATGACATGCAACCTGAACCAACCGTGTCCATCAGACCGAGGACAGTAGGGCCGTGTCAAGTACGGGCGCAGTTGTCCACGCTGTGGGTGCCGATGCACGCACGCGTAAACTTCTGCATGACGTAGTTCGCCTCATTGCCGCCGCCTCGCGAAGAGCCGGTGGTCATGACAGCGTTAGGACCATATTCGTCAATTATGGCCTGCATCTTAGATGCGGTGAAATCCAGTGCCTCGTCCCAGCTTACGCGCTCAAGATCCGCGCCCTTGGTGCGACGGATCATCGGGTGCAGTACGCGAGGAGTCAAGATCTTGGTGTCGTTGATGAAGTCGTAGCCGCTCATGCCCTTAAGACACAGCTCGCTCTGGTTGGTGATGCCGTTGAGCGGTTCGGTGCCCACGACCTGGCCGTTTTGGACCAGGAGGTTAAACTGGCAACCGGCGCCGCAGTACGGGCAGATCACTTTATGCTTCTCCATGACACCCTCCTTCCTTTCTCTGCTACCGAATACTCGGTACTTATTTGACAATCATTGGGTCTGTATGGCCGCCCGCCTACGCCTCGTTTTCGATGGTGGCGCGGGCACGCTCGGCGGTCAGTTCCGCCAGGCGCTCCTCGTCTACCAGGGTGAGGCCCTTGGTCGGGCACGCCTCGGCACACGCCGGACCGCCGGGACGGTCCACGCACAGGTCGCACTTGAGCACGAAGCTCTTGGTCTGCGAACCCACGCGCACGTCGCCCATCAAGACGGGGACCTGCGTGGTCGCCACGCTCACGGCGCCAAAGGGGCAGGCCATGACGCAGCTCTTGCAGCCGATGCAGTTGTCCTCGTTGACGCCGATACGATGGTTCTTTGGATCAAAGAACAAGGCGCCCGTGGGGCAGGCCTTGGCGCACGGGGCATCCTCGCAGTGGTGGCAGGCCACCGGTGCGGAGATCTCGTAGGTGCGCGTCACGCGCAGGCGCGGCGCGGCGATATTGCCGGGGATGTCGTGTGCCTCGATACACGCCGCCATACAGGTTTGGCACCCAATGCAGCGCGAGGAATCGGCTACGACTCGTTTATTGCCCATGTTGTTCACTCCCTCCTGAATCCCATGCCGGAGAGACCCTGTCGACGTTGCCCCGGACCGCCCGTGGTCCGGCATCGGCGTATCGAGTGCATGCGGCGAAACAGGCACTTCGATAGAATTCCTCCAACGATATACAGGTTAAATATACGCAGTTGCAGGTGGCAAACTTGAGCATAGGCCCTGCAATACGGGTGTATTGCAGGGGTTTTGGCAGGTTGGAATTATTCTCTAGAAGCTATAAAGGTGAGTGTATTACATGCGTACATCCAAGGGAGATTTCACGCTCGTTTCTGAAGGATGTAGTACGTTTGTAATATCGTTTACACTCAATTACTCTAGTGCAATAAAGTAGTGGTTGTAAGATTGGCTATTATTAGCCGATGTTGTATTTGACTATTCAAATTGCACGCTCATTAAGGGAGGCCAGTGATGTCATCGACTCAAAAACGAGCCATCCTGCAGGTGCGCATTCGCGAGGAAGACAAGCAGCATGCCGAGCATCTCTACGACGCCATGGGCACATCGCTCGCCGAAGCCGTCCGCCTATTTGTCGCGCAAAGCATTTTGATGCGCAAGCTTCCCTTTCAGCCAGTCGCCGTGCGCTCAAAGGACGGCACCGCCGCCTATGGATCGCTCAAAGCATATGGTGACCCCAATCGCCGCTCCGAGGAGCGCAATGCCTGGATTGAATACCTTGCTACAGAAAGCGACGATTCGATTTTGGGCCCCGAGGAAGTAGATATCCATGAGTAGCACCATCATCGACGAGACCGTCATCCTGCGCTACCTGCTTGACGACGACGAAGTTCTGTCCCCGCGCGCCGCCAAGGTCATCGCCACGCGCACCGCTCGCGTCTACCCCGAAATCATCACGCGTGTCGTGGTCACGCTGCGCGACGTCTATAAGGTTCCCCGCGTTGAGATTGCTACGGCCATGAGAAGGCTGCTCGATGACGTCATGGTCGACGAGCCCACCGTTGTCGCCCTTGCCGTCAAACTCTTTGGCAAGACTCATATGGACTTTACTGACTGTCTGCTTGCCGCCCGTACCGCCATCTACAACGATGATGTCGTGAGCTTTGGCAAGCCCATCATCCAAGGCATGATCGATTACCGCCACAAGCGCCAAACCGCAGCCGAAGCCCGCAGCCGCAGCACCGACTCCACCATCGACAAGCTCCGCCATCACGGTCGCCACTAACCCCATCCCCACCTGAGTTGCGGTGAAATACGGACTGATTTATGCCTTTAAAGGCCACAACAGTCCGTATTTCACCGCAACTTATTGAAGGTGGACCGAGAACGATTTCGCTATCGGGAGTCGGCGTAGGGTTTTATTGTCGGAATGCTGTAACCGCGCATCATGGCACCGAACGATTCTACGTCGTAGGTGTCCGAGAGTTTGAAATGAATGACGTTGTGGCCCATGGCGCGAAGGTTCGCGTCGCGCATGAGGGCCGCTCGATACGTTTTTGCCGCCGCCCGCTCTGGATCATTTTGAGCCTCGTCTTCAAACTTGCCTAGCCCATGCAGCTCTGCCAGCGTCCATGAGCCGTCTGGCATCTGCCAGCCATAATCTGCTAGATAATAGCCAGCGTTTCCCGGTCGCGTTATCTCAACTTGAAGCTCGGGCGCGGCAACCCCAGCGAGAATCATCGCTGCTCTCGCCTCAGACTCGCCGCCATTGTCTGACCTGCCGTCCATATACTCAAAAACGTCAAAAGCACGCGCGATGCCATGCAGCCCTCGACAATTTGCCTGCGCATATGCTCGCAGCTCTTCGCGTTCGACATCGTACTCACGGGCCAAGCCATCGACATAACCCAGCGCATAGCGAAAGGCGCTCGATCGCGCGATATCAACAACCGTTCGACACGGATCCGTCAGTGTAAACAGACCAAGCCGCCACACTTCGCCCGGGCGCCAGCGCTTGTATTCAACGAACTCATACGTATCACGCCTTGTAGACCGTGGCAGCAGCACTTGCACTTTATCCAGAAGCGTATACGCCGAGCCGATGCCGTAGAGCAGCGCTGCTGTCGCTCCGCAAAACACAGCATCCGGTTCAACGACCGCAATAGCGGATGCCAGCTGAAAGATACGATCTTCAACCCCAAGATTATTCCAATAGACCGGATCCGCATACACATGGTTGTAAAGACGAAGCATGAGCTCTTCCTGCATAAGCTCGCGCGCACGGCGTTCATCCCAAGGATCAATTGTTATAAGCAGCTGTCCATCTTGATGAATTCCAACGGCCGAGAATAGCATCCTTGCATAGGACTGCGGAAAATGTTTGCCTTTATCGAGCATGGCCAACCCCATAACCATCACGGCGGAGAGAATACCATTACGCTATCGCATGCTTCCGTCCGCAGGCCTTGCCAAAAGCTGACCAAAAGCTTGACGTCGCAGGTCAGAGCTTCAAAAAATATTTCCACTCTCGGTAGACGGTCGCTACGATCCTCCCAACGGCATCAAAATCCAACCTTACAAATAGTTGCGGTGAAATACGGACTACATGGGCCATAAAAGCCGAAAAACAGTCCGTATTTCACCGCAACTTAGGAGGGGATGTGGGGTCCCCGGCATGTATATGAAAACGGCTCTGGCACCAAATGGAACCAGAGCCGTTAAAGATATCCTATGGAGCGGGCGACGGGAATCGAACCCGCGTCATCAGCTTGGAAGGCTGGGGTTCTACCATTGAACTACGCCCGCAAGATATGGTCGGGACGACAGGATTTGAACCTGCGACATCCTGCTCCCAAAGCAGGCGCGCTACCAAACTG
>CABVAO010000033.1 GCA_902496335.1 uncultured Collinsella sp.
AAGCGGTCGGCGGGGCCATTGTGGCTCTTGACAGCGGATTGGGTCATATGAGCGAGCGCCGTCCAGAACGTACAAGTTGGCATGAAAAAGGCGAGGCATAGACCTTTTGGTCATGCCTTGCCTTTTGAATGACAAATTGTCGTTCTGGACGGCGCGTAGCGTCGACCGGTTCCGCGGTTTGGTAAAACCGCGGAACAAAAAGTCGCCCCCTCCCGCGCACGGAACGGAAGGGGGCTAAAGGTAGGAGTCTACCGGTGGGTTTACCCCGCCGGACAGACGATGACCAGGTGATCCTCTACAGGATCGTCAAGGTTTCCGTGGGGTACCCGTTGGGTACTTAGATCAACACGCAGGCGACGGTCAGGATGATGGCGCAGACGACGGAGAGCGCGACGATGAGCTTAAGGGCAAACTTGAGCCAGGTCGTCCACTCGATCTTGGCCAGGGCGAGACCGCCCATGATGGCGCCGGAGGTCGGGGTGAATAGGTTCACGACACCGATGGCGGCGGAGAAGATCATGACCATGACCTCAGGCGAGAAGCCGAGCTTAACAGCCAGCGGTCCCATGATGGGCATGGAGACGGTGGCCATACCGGAGGTCGAGGGGATCAGGAAGGACAGGCCGAAGTAGACCAGGAAGCTCATGGGAGCGAAGATCACGCCGGACAGGCCAGCCAGGGCATTGGCGGCAGCGTCGAGGACGAAGACATCGAGGCCGGTGTTAGCCATGAGGACGGAGATACCACGGGCGAGGGCGATGACGAGAACAACGGACATCATGTCGGCAGCGCCGGTGATGAAGGTGTTAACGATCTGCTTCTCGGACAGGCCACCGATGATGCCGATCAGGACAGCCATGAGGAAGAACCAGGTGGAAGCCTCGTCGAAGTACCACTGGCCAATGGGCAGGCCGGTGATCAGGGCAGACCAGCCCTGAACGACGGCGTTACCGTCGGCATCGTAGACAGCGCCAGCGTCAAAGAAGTTGGCGACGCCCTCGTTGAGGTCGGCCAGCGGAATGAAGCCGACGATCATGACGACGAAGGTGAAGGCAAAGGCGATCAGAACACCCTTCTGACGACCGGTGAGCTTGACCTCATTGTGAACCTCAGAAGCAGCCTTGCCGTGAGCCTCTTCGGCGTCCTTAAGCTCCTGCATCGACAGGATGGTGGAGCCCTTGTCGGCCTTGACCTTCTTGGCGTAGCTCATCACGAAGACGATGGACATGACGGTGGTAACAATCCACAGGACGGCACCGAGGCCGATGATGATGGACTGATTCACGGCAATGTCAACGCCGGTCAGAGCATCGACGGCAGCGCCGACGGCGAACGGGTTAACCGTGGAGCCGAGGCAGCCGCAGCCAGCGCCGAGCAGGACGGTAGCGGCGCCGACCATCGGGTCGAAGCCGGCAGCCATCATAGTAGCGGCGAGCAGGGCGTAGAAGGGAACGGTCTCCTCGCACATACCATAGGTGGTACCACCGAGGGAGAAGATGAGCATCAGCACGGGAATGAGCATGATCTCGTTGCCCTTAAGCTTCTGCACCAGAACGGCGATGCCGTTGTCCAGGGCGCCGGTCTCGGTCATCATGCCGAGGAAGCCGCCCAGGATCATAACGAAGAGACAGACGGGCAGAGCGTCAGCGAAGCCCTTAATCGGGGCGGTGCAGAAATCGCTCAGACGGGCGGCAGTAACCGCGCCGCCGGACGTACCGGAGACGATAACGGTAATCACTGCAACAATTGCCAGCAGAGCAAGAAGAATGGTGAACGATGAAGGCATACCGCGCTTTTTCTTAGCGGTCTCAGTCATAGTTCTCATCCCCCCTTCATAAATCATTTACTGATCTCGCCCGAAGCGGCTCTTCCGTGCCGTGCGTGCCGCTTGATGCGAGATTATTACCAGATAAAACCGCTCGGGGTGTGCAGCAATACACCCCGAGCGAGATGCTAGATGCTCTTACTTGAGCGTGGCGTACATGACAGCCTTAATGGTGTGCATGCGGTTCTCGGCCTCGTCGAAGACCTTGGAAGCGGGGCTCTCGAAGACCTCGTCGGTGACCTCCTGCTCGGTGATGCCGAACTGCTCGCACTTCTCGGCGCCAATGGTGGTGTTGGTGTCGTGGAAGCTGGGCAGGCAGTGCAGGAAGATGGCGCCCGGGTTGGCCATAGCCATGACCTCGGAGGTGACGCGGTACGGGGTGAGCTGAGCGATACGCTCGGCCCAGACCTCGTCGGGCTCGCCCATGGAGACCCACACGTCGGTGTAGATAACGTCGGCACCGGCGACGCCGTCCTTGACGTCGGTAGTCAGCTTGATGGTGCAGCCGTTGGCCTCGGCGATGGGCTTGCAGGCCTCGATGACGTCGTCAGCGGGCATGCACTCCTCAGGGCCGCAAGCCACGAAGTTCATGCCGAGCTTGGAGCAGACAACCATGAGGGAGCGAGCGACGTTGTTCTTGCAGTCGCCCATGAAGACGAGGGTCTTACCCTTGATGTCGTAGTTGAAGTTCTCCTGGACGGTCAGGATGTCGGCGAGCATCTGGGTGGGGTGCCACTCGGTGGTCAGGCCGTTCCACACGGGCACGCCGGACTTAGCGGCGAGCTCCTCGACGTCGTCCTGGGCAAAGCCACGGAACTCGATGCCGTCATACATGCGGCCGAGAACGCGGGCGGTGTCCTCGATGGACTCCTTCTTGCCCATCTGCGACGAACCGGGATCGAGGTAGGTGACGCCCATGCCCAGATCCATGCCGCCGACCTCGAAGGCGCAGCGGGTACGAGTGGAGGTCTTCTGGAAGAGCAGGACGATGTTCTTGCCCTCGAGATAGCGGTGCGGAACGCCAGCGCGCTTCATGTCCTTGAAGTTCTTGGAGAGCTTGAGCAGGTACTCAATCTCCTCGGTGGTGAGGTCGAGGAGCTTGAGGAAGCTACGGCCGGAGAGGTTAACACCCATGGTTCGTATCCTTTCGAAGAAATGAATTACGTAAGTATTAGTGTTGCCCGTTTGACGGGCGAAACCGGTGCGGTTGTAGGGTGACTGCACCGGAAACGGAAAGACTTAGAGGTCCTCGCGCCAGAAGGGCATGCTCATGCAGCGCGGGCCGCCGCGGCCGCGGGAGAGCTCGGCGGAGGGCACGACGAGAAGGTCCAGGCCCTCCTTGTACAGCACGTCGTTGGTGACGGTGTTGCGGGCGTAGACGCAGATCTTGCCGGGCTCGACGCACAGGGTGTTGGAGCCGTCGTTCCACTGCTCGCGGGAGGCCGCGATCGGGTCGCCGCCGCCGCAGGGGATCAGCTTGACCTGGTCGACGCCGGTGGCGTCCTCCAGGACGTGCTCGAGGGTGTCCTCGATCAGGCGGATGTTCACGTCGCCCGGGTTCTTGCCGGCGGTCAGCTCGTAGACGCGCAGGGTGCCCATGATGGCGGGGTGGATCGTGAACTTATCGACGTCGATCTGGGTGAAGACCGTGTCGAGGTGCATGAAGGCGCGCGAGACCGGGATGTCGAAGGCCAGGATGCGCTCGACCTTGGAGTCGGAGTTCCAGAAGATGTTCTGGGCCATGACGTCGATCGCGGCGGCCTGGGTGCGCTGGGAGATGCCGACGGCGAGGGTCTTCTCGTTGATGTTCAGCACGTCGCCGCCCTCGGTGTGGAACTGGCAGTCGCGGCGGAAGTACAGCGAGACGTCCTTGTAGTCGGGGTGGTACTTGAAGACGTACTTGCCGTACAGGGTCTCGCGGTTGCGGGTGACCGAGTACATGCGGTTGAGGTTGACGCCCTCGCCGACGACCGCGAACGGGTCGCGGGTGAAGTAGAGGTTGGGCATCGGGTCGATGATCAGGTCGGACTCGGACTCGGAGTTGACCAGGGAGTCGAGGGTCGTGGACGCCGTGAGGGGCATGTCGATCTCGGACTTGGTCATGCCGGCCATGGTCTTCTTGACGAACTCGAGGTTGTCCTCGATGGAGTCCAGCTTCTCGCGGACGATCTGCGGCATGTGCTGGCCGCGGATGCCGGCCTCGGCGATGTACTGGTCGGTGAACTCGGCGCGGGCGCCGGGGACCTGGTCGAACACCTCCGCGACGAGGTTCTCCAGGTAGAGGACCTCCACGCCCTGGTCCCTCAGGATCTGGGCGAAGGTGTCGTGCTCCTGCTGCGCGACCTCCAGGAACGGGACGTCGTCGAACAGGAGTCGCTCGAGCTCGTCGGGCGGCAGGTTGAGGAGCTCGTCGCCGGGACGGTGCAGGCAGACCTTCCTGAGCTTGCCGATCTCGGAAGGCACGTGCAGACCTTTCGTCATGGCCTCCTACCTTTCTTTCGGGCCCCTGTCAGGGCCGATTCGTTAGCGCCCCTCCGTGTGAGGCGTTATTGCTGACGACATATTTATATCCAAAATCAGCCCATACTTCCACCTTGCCCCCGAACGGTTTTTTATAGGGGGTGAACGGCATACACATATACTTCACGCATGGCACACTTTGATTTAATAAAGTTTATTTACGTGCTTAAACGCGTTTTCAATCCAAATACCAAATGGAACTTAACTTTATTAAACCACCCTCAAATTGCATATTTCTAATAAAGCTATGAATAGAATTAGCGATTCATACCGCGTCTCAACCATTTTCATTTTTATTCAGAAAAAAGTTTGTCCTATTCATTTTCTGATTACAAGTTACCGTTTACCAGATGCTTGGTACCGTTCACCGGAAGCTCAGTATAAGGCCCAGCGGATATCAGCTTGCCGTACGGCCTCATTTGTAACAACTTGACTTCTCGGTATAGAAAAATGGACCCGATCCCCTAGGGAAACAGGTCCGTTTTCGATTATCGTCGACCAATTTGAATACGGCCTTCGAAGGGAGCCGGGATCCTAGCGATCGAACTCCACCAGGGCCTCGCCCAAAAGCCTTAAGCCCTCGCGAAGAACGTCCTCGCTCGCGCAGTAACCCAGGCGCGCGCCGCAGGGAAGTTCAAAGCGGCTACCGGGAACCAACAGCACTCCCCTCTCGGCCAGCAGGCGCTTGCAGAACTCCTCGTCATGCTCGGGAATGTCCAGCTGGATAAACGAAGTGGACACACCCTGTGGGGCCGTCCAGGAGACACGATGCTGTGTGTCGATCCAAGCCTGCGCGATATCGCGGTTGCCAAACACGATCTTGCGGTTGCGCTCGAGAATCTTGTCTTTGTGCTCGAGCACATAGGTCGCTAGGGCGTCGTTGAACTCGCCACCGCAAATCATGGTGTAGTCGCGGTAGGTGCGAATGCGGTTAGATACCTCTTCGTCTGCCACAACCCAGCCCACGCGGGCCGCAGGCGTCGAATAGGTCTTGGACACCGAGTTGGTGACGATGGCTTTCTCGTACACATCGGCCATTGACATAAAGTCCTCGGTGTTCTCAAGCGGCAGGTACACCTCGTCGCACAGCACATAGGCGCCAACCGAGCGGGCGATCTCGGCAATCTGGCCGAGCGTGTCGGCATCGAGCACCGTTCCGATGGGGTTCGATGCGTTGTTGATGCAGATGAGCTTGGTGTTGGGACGCACCAGGCGCTTGAGCTCCTCGATATCGGGCCTCCAGCCAAGCTCTTCGCGAAGCTCCCAGTACTCGACCTCGGCACCCAGCGTACGCGGAATCTCGTAGAGCGGCGCGTAGGTAGGCCACTCGGCAATCACGTGATCGCCGGGCTCGACAACAGCCATGATGGCGTTGAGGTTGGCGCCCGTGCAGCCGTTGGTCTGCAGAATGTGGTCGGGATTGACCTCGCGGCGATACAGCTTGGCGACCTCCGCCTTAAAGTCGGGCGAGCCCTCGATCCAGCCGTAATTCATCTTCTCGCGGTCCAGGCGCTCATAGAACGTGGCGCCGTCCTGCTCGTCGAGCGCGCGCAGCTCGCCCATGGTGAGCGACGAAATCGTCGACTGAGCGATATCCCACGTAGCGCTCTTCTCCCAAACGTTAAGCCATTCCTCAACGCCGATTGTCTTGATATCCATGGCCAAGCTCCTTACAAAAGCAGTCGTCCAATCGTGTTGACGTTCTTCATACAAGAATGGGGCGGTGCGAATACCCGCACCGCCCCAATGGGAGACATCTAATGGCAGCTAGATGTATGTATTAAGACCCGTACGGGCCCTTGAAGACCTTAGAGGTCCTCGCGCCAGAAGGGCATGCTCATGCAGCGCGGGCCGCCGCGGCCGCGGGAGAGCTCGGCGGAGGGCACGACGAGAAGGTCCAGGCCCTCCTTGTACAGCACGTCGTTGGTGACGGTGTTGCGGGCGTAGACGCAGATCTTGCCGGGCTCGACGCACAGGGTGTTGGAGCCGTCGTTCCACTGCTCGCGGGAGGCCGCGATCGGGTCGCCGCCGCCGCAGGGGATCAGCTTGACCTGGTCGACGCCGGTGGCGTCCTCCAGGACGTGCTCGAGGGTGTCCTCGATCAGGCGGATGTTCACGTCGCCCGGGTTCTTGCCGGCGGTCAGCTCGTAGACGCGCAGGGTGCCCATGATGGCGGGGTGGATCGTGAACTTATCGACGTCGATCTGGGTGAAGACCGTGTCGAGGTGCATGAAGGCGCGCGAGACCGGGATGTCGAAGGCCAGGATGCGCTCGACCTTGGAGTCGGAGTTCCAGAAGATGTTCTGGGCCATGACGTCGATCGCGGCGGCCTGGGTGCGCTGGGAGATGCCGACGGCGAGGGTCTTCTCGTTGATGTTCAGCACGTCGCCGCCCTCGGTGTGGAACTGGCAGTCGCGGCGGAAGTACAGCGAGACGTCCTTGTAGTCGGGGTGGTACTTGAAGACGTACTTGCCGTACAGGGTCTCGCGGTTGCGGGTGACCGAGTACATGCGGTTGAGGTTGACGCCCTCGCCGACGACCGCGAACGGGTCGCGGGTGAAGTAGAGGTTGGGCATCGGGTCGATGATCAGGTCGGACTCGGACTCGGAGTTGACCAGGGAGTCGAGGGTCGTGGACGCCGTGAGGGGCATGTCGATCTCGGACTTGGTCATGCCGGCCATGGTCTTCTTGACGAACTCGAGGTTGTCCTCGATGGAGTCCAGCTTCTCGCGGACGATCTGCGGCATGTGCTGGCCGCGGATGCCGGCCTCGGCGATGTACTGGTCGGTGAACTCGGCGCGGGCGCCGGGGACCTGGTCGAACACCTCCGCGACGAGGTTCTCCAGGTAGAGGACCTCCACGCCCTGGTCCCTCAGGATCTGGGCGAAGGTGTCGTGCTCCTGCTGCGCGACCTCCAGGAACGGGACGTCGTCGAACAGGAGTCGCTCGAGCTCGTCGGGCGGCAGGTTGAGGAGCTCGTCGCCGGGACGGTGCAGGCAGACCTTCCTGAGCTTGCCGATCTCGGAAGGCACGTGCAGACCTTTCGTCATGGCCTCCTACCTTTCTTTCGGGCCTTACTGGCCGAATGTATCAGCGCCCCTCCGTATGGGACGCTGCTTGCTGACAGCTCTAGTTATATCCAAAAACCACCTGCAATTCCACCTCGCCCCCGAACGGTCAGCAAAGTGCGATGAACGGTATATCGCATATGATTCCCCCATGATTCACTTCGGTTCTCTAAAGCAGGTTTTCAAAGGTAAATGTTCTTTTTTTAAGGAATTAAGCTAGATTGCACAAATATTTTCATGTTTAGGAATTGCATAACTAAAACGGTTTTCTGCATATATATGTCGTTTGTCCATGATTCAATTTGGATTCGATTATATTCAGCTCGCAATCATTCTTATTCATACATCCTCACCAATTGAGTATGGATATAGATTGTTTCCAAACGAGTTGGGCAGTTAGTTGCATGCCTTGGCAGCGTAAGAAGTAGGTAAAGATACCGTTCGCACAATACGTCCGTGCCACAAGTCGACTAAATTGAGACAATAGTGAATAGGGTTAGGCTACCGTCCCCTGCGGGGACTGAACGGACAGATGCATATGCCGAGCAAAATCGAAAAAAAGCAAGCCGCCGCAAAGCTGCGCAAACCGCCTCGCGACTTCTCGTACACGCAGAACCGAGAGCTCAGCTGGCTACGCTTTGACAACCGTGTGCTCGACGAGGCTTTTGATGAGTCCGTGCCGCTGTTCGAGCGCCTTAAGTTTGTCTCGATCTTCGAGTCAAACCTCGATGAGTTCCTTATGGTGCGCGTGGGTGGCCTGTCCGACCTTGCCGAGCTCAAAATACAGCCTGTCGACAACAAGAGCAATATGACCGCCTCCGAACAGGTCGATGCTGTCATGGCCGAGCTGCCCGGGCTCCTTACCCGTTGGGAGTCCATCTTTAAGAGCATCGAGGGCAATCTCGACACTCTGGGCGTTCACCGCGCGCAAATCGATTCGCTTACGCCCGAGGAGCGCACCTTTGTAACCCGCTACTTCCAGGCCTACGTGTCGCCGGTTATCTCACCGTTGGTCATTGACCCGCGCCATCCCTTCCCCAACCTGCGCAACGGCGCACTCTATCTGGCTTGTGGCCTGGACGGCATCACCGACGAGGAGAGCCTGCTGGGCCTGATCGAGATTCCCGCCTCGATGAACCGCGTGGTCGAGATCCCCTCGCCCACCGGCACCTACTCCTACATCTTGCTCGAGGATGTCATCCTCGCCTGCCTGGACAGCTGCTTTGGCTCCTATAAGCCGCTGGATCGCGCGCTGATCCGCGTCACTCGCAATGCCGATATCGACCCGGACGGCGAGGGGGTCGAGGAGGACGAGGATTACCGCCAGCACATGAAGCGCATTCTCAAGAAGCGCCTGCGTCTGCAGCCGGTAGTGCTCGCGGTCTCGGGGTCGCTTGAGAAGGCGACGCTCAAGACCATCCGCAAGGCGCTCGAACTTTCGCGCCGCTCGGTCTTTACCTGCGATATCCCGCTCGACCTGGGCTACGTCTTCGGCATTGAGGGCAAAATTCCCGAGCACCTGCGCAACGAGCTGCTCTTTACGCCGTTTAAGCCGCAGCCCAACCCCACCATCGATATGACCCGCTCCATCCGCGAACAGGTGCTGCAGGGCGACAAGCTGCTCTTTTATCCCTACGAGGCCATGAACCCCTTCCTGGATCTGGTGCACGAGGCCGCCTACGACCCCGAGTGCATCTCGCTGCGCATCACACTCTACCGCGTGGCCAAGCAGAGCCGCCTGTGCGAGTCGCTGATCGATGCTGCCGAGAACGGCAAAGAGGTCACGGTGCTCATGGAACTTCGTGCCCGCTTTGACGAGCAGAACAACATCGAGTGGGCCGAGCGTCTGGAAGAGGCGGGCTGCACCGTCATCTATGGTTCCGAGGGCTTTAAATGCCACTCAAAGATCTGCCAGCTCACCTATCGCGAGGGCATGGCGCTCACCCGCCTCACGCTTTTGGGCACCGGCAACTTTAACGAGAAGACGGCCAAACTCTACAGCGACTTTATGCTCATGACAGCCCATCCCGGCATCGGTGAAGACGCCAACCTGTTCTTCCGCAATCTGTCGCTGGGCAACCTGCGCGGCGACTACCGCTTCCTGGGTGTGGCGCCCGTCGGACTGAAACCGCTCATCATGCGCGGGCTTGACCGCGAGATTCAGCGCGCCCTTGCCGGCGAGCCCGCCCGCGTGTTCTTTAAGCTCAACTCGCTGACCGACCGCGAGGTTATCGACAAGATCGCCGAGGCATCGTGTGCAGGAGTCCGCGTGGACATGATCATCCGAGGCATCTCGTGCCTCAAGCCCGGTGTTCCGGGCAAGACCGAGAACGTGCATGTCCGCTCCATCGTCGGACGCTTTTTGGAGCACGCGCGCGTCTATGCTTTCGGCGTGGACTCGGACATGATTTACCTGAGCTCGGCAGACATGATGACGCGCAACACCGAGCACCGCGTGGAGATCGCCTTCCCCGTGCTCGACCCCACCTGCCGCGCCCTGGTGCACGAGTACATGGGCATGCAGCTGCGGGACAACGTGAAGGCCCGCAGCCTCACGAGTGACGGCACCTGGGTCCCCGTGGAGCGTGCAGAGGGTGAGAAACCCTTCAACTCGCAGGAAGCTCTACTGGAGCGTGCCTATCGCAACGCCGAGGCCGCCGCGCAGCAGCGCGCACAGGAGAAGGAACGTGTGGCCGAGGAGGCCATTCAGGCCGAGGTTGAACACGGGGCAGCTGCCAAACCGGAAGCGGTTGCAGCTCCCCTGGTGAATGAGCCCGAGGCTGCCGCAGAGCCCGCCGTGGAGAAAGCGCCCGAGCCCGCTACTGCGACTCCGGAGCCCGCCGCCGAGGCAAAGCCCGCCCCTGCTCCTGAGCCGCAGCCAGTAGCACCCAAGGTCCAAGAGGTCCAGGCGACCGTCATTGAGCCCGAGCCTGCACCTGCACCTCAGCCCGATCCGCAGGTCACCAAGCCCGCACCCGAGACGAGCGCCCGTCGCGATAAGCCCGCTGGCAAGACCAAGGCCATCGAGCGCCATCGCCCCGGCCGCGTGCGCATGGGCCTGGGTCTGATCGGCCTGGGTCTTAAGACGCTCATTACCGGCAAGACGAAATAGTCGTTTGTAGAAGCAGTTTGTAGAAGCGCCCCGCATTTGAGGAAAGCCTCGGATGCGGGGCGCTTTTCCCTGCTACCATGGTGCGAACAACAACGCGAATGACAGGCAGGAATATGAAGCTCACTATAGAATCGATGACCTACGGCGCCGACGGGCTGGCGCACGCCGACAACGGCAAGGCCGTCTTTGTGCAGGGTGCCGTGGCAGGCGACACCGTCGAGGCCGAGGTCGTACAGGACGGCAAGTCATTCATGCGCGCCCGCACCACCGAGATTCTGGAGCCAAGCCCCAATCGCATTCAGCCTCCCTGCCCCTTCGTGGGCATCTGCGGCGGCTGCTCGTGGGGCAATCTCTCACGCACGGCACAGCTCGCCGCCAAGGAGCAAAACCTGCGCTCCACGCTCGAGCGCATCGGCAAGTTCGCTCCTGAGCTGGCAAATGAGTTGGTACAGCCCATCTGCCACACCAAGGACGACTGGGGCTACCGCAATAAAATCGAGCTCGAACCGACCGTCGTCAACGGTCGCGTGCGCCTTGGCATGCACGGTGTCGACCCCAGCAAAATCGTGACCGTCGATATGTGTCCGCTGTTCGATAAGCGCTTCCCGAAGGCACTCAAATCGGTCGTCGGCGCACTCAACTATCTAAGCGGCAGCCATGACTTGGGGCTCGAACGCGTGGGCATTCGCGCATCGCGCCGCACCAAGGCACTCGAGGTCGCACTCTGGACGCCCACAGGCTCTTTTCCGCGCTCGCAGGTCTCCCGCGTGCTGGCGGACGCCGCTCATCCTACGAGCATCGTACGCGTGATGAGCAAGGGCGAAAAGAAGGCCCGCCGTGTCTCCAAGGTCGAAATGCTCGCCGGAGAGGGCTCATGGACCGAGAATATCGCCGAGGATCAGATGCGCTTGTCTGCCCCGTCTTTTTTCCAGGTCAACACCAAGGGCGCCGAGATTTTGATCGATCTTGTCATGGAAGCGCTCGACCCGCAGGAAGACGAGCTTGCCGTGGACCTGTACTGCGGTGCCGGCACCTTTACCCTGCCGCTCGCCCGCCGCTGCGACTTTGTCGCTGCCGTCGAGGCCTACGGCCCCGCCGTGCGCGATCTACGCCGTAACCTGGAAATCAACAAGCTTGATAACGTCGACGTCATTGGCGGAGACGCGGTGCGCGAGTTCCCCGACCAGGATGCCGACATCTTGGTGGTCGACCCGCCGCGCGCAGGCCTCGCCCCCGAGGCGATCGGCCTTATCGCCAGCACGAGTGCCCGCGATGTCGCCTACGTGAGCTGCGACCCGGCCACCCTGGCGCGCGATCTCAAACGCTTTGTCGAAGAAGGCACCTTCTCCCCCGTAAAGATCACGCCAGTCGACCTGTTCCCACAAACCTTCCATTGCGAGACCGTCGTCCACCTTAGGCGCAACTAGCCGCTTAATCATTGCTCAGAAAATCATTGGGAAATCGAGCGTGGCAAGCGGAGGTCTTCGGGGTATAAGACGGCTAATTGTATGCCGCCTATGAAAGGAACCCTCATGCCCAGCGTTGCCGTTCTCGCCGCCGATGGCTTTGAAACTATTGAATGCTTGACCATGGTCGATGTCATGCGTCGCGGCGGCGTGCGTGCCACGCTCGTCTCGATCATGCCCACGCGCGAGGTCGTAAGCTCGCTGCAGATCCCCGTGACCTGCGATGCGCTCTTTGATGAGATCAACTTTGACGAGTACGACTGCGTCGTGCTGCCCGGCGGCCTGCCCGGTGCCACCAACCTGCGCGCAGATCAGCGCGTCTGCGACGTGGTCTGCGAGTTCG
The DNA here is from genome assembly GCA_902496335.1 of uncultured Collinsella sp. GTDB lineage: Bacteria > Actinomycetota > Coriobacteriia > Coriobacteriales > Coriobacteriaceae > Collinsella. The sequence continues at coordinate 12,335 of CABVAO010000033.1, forward strand.
CCGCAACCAAGCACGTCGCCGCCATCTGCGCCGCCCCGTTTATCCTGGGCGAGCTCGACCTGCTCGAGGGGCGCCATGCCACGTGCTTCCCTGGCTTTGAGAAAAGCTTCCCCGAAGGCGCCTATACCGGCGAGAAGGTCACGCAAGACGGCAACATCATCACTGCCAGCGGCATGGCACAGTCCCTCCCCTTTGCATTGGAGCTGCTGCGCACGCTCGCCGGCGACAAGGCCGTCGAGAAGGTCGCCGAGGGCATCCAACTATGATTTTGGCTTCGCAATCGCCGCGCCGCATAGAGCTGATGCGCGAGGCAGGCTACAACATTCGCGTGATTCCCGCGGATATCGACGAAACGCCCTTTGATGGCGAGGCCCCGCTCACGCTTGTCGAGCGCTTGGCACGCGCCAAGGCGGCTGCCGTTGCTGCCGAGTATGCCGAGCCCAATGAGCTGACGGTCGCGGCCGACACCATCGTCACCTTTGACGGCAAGATTCTGGGCAAGCCGGCAACCGAGGACGAGGCGCGCACTATGCTCCGTGAGCTTTCGGGCCGCACGCACCAGGTCGCAACCGGCGTCTGCATCGTTAAGGCAGGCGATACGGCCGCCCCGCATGCCGCCGAAAGCCTGTCCTTTGTCGATGTGACCGACGTGACGTTCTACGAGCTCACCGACGAGCAGATCGAGCACTACGTCGCCTCGGGTGAGCCCATGGACAAGGCCGGCGCCTACGGCATTCAGGGCACAGGAGGACGCATGCTCGTGCACGATATTTCGGGCGACTTCTATAACGTGGTGGGCCTACCCATCGCCCGCGTCGCGCGCGCGATTCAAAAACTCTCGTAATTGCATCTGGCGCTGGGTATCCCCCGGCGCCTACAATTTTGGCGTACCGTACGGATCCCGACCGGGCACAAGGCGCGGCGGAAAACCGATAGGAGTTAAACATGGATACACTGCTCGAGGCCATTGACGTCTGCGATGTCGATGGCTTTTGCTATGGCAACTATACGGACGAGGAGGCCGGCACCGGTTGCACCGTAATCGTGGCACCCGAGGGCGCCACCGGCGGCGTTGACGTTCGCGGCGGTGCTCCAGCATCGCGCGAAACCGACCTGCTGCGACCCGAGAACACCGTCGACAAGGTCCACGCCGTCTGCCTTTCGGGTGGATCGGCCTTTGGCCTCGAGGCTGCAAGCGGCGTCGCTCGCGAGCTTGAGAGCCGCGGCATCGGCCTTCCCGTCGGCCCCACGCAGGTGCCTATCGTGTGCTCCAGCTGTATCTTCGATCTCGCCTTTGGTAACCCCACCGTTCGCCCCGACATTGAGGCCGGCATCGCCGCCGTGCGCGAAGCACTCGACCACACCCCCACCAAGCTCGAACAGGGCAACGTAGGCGCCGGCACGGGCGCCACCGTGGGTAAGCTCATGGGGCCTGCCACCTGCATGAAGGCCGGTCTTGGAGCTGCCGCCGTGGCACTCGGTCCCGTCAAGGTGGGCGCCGTGGTCTCGGTCAACGCCTGCGGCAACGTTGTCGACCCCTTCACCGGCGAGTGGGTCGCCGGCATGCGCGCCGCAGCCGATAGCGACCAGATCGTCGACATGGAACTCGCAGCCTTTGCCGCCGCCGGATCCATGCAGATGCCGCTCGACCGCACCAACACCACCATCAGCTGCATCATCACCAACGTGGAACTCACTAAGGCACAAGCCACCAAGGTCTCCCAGATGGCCGCAGACGCCTACGCACACGCCATCCGTCCCACGCACACCACCAACGACGGCGACACCATCTACACCCTCGCCAGCGGCAAACTGGGCGCCCAGGCAAGCGCCGCCGTTCCCCTAGACTTACTGGGTATGCTCGCCGTAAGGGCCCTACAGACCGCCATCGTAAACGGAGCCAAAACCGCCAAAACCTCCCACGGCATCCCCGGCGCCGCGAAGTAGCCTAACCTGACCGGTTACCCGGTGGGGCTTGGTTATGTTTGCTGCTCTACAGTCCTGGCTCGCACGAAGAACACATTAAGTGTTCTTCGGCTCGTGCGGAACTCGCGACAAACATAACCAAGCCCCACCGGGCAACCTACCAACCAGATTCTTTTCAGCCCAGGCCCCTGTGTACCGCGCGTCGAAGATCTTCAAATTCAGGCAGCCTGACAATCGATTCTTATAGCAGAGGCCCCTTGGCCTTTAGTTTGATACAAGTTCCACACGAGCCGGAAAGCACTTAATGTGCTTTCCGTGCGAGCAGGACTGTTCGCAGTAGCAAACTAAAGGCCAAGGGGCCCAGTCAACCTATCAGCAGCGATTACTCAACAGTTAGTTGAATTTGAAGATCTTAGAGGCAAGACGGTATAGGCCGAGCGTGGTTTTGTCTCCGGCCCGTCCGCGCAGATTGGTGAAGAACCCGACCACGCCGTAGCGGGCACGACGATACATGCGCTCGTCGTAGGCCTTCAAATCATTCCACAGTATCTTTAGGCGCTCGTCGGCGCAATCTTCCTCGGAAAGCTTGGTGAGAACCGAGCAGATCGCCATCATCATGGTGAAGTAGCCCATCATGTACGAACGCAGACGCGACGACTCAACATCGCTGTACAAGTGGTACGACTCCATCATGATACGCGTAACACGGAACTGCTGGTCCAGACGCTTGACCATCGTTGCCTCGTTGACGCTCTGACCTTCGCGACCGATAAAGTAGCGGTAGAGGTCGATGTCGGCGTAGTACATGGTCTTGCAACGCGGCAGCGGCACGTAGGCGTAGATGTTGTCCACATAGAACGTGTGCGGCGGCATGGGAAGGTTGGACTCGCGCAGCACATCCGTGCGATAGCACAGGCTGTGCATGAGCAGGTTCTGGTCCAGGCGAAAATGACCGATCTGATCCCAGGAAAAGATCTTTTTGCGCGGCAGGGCAAATTTGTAGCCAATAGCGGTATGCGTGCCCTCGTAAACCTTCTCGTACACGTAGTTCGAGATAAACAGGTCAACGCGCTGGTCGCGCTCCTCAAAGCCACGCAGAATCGACAGCATGGTCGAAAGGGCAGCGCCGTCAAGCCAGTCGTCCGAATCAACAACCTTGTAGTAGGTGCCCTGCGCCTCGCGCAGACCCGAAAGGACGGCAATACCGTGACCGCCGTTCTCCTGGTGCACCGCGCGGATGATTCCAGGATAACGGGCCTCCCACTCGTCGGCCTTGGCGGCCGTCTCGTCCTTGGAGCCGTCGTCCACCACGATAATCTCGATATCGGTGGCGTAATTGCTCCCCTCCAAGATGGAGGTGATGCAATGGTCCATGTCCTTGGCGGCGTTATACGAGGGAATACCGAATGTTATGACTTTATGCATGGCAGGCGATAATCTCATCCGAAAGATCGAGGGCGGAATTGGTCACGGCGTCCATATCGTAGTAACGATACTCGGCCAGACGACCCACCGGGTGGAAGTTCGTCAGGTTCTGGACGCGCTCAAGATAGCGCTCATAGAGCTCACGGTTCTCGGGCTCAAGAATGGCGTAGTACGGCGTCTCGCCCGAGCCGGGCGTATAGGCCTTGGAGTACTCTTTCATGATGGTGGTCTTGCCGGGCAGGACCTGACCGGTCATGTTCTTGAACTCGGTGATACGCGTGTAGTCCTCGCTCGTGGTGTAGTTGACGGTGCCCACGGGCTGGAACTGGTCCATATCGAGCGTCTCGAACTTCATATCGAGCGTGCGGTACGGCAACGCACCCAAGTCGAGGTTGAACAGCTCATCGAGCGGACCGGTATAGACAATCTCGCCGCCGTAGACCTTGCCATCGATCTTGACGGTGGTCTCGTCGATCTCAAAGAGATCGCGGGCGTCCACGTCGCAGAACACGTCGATCAGGTCGTGGTCGAGCATATGCTCAAAGAGCGCCGTGTAGCCCTCCTGCGGCATGCCCTGGAAGGGAGCTTGCGGGAAGTAGCGGTCATCATCGCCCACAAAGACGGGAACGCGACCGGTGATCGAGGGGTCGATCTGATCAGGCGTCTGGCCCCACTGCTTCATGGTGTAATGCAAAAAGACGTTCTCGTAGACGTAATCGGCGACCTCGGCCAAGTCGGGGTCGTTCTTCTTACGCAGCTCCATAATGGGCACCTTGACATCCTTGCCAAAGGTCTCCACGAGCTTCTGATACAGCTCCTCGCCGCGCTCGTCACCAAAGGCGAGCTTGAGACTCGCATGGTTGAAGGGCACGGGCATAAGGGTACCGTTGATGTTGGCGAGCACCTTGTGCTGATAATCCGTCCACTTGGTAAAGCGCGACAGGAAATTGTGCACGCGCTCGTTAAAGGTGTGATAGATATGCGGACCGTACTCGTGAATCAGGATTCCGGCCTCGTCAGTGCAGTCGTAGGCATTGCCCGCTATGTGGCTACGGCGCTCCAAAACGGCAACACGATAGCCGATGGTCTCGGCAAGACGGCGGGCGCAAACGGCACCGGCATATCCAGCACCGACGACAATCATGTCGTACGCGCCGGCGTTAAAGCCTTCAGGCAGGCCTGAGGTAATCTGCATCGATACTCCTTGTCAAAAGCCACGGGCTCGTTAGCTGGGCTTTTCTCGAACATTCTTCGAGACATATTTATTAGAGCGATTATAGCGCTAATGCGTCCTATAATGAGCTTGCCACACAAGGAAAGCTCAAGCACCGCGGCGTACATAATTGAAAGGTAAACCCGCTAGCAGCGGGTTTATTCGTGAACAGCCGGGCGCCTGGAGCTTAGCGAAACGCTTGTAAGGAGTAACATGAGCGATTTCCTTAACCGTATGAAGTCTGCTGCCAAGGCCGACCTTAAGACGATCGTCCTGCCCGAGGGCGAAGATCCGCGCACCATCGTCGCGGCCACCAAGATCATCGAGGAGGGCCTGGCAAAGATCGTCATCCTGGGCAACCCCGACGAGATCAACGTTCCCGGCGCCACCGTCATCGACCCGCGCAATGCCGAGAAGCACGAGGAGTACGCGCAGAAGTTTGCCGAGCTCCGCGCCAAGAAGGGCGTTACCATCGAGCAGGCTCGCGCCCAGGTGATGGACGCCACCTACTTTGGCACCATGATGGTCAAGATGGGCGACGCCGACGGCCTGGTCTCCGGCGCCTGCCACTCCACCGCCGACACCCTGCGCCCCGCGCTTCAGATCCTCAAGACCGCCCCGGGCACCAAGCTGGTCTCGGCCTTCTTCGTGATGTGCACCGACACCCCGCAGTTCGGCACCGACGGCACGCTGATCTTCGCCGACTGCGGCCTCAACATCAACCCGTCCTCCGACGAGCTCTCCGAGATCGCCATCGCCTCCGCTCACTCCTGGTCCACCTTCATGGGCAACGTTGAGCCGCACGTGGCCATGCTCTCCTACTCCACCATGGGCTCCGCCGGCGGCGAGGTCGCCAAGAAGGTCCAAGAGGCCGTGAAGTTCTGCAAGGAGAAGGCTCCCGAGCTCGCCATCGACGGCGACCTGCAGCTCGACGCCGCCATCGTCCCCACCGTCGCCCAGCTCAAGGCCCCCGGCTCCTCCGTTGCCGGCAAGGCCAACGTGCTCGTGTTCCCCGACCTCGAGGCCGGCAACATCGGCTACAAGCTGGTCCAGCGCTTCGCCGGTGCTGACGCCTACGGCCCCATCCTGCAGGGCATCGCCAAGCCGGTCAACGACCTTTCGCGCGGCTGCTCTGCCGACGACATCGTGGGTGTCGTGGCCATCACTGCCGTCCAGGCTCAGATGGCTGAGTAGCGTACGCATCGCCCGAAGGCCGTACGGGCTAACCCCTGAAAACGTCCTCGACCAATGAAACGCCCCCGTTCTGCTCCTTCGGAGCTACGAACGGGGGCGCTTCTGGTCTGACGCTCCTATTTGGCAAGGTGTTTTTTAGAATCCATTTTGCGCTCGGCCTCGAAGGCCTGCCTGTCCCAATCGAGCGGAAGTCCGGCCTCGACCCATGCCTCGTAGGCCCTCCTTATGGGCTTGAGCTCCCTTTGGCCCCTCTCCAGCATTGGATTGGCTACACTGATGTGGACAGTTCCGGGAGGGGCGCGAGAGACGGGAGGG
>CABVAO010000034.1 GCA_902496335.1 uncultured Collinsella sp.
CCAAGACGGAAAGAATCAAAAATAGGATGGTTAGCACCAAATCACTTTTTCGTTTGCCAAGTTCTCTTGTCAATAGGTTTTGTGAAAAAGATACAGCTCATTCAGGAAATTCTGAACGCCCGAACTTTATTTGTCCAGGCGCTCTCAGTATCAGTCATAAATCAGCTCAAACTTCACAACTTCCTCTGCCTGTGCCTTGCAAGCGTTCATCTGCCGCACCCATTCCATTTGGTTTTCGGCTTTCAGCTGTTCGGTCACGCCGTTGCGCTTCACCAGCTCCGGCACGATCAGCTCCATGCGATTTCGTGCCGCTTCGTCAATCTCGGCGCAATACTGTCTTACGTACACCCAGCTATCTCGCGCGGGCTTTTCTTTTGGCAAGCGTACGAACCATTTTAGGTTCGTGGCACAGGTAGTCGGGTTGAGGAGATATGGGGTCATACAGCGGCTCTCAGAGCACCTGCCGCACTCCCCTGCCATTATCTCTGTGGCTCCCTCGTATGGAGCCCATCCTGGTTGGCATATCGTTGCAATCGCTCACTTGTCCACCGGTCAAGTGAACTACTGGAATAAATACAGCGACACGCTTGTTCGTTACAGTGGCTATATCGGTGTAAATCGCCGCGATAAATACAGCCCGTTCTCGGCGTGTACCTGCTGCGCGCATGTAGAATCATATCGCGTTAATAAATCGGCTCAAGCGCGTGCAAAACGCACAAGTAACCTCAAAAAGCGATTATCGCGTAGGTAGATTTTTGGCACCCTGTTGCTTAATCAAAATTAAGCAATTGCTTAAAACAAAAAAGGTCAGGCACTAGGTGCCTGACCTGCAAACTTCTGGTCGGGACGACTGGATTCGAACCAGCGACCCCTTGACCCCCAGTCAAGTGCGCTACCAAGCTGCGCCACGTCCCGAAGCTTTTGTTTGTTGCTCTGCTCTCGCTCGCAACAGGAAGTATATTAACCCGAAACTTTAGACTTGTGCAAGAACTTTTTTATAAATTTTGAAGCAAGTCCAAAATTGTATCTGCGAGCTGGGGTTTTGTTAGCACGGGAAGCTCTTGCGTACCCGTTGTGCTCACAATCCAGGCCTTGTTGGTATCGGTTCCAAAGCCCGAATCGGCGCGCGAGACATCGTTGGCGATAATGGCATCGCAGCCCTTGCGGGCGAGCTTGCGCTGCGCGTACTCCACGACGTTATCGGTCTCGGCCGCAAATCCGATCACGCATCGCTCGCCCTTCTGGCGTGAGAGCTCGGCCAAAATATCGACCGTCTCGACCAGTTCGATGCGATCCAGGCGCTCGTTGGCCTTTTTGAGCTTATGGTCCGCAGGGGCCGCGGGGGTGTAGTCGGCGACGGCGGCCGCACAAATTGCCGCATCGGCCGTCTGGAAGGCGCTCAGGGCCGCCTGGAGCATCTCTGCGGCGGTCTGCACGCGCACGCACTCCACGCCGCGGAGCACATCGAGTGATGTCGGTCCCAACACGAGCGTGACCGCAGCGCCGCGGCGTGCGGCCTCCCCCGCCAGGGCGATGCCCATCTTGCCCGAAGAGCGGTTGCCAATGAATCGCACGGGGTCGATCGGCTCGTGCGTGGGACCGGCGGTAATTACGATGCGCTTACCTGCCAGGTCCTGTGGCGCGGGGTTGAGCACCTCACAGACAGCCTCGACGATGTCCTCGGGCTCGCTCATGCGTCCCGTGTCCACGTCGCCGCAGGCAAGGTAGCCGCTGCCCGGACCCACCACATGGACACCGCGCTCGAGCAGCGTGGCCATGTTGGCCTGCGTCGCCGGCGCCTTCCACATGCCGTTGTTCATAGCGGGTGCGATCACGATGGGTCGCGGCGTCGCAAGCAGCGTGGTGGAGATGAGGTCATCGGCGACGCCGTTGGCCATCTTGGCGATGATATTGGCCGTCGCGGGCGCCACGACCACCAGATCGGGCTCCTGCGCCAGCGAGATATGGTGGATGGGGTCGGAGGGGTCGTCGAACAGGCCCACAGCGACCGGCTCGCCCGTGAGCGCACGGAAGGTGAGCGGCCCCACGAACTCCGTGGCATGTTCGCTCATGACGACCTTAACGCGGGCGCCTCGCTTTTGCAGCAGGCGCACGATATTGCACGACTTATAGGCGGCGATCCCGCCGGTAATGCCCAGCAGGATCGTTTTTCCCTCAAGTTGCATTGAATTGTTGGGTGCCGCCGTCATCGTTAGGCTTCCTTGCTGGGGAGCACGAGCAGGCGGTGGCAGTACGGGCAGTGCGTAATCTCACTGCCGTCGTGGTTGAGGTCGCTCATGGACGACGCCTGCAGCGCAGTGTGGCAGACCGTGGGGATGTTGCCCTTGATGGTCTCGACGGCCAGGCCGCGGAACTGCTTGAGCAGGCGCTCGTAGTCGGTGAGCACGTCGGTCGGCAGTGTGGCGGCAAGCGCGGTGCGCTCCTTGATGGCGGCATCAATCTGTGCCTGGAGGTCGGCGGCCTTGGCGCGGGCAGCCTTGGTATCTGCCTTCACGCCCTCCTCGAACTTGGCGATGATAGCCTGCGCGCGAGCCTCGCGGTCGAGCGCCTCCTTATGGGCGACAACGACGTCCTTGCGGGTGTGCTCGATCTTGTCCAGACGCTTGGCCAGGGTGGCGAGCTCGTTCTCCAGGTCCTGAACCTCACGGTAGTCGGAGCCGTCGACGTGGCGCTTCTTGGCAGCCTCGATGGCGTTGTTAGTCTGAATCTCGGTGGTGTTGAGATCGTCGAGCTCAATGTCCAGATCCTTGCGCTGGGCGTAGAGCTTGGTCATCTCGGACTTGAGCTTCACATAGGTCTTGCGCTTGGAAGCGAGCTCCTTGAGCTCCGGCATATTGGCAAGTTCGCTCTTGTTACGGGCGAGCTCCAAATCAATCTGTTGCAGCATGAGTAGCGTAGCGCCGGCGCTCATAAGTTCTCTCCTTTTGTCACAGTCCACCATTGGCAAGGGTTCAGTATTTTAATCGCATGACGGGGGTCGACCCCGGCGTCAACTGCAGAGTTCATCAATATATCAACGAACGGTTCCTCGGAGCGGTCGTGGCCGAGCAAGATCACCGACAGCCCGCGCAAGGCAAGGTCTTGCGCCACGTGGTATCCCGCCTCGCCCGTCACGACAACGTCCGCGCTCGCGGCGATGGCGAGCTCTCCAAAGTCGCCCAGGGAGCCGCCCAAAATGGCGACGGTGCGGCACGGGCGATCGGCTTCGCCCCACACACGCGGGTCGCTGCCGAAGGCCGTGGCAGCACGGGTGGCAAGATCGCGCAGCGTGTACGGGTCGTTGAGCGTTGCAAGCGCGCCCAGGCCGGTTGCCTCGGGGTCGTCCACGTGCTCCAGTGAGCTCACGGGTGCGGCACCCAGCAGCTCGCTCAGGCAGACACGGGCTTCGTGCGAGCGGTCCAGGTTGGTGTGGAGCGATATGATGCTCACGCCGCAACGGGCCGCCTCATAGAGTGCCGCGCTGCACTGGGGGCGAGTGGTATCCGCTGGACAAAACGCCTCGGGCGCCTTGATATAGACAGGATGATGCGTCAGCAGCACGTTTGCACCGGCTTCTTGGGCGCGGAGAACATTAGCTTCGGTCGCATCGAGCGCGCAGGCAACACCGGTGATCTCAGCAGCGGGATCTCCCACAGATAGCCCAACATGATCCCAGCCCTCGGCGTCCATCTTGGGGTAGCGCGCCAGCAGCGCACGTTCAAGCTCGGCGACGATCATGCGGCACCCACGATCGAGAGCAGCGTCTGGGCAAACTCGTCCAGATCGCCCGGATTCACACGGTCATCGAAGGAGATGCGCAGTGCACCCAGGGCCTGCTCGCGGCCAATACCCATGGCGCTGAGAACATGGCTCGGGTCCATGCTGCCGCTCGAGCAGGCAGAACCGGCCGATACCTCAAAGCCGGCGGCGTCTAGCTTGATGATGAGCTCCTCGGAGTCCATGCCGTCGACGTAGATGGAAACCATGCCCGGCAGACGATCGGCCTGTGCGTAGTCGCCCATGGTGGCATGAATACGCGGATGAGCCGTAAGCGTGGCGTAGAGCTTATCGGATAAGACCTGCAGCGTCGCGCGCTCCTGGGCCACGTTCGGCAACAGCGCGGAAGCGGCAGCGGCAAAAGCCAGCTGTGTACGCAGGTCCTGCGTGCCGGCACGACGACCGGCCTCCTGTCCGCCGCCAAAGATGCGCGGGCGCAGCGGCGTGCGGCTCTTAAGGTAGAGCGCGCCGGATGCCACGGGGCCGCCGATCTTGTGCGCGGCAACGGTCATAGCATCGACGCCCAGCTCGGTGACATCGAGCGGAATATGCAAGTACCCTTGGATGGCATCGGTATGAAACAGGGCGCCGGCAGCATGTGCGGCCGCGGCAAGCTCGCGGATGGGCTGCGCCACGCCGGTCTCGTTGTTGGCAACCATGATGCTCACGAGCGCCACGTCGTTGCCTAGTAGCTCGACAAGCGTGGCGGGCTCAATGTAGCCCATGCGGCAGGGCTGCACCAGGTCGACGCTAAAGCCTGCGGCACGCAGCAGCGGCAGGTTGTCCAGAATCGAATCGTGCTCGATGGCAGATACGATCACGCGGCTGCGCTTGCGGTCGCGCTGACGAGCGCCTTCGGCAAGTCCGAGCAGTGCCAGCTGGTTAGCCTCGGTGCCGCCGTTGGTCAGAACAATCTCAGACGGGCGAACGCGCGCGCCAAAGCTGCGGGCGATCTCGCGACGTGCAACCTCCAGACGCGCGGCAGCCTTGCGGCCGAGCGAGTGCAGCGAGTTAGGGTTGACGCCCGCTAGCTCGCTATCGTCGTACTCACGCTGCGCAAGGCGCGCCTCGGCGCGCATGGGCGTCGAGGCGGCGTAGTCAAGATTCACGGGTATGCGGTTTTGACCTGCGGTCATAAGGGTTTATGCCTCCTGTGCAGCCTCGTTGCCCAGCTTCTGCAGCAGCGCAACCTCGGCAGCGGGATCTTCGGACTTAAATACGGCGGAGCCGGCCACGAGAACGTTGGCACCGGCCTTGACGACCTCGGCAATGTTCTTGGAAGAAATGCCACCGTCGACTTCGATGAGGGGCGAAACGCCGTGACGCTCGCACATGGCCTTGAGCTCGTGGAGCTTAGCGATGGTGCCCGGGATAAAGCTCTGGCCGCCAAAGCCTGGGTTCACGCTCATGAGCAGCACCATATCGACGACGTCGATGATGCTCTCGAGCACGCACACGGGGGTGGCGGGGTTGAGCACAACGCCGGCCTTGACGCCGCGCTGCTGCAGATGCGTGAGCGTGCGGTGCAGGTGCGTGGAAGCCTCGTAGTGCACGGTGATCATGTCGGCGCCGGCGTCGGCGTACCAATCGACCGTCTCGTCGGGGTTCGATACCATCAGGTGCGCGTCGACCGGTACATCGGTGGAGCGCTTGACGGCCTTAAGGATGTCGACGCCAAAGGTGAGGTTGCCGGTAAAGTGGCCGTCCATGACGTCGAAGTGAACGTAGTCGGCGCCGGCGATCTTGTCGAGCTCTCCCTTGAGGTTGGCCATGTCGGCCGAAAGGACGGACGGAGCAATTTTGATGGAACCCATGGTAGTAGCCTTTCTACGCTAGTCGGTGAGTCCGTAGAACTCTTGAGAAGGGACGCGGTCGGTAAGAATCTCGAGCGCCCTATCCAAAGTAACACCGTTGTAGAGCGTTTGCTCCACGGCAAAGGTGAGCGGAATGTCTACGCCCAGTGAACGGGCAAGTTCGCTGACGCTGCGGGCCGCGACGGCGCCCTCGACAACCATATGCGTGCGCGTCTGGTACTCGTCGAGCGACACGCCGTGGGCAAACTCGTAGCCAAAGGTGCGGTTACGCGAATGCTCCGAGGTACAGGTGGCAATGAGGTCGCCCATGCCGGCAAGTCCCATACAGGTCATAGCTTGACCGCCGCGGGCGTGCACCAGACGGCTGATCTCGGCCAGACCGCGCGTCATGATAAGGGCAAGCGTGTTGTCGCCTGCGCCCGAGCCGGCGGAGATGCCGCACACGATGGCGATGACATTTTTCATGGCGCCGCAAACCTCGACGCCGGTCATGTCCTGCGACAGGTAGATGCGGAATGCCGTGGATAGGAGCAGGTCCTTAAAGGTCTCCCCTACCTGCGGATCTTTGCTGGCGATGACGGCGGCAGAAAGCCCGCCGCGGCAGATCTCCTCGGCATGGTTGGGGCCCGAGAGCGCCGCCACACGCCGCTCGTTGCCGATCTCGCTGGCGATGACCTCGCTCATGAGCAGGCCGGACTCGGGCTCAATGCCCTTGGTGAGGCAGAGCACCGGGGTATCGGCGGCGATAAAGGGCGCGGCCTGGTGGCACACGCTGCGAAGGTGCGTGGAGGGCACGGCAAAGATGATGGCCTCGGCGCCGTCGAGCGCCTGTACCAGCTCCGTCGTGGCGACGACGTTGCCGGGCAGCTCGTAGCCCACAAGGTAGCGGGGGCTGCGGTGCTCGCCATTGATGCCGGCGGCCGTCTGCTCGCTATGGGCCCACATGGTCACGCGCTCGGCTCGCGCGGCGGCAAGGCCGGCGACGGCGGTTCCCCAGGAGCCGGAGCCAATCAGCGCAACATTCATGACTCTCTCCTACTTATCGTCGGGCTCGGTGACGCGCTTGGTAAACGAGAGCTTGGACTCCTTACCGGCCATGAGCTTTTGGATATTCGAGCGATGGGCCCACACCACGGTGATGCCGATCATCGCCATGCAAAACTTGAGTCCCAGGCTGCTGTACGGAAAGACCGCGCAGGCAGCGATGGGAAGACCGATAGCTGCGGCAAGCGAGCCCACCGATACATACTTGGTGATGGCGACGGCCACGATAAACATGCCCAGCAGCGACAGGCCAATAGGCCAGTACCAGGCGAGGATGACGCCCAGACCAACGGCGATACCCTTGCCGCCATGGAAGTTGAGGTAGGGCGAGAAGATATGGCCCCACACGGCTGCCAGGCAGATGACGCCGAGCATCCAGTCGCCAGCGGTGCCGGGGGCCATAATGCTCGGCGGAAATCCATAGCCCACGCTCGCGATGAGCGGACGCGCGATAAGGACGCAGATGGCGCCCTTAAGGCAGTCGAGCAGCAGCGTGAGCGCGGCCACCTTGGGGCCGGCCACACGCAGGGCGTTGGTGGTGCCGATGTTGCCGGAGCCCGCCTTGCGAATGTCGGTGTGGTTGAACACGCGGCCCAAGATCAGGCCAAACGGAATCGCCCCGATAAAGAACGAGACCACGGCGCAGATGGCGGTCAGCAGAATCGGATTATGCATCCTTTTGCTCCTTCTTCCTAAAGAAGAGTCGAATGGGTGTGCCGGCAAAGTCGAAGGTCGAGCGCATGCGGTTCTCGACGTAGCGCTGATAGGTGTCGTTGACCAGATCGCTGTGGTTGACGAAGAACGTGAACGTCGGCGGGTTGACGCCCGTCTGGGTCACGTAGTGCATGCGCAGGCGGCGCTTGCCGTCCACCACGGTATGACCGAACTCGCGCAGGTCGGTGAGGAACGTGTTGAGGCGCGAGGTGCTGATCTTTTGCGAGCGCGTCTTCTCGGCGGCGTCTACCATTGCCCAGATCTTCTCGACGCTGCGGCCAGTGAGGGCAGAGATGCGCAGGTACTGGGCCCAGGGAGCCATGACGCCCAGACGGCGGTCGATGGTCTCCATGCAGGCCTCGCGCTTACGGTCGTCGTCGAGCAGATCCCACTTGTTGAGCAGCACCACGATGGCGCAGCCGCGCTCGATGGCAAGACCCATGACCTTCTGGTCCTGCTCAGTGACGCCCACGGAGGCATCGACGACGAGCAGCGCCACGTCGGCGCGGTCGATGGCGCGCAGGCCGCGGACCATGGAGTAGTACTCGATGTTCTCGTACACGGTGCTCTTCTTGCGAATACCCGCGGTGTCGACCATGCGGTAGCGCTTGCCGTTGCGCTCGACGACCGTGTCGATGGCGTCGCGCGTGGTGCCGGCAATGTTGGACACGATGGAGCGGTCGGCGCCCAGGATGCGGTTGAACAGCGAAGACTTACCGGCGTTGGGGCGGCCGATGATGGCGACGTTCAGCGCGTCGGGGAACTCATCGGCGACCTCGTCCTCTTCCACCGGAAGCAGGGCCACGATGTCGTCGAGCAGGTCGCCCGTGCCGTGGCCGTGCAGGGCCGAGAGCGGCGTGGGCTCGCCGATACCGAGCGAATAGAACTCCCAGATGCTGTCGTTCTCGCGATCGGGGTTGTCGAGCTTGTTCACCAGCAGAAAGACCGGCTTGTCGCAGCGCTTGAGCATGCGGGCGACCGACTCGTCCTCCTCGGTGACGCCGGTGCGGCCGTCGACCACAAACAGGATGACGGCGGCTTCCTCGGCGGCGGCGAGGGCCTGGTCGCGAATGGACGTGGCGAAGACGTCATCGCTCTTGAGCGGTTCGATGCCGCCCGTGTCGACGATGGTGAACTCGCGGCCGTTCCAATCGGCCGTGTGGTACGAGCGGTCGCGCGTGACGCCGCGGGACTCATGGACGATGGCGTCCGAGGTCTGGGCCAGGCGGTTAACGAGCGTGGACTTGCCCACGTTGGGGCGTCCGACGACGGCGACGATAGGTTTCATCTGCACTCCTTTAATGGGTAGGGTCAGTGGAAGTGTTAGAGTCGGCAGGCACAATGCCAAGGATGTGCTCCAGGGTATCGAGCAGCTCATGCGGCATGGTCGACACCACATGGACCTCGGCGCCGCGACTGGTAAGGCTTGCGAGTAAATCGTCACGATGATACTCGTCAAGCGTCATGCCGTCAGCGTTGAACATGAGCTTAGGCACAAAGAGCATAACCCCCGAGAGGTCCTGCGGCAGCTGTTCCAGAATGTCGCAGGCGACGATGAGGCCGGTCACGTCCACGTTGCCGCCAAAGTAGCGGTTCTTGATGGCTGTGACGGTGCCGGCGAGTCCCTTGGGCGATTCCACAAAGCGGGCCACCGTGTCGCGTGCGCTGGCGCCCGAGAGGCACAGCAGGTGTTGGCTGCGGGCGGCGATGTCCCCGCGGACGCGGGCCAGTCGCTCGCCATCGGCAGCGAGCACGTCGTCGGTTTCGTCCAGATACGAGCGGATCATGCCAATGCCGTCGTAGTACTGCGGGTAACCGTCGTAAAAGTCTGCCTCGGGAGGATCGATGCCGGCGTCCAGATAGAACTCGTCGCTCATCTGGAAGGTGTGGCGGCCAAAGCGCTCATAGGCGCGGTCCTGGAACGGTCGAATCATGGCGATGGTCTCGCGCGCTAGCTCAGGCTTGTCGCTGTATGACCAGCTAAAGCGGTTCTGATGCTTGGTAAAACCGAGCGGCACAATGCCCAGGCTTGTGATTTGCTCGTGCTCCTCGCAAAAGCGCAGGGTCTTTTCCAGCTCCTCGCCGTCGTTCATGCCGGGGCACAACACGATCTGCGCGTGAATCTCGATGCCGGCGGCCATGATGGCCTCGAGCACATCCATGCCGCGCTGGGCGTTGCGGCCCATCATGCGTCGGCGGACATCGGGGCTCACGGCGTGGACCGACACGTTCATGGGGCTCATGTTGCGTTGGATGACGTTTTGCACGTCCTCGTCGGTGAGGTTCGTAAGCGTGACAAAGTTGCCCTGCAAAAAGCTCAGGCGGTAGTCGTCGTCGCGAATATAGAGCGTGGAGCGGCCGCCCTTGGGGAGCATCGTCATAAAGCAGAACACGCAGGCGTTCACACAGGTACGCATGCCGTCGAAGATGGGGCCGTCGAACTCCAGACCCCAATCCTCTCCGGGAAATCGATCGAGCTCCACGGGGGTGACGGTGCCATCGCGCGGGTCGAATACTTCCAGCTCGACGGTGTCGTCGTCGGCCTCCCAGAGCCACACAATCATGTCGGTAAGCTGCTCACCGTTGACCGTGAGCACGCGCATGCCCGGCTCGATACCCACATCCCACGCGGGCGATTCGGGACGCACGTTCTTTACGAGCGCGCCCTCACCCGGCTCGGGGTCGCGGCTGCGCCCGTAATCGGCCACCTCGGCGGCGTATGCGGGTACGGTCTGGTCCATGGTTAGCGGCAAAGCTCCTTGATGCGCGCGACGGCGCGTTCGATGTGTTCTTGCGGGGTGGAGGCTCCGGCGGTGATACCGATGTGGTGAGCGTCGGTAAACCACGCGGCCTGGAGCTCGGAAGTTTCCTCGATGTGATACGTGCGCTCGCAGGCGTCTGCGCAAATCTGCGCCAGGCGGCGGGTGTTGCCCGAGTTCTTGCCGCCCACGACGACCATGCAGTCGCAGCGGTTGGCAAGTGTGGCTGCTGCCTGTTGACGTTCACTTGTGGCAGCGCAAATGGTGTTGATCACACGCAGCTCCTGCACGCGCGGGGTGATAGCTGCCACGACCTCGGCGAGGTTCTGCGCGGTCTGGGTGGTCTGCACGACGAGGCCTACCTTGCCCTTGAGCGACAAGGCATTGACGTCGGCGGCACAGCTCACGACCTGTGCATCTTTGCCGGCGTGGCCAAGAATGCCCTCGACCTCGGGGTGACCCGGCTCGCCTACGACCACCACGCGGTAGCCCTCGCGCACCAGGCGCTCGGCTGCCATATGGACTTTCTTCACGTAGGGGCAGGTGGCGTCGACCACGTTTAGGCCGCGCTTGCGGGCAGCATCGATTACCTGCGGCACCACGCCGTGGGCGCGGATGATCACGGTGCCGGTTGCGGCGTCGTCCAGGTTCTCGGCCAGGCCAACGCCTGCCTCAGCAAGCTCGCGTACCACGATGGGGTTATGGATGAGCGGCCCCAAGGTATGGACCTGAGCGCACTCACCTGCCTGCGGTGCGGCGGCTAGCGCCATATCGAGCGCGCGCTGCACGCCGTAGCAAGTGCCGGCGTGGGCTGCGATCTCGATGGTGGGCGCGCCGTCCTGATCGGACGCAGTCACGGCGGTGTTCGTCACGTTCTCGCTCATGGCTAGAACCTGCCCGGATGCTCGGCGCACAGCTCGTCTCGCATGGCGTAGACGCGGTTCATGGCCTCGGATTCAAACCAGGCCAAGCGCTCCGTGCGTTTAAGCCCGGCCGGTGCGTCGGAAAGTGAGACGGCCTTGCCGGCACGAATCCAGCACTTCTTGGGACGCATGAGCTTTTTGCCCGCGGGCGTGATGTCGGACCAGCCACAGATGGCGAGCGGGTTGACGTGCGCCTTGCCCATCTGGGCGATGAGCGCAAAGCCGCCGTGGACCTCGGTCTTGATCTCGCGCGAGCGGATGCGCGTGCCCTCGGGGAAGATCAGGATGTCCTCGCCGCGCTGCAGCGCATGCTGAGCGGCGCGCAAGCACTTCATGTCGGCGGTACCGCGCTCGACGGGGATGCCGCCAACGCGGCTAAAGGCCCAGCGCACAATCTTGCTCTTGGCGAACTCGGACTTAAAAATGGGTCGAATGCGGCGGCCGCCAAAGAACAGCGCCGTCTCCACGGCCAAGAGCTCGGCCATCGAGGTGTGGTTGCAGATGACCACGCTGCCGCGGCCTTCCTGGCGCTCAAACAGAAGATCGGCGTCCTCTACCTTCCAGCGCCACATGAGCTTGGAGAAGGCCCAAAGGATGGCCATAACCACGACGACAGTGCCGCGGATGAGCGCCGGGAACTCGGCGTAGGGGGCGTTGTAATAGTCCTCGGGCGTCTGCTTAAACAGGCGCATGGGCTACCTCCTTAGGTTGATGAGGTCCTCGATTATCGAGACGACCTCGTCGATGGTGTGGGCGGTGGAGTCGACGTGCACCGCGTCCTCGGCGGGTACGAGCGGGGCGACCTCGCGGCTGCTGTCGAGCTTGTCGCGCTGCTTAAGGGCGTTGAGCGTCTCGTCGACCTCGGCCTCGAGCTGCTCGGACGTGATCGGCTGGGCGTCGTTTTGGTGACGCTGCAGCACGCGGCGGCGGGCGCGCTCACGCGGGTCGGCGGTCAGGAAGACCTTGACCTGCGCGTTAGGGAACACGACGGTTCCGATGTCGCGACCCTCGGCCACGATATCGCGGTCCTCTGCGGCACGGCGCTGATGGATGAGCATGGCGGCGCGCACGCCCGGGTAGGCCGAGACCTTGGACACGTTAGCGTCAACCTGCGGGGTACGAATGGCGGCCGATGCGTCCGCGCCGTCGATGGTCAGGCGCGTGTCCTCGCCGGTACCGTTGGTAAAGCGGATTTCGATCTGCTCGGCGAGGGCATCGATGGCTGCCTCGTCGTCCAGGTCGATACCGCGGTCGAGCGCGGCGAAGGTGACGGCGCGATACATGGCGCCCGTATCGAGCTTATTAAAGCCCAGCTGGCGGGCGATCTCCTTGGCGATGGTAGACTTGCCGGAACCGGCGGGGCCGTCGATGGCGACGATCATACAATGCTTCCTTTCTGTGGTTGACGTGCTGGTATGATGCGCGGGCGTTGGGGCGCGGCGGGTTGCCTAGCCCGTGTAGCGCTCGCGGTAGGTGTTACGCTTGGGTGCGGAGCCGTGGCTGCCGTGATGACGCGTGCGGCTGGCGGGCGTGTCTTGGGGTTTGCCGCCGTTGCGCTTGGAGCTGGCTTGCTTGGGAGGGATACCACCACTTTTGAGGATCTGCACCTCGCGGTCGGTGAGCTCGCGCCACGAACCTTTGGCCACGCCCTCGAGCTCAAGGCCGGCAAAATTGCAGCGATGCAGACGGATTACCGGATGGTGAATCTTGCTCAGCATGCGCTTGACCTGGTTCTTGCGGCCCTCTCGAATGATGACCTCCACGGCGGTGGTGCCGGGCTTGACGCCTTGCGGAGCCACGGCCACGGCCTCGCGCGCGTTGATGACGCGGCAGATTGCTGGCTGGCATAGGCCGTCGTCGAGCTCGATGCCACGGCGGAGCGGTTCTAGATCGCGGTCGGTCAGCTGCCCGTCCACGAGTGCCTGGTAGGTCTTGTAAACGTGCTTACTCGGGTGCAGCAGGTCCTGCGACAGGTCGCCGTCGGTGGTAAAGAGCAAAAGGCCTGTGGTGTCGCGGTCCAGACGACCCACCGGGAAGAGTCCCGGAAAGCGGTCGCGGGGGACCAGGTCGGCCACGCAAGGGCGCTCCTGCGGGTCGCTCATGGTGGTGAGGTAGCCGGTCGGCTTGTAGAGCATCAGGTACACGGCGCCCTGGTTGAGCTTGACGGGCATGCCGTCGACCTCGATATGGTCGCGGTCGACATCGACCTTGGTGCCCAGTTCGGTCGCGACCTGGCCGTTGACGGTCACGCGGCCGGCGGTCATCAGGTCCTCCGAGCCGCGGCGGCTCGCCACGCCCGCGCGCGCCAAAAAGCGCTGCAGGCGCATGGTGTGCGGATAGACGGGCTGGGCGTCGGACTTGTGCGTATCCGCGTTAGGCGCCGCAGCGACGGTGCACGTCTCCCCTGCTTTGTTAGTCCTCGTCATGCGTATCCTCCGCAGTGTCGTCGGTGGCTCGGGATTCCTCGCTGCCGACTGCCTCAACATCTTCAACATCGGTATCGAGCAGTTCGCGCTCTTCGTCCAGGTCCTCGGCCTGTTCCTCGAGTGTGGACTGAATACTGCGGCCGCTCAGGCGCTCGCGGATAAACTGACGTGACTGCTCGTCGGGGGCAAACTGTTCCAGGTCGGGCAGGTCGCGGGTGGAGCGCAGACCGAACTTTTCCAAGAAGGCGTTGGTCGTGCCGTAGATGATGGCTTGACCGCGCTGGGGGTCGCGGCCGAGCTCGCGCACCAGGCCCTTGTCCACGAGCGACGCGATGACGCCGTCGGAATTGACGCCGCGGATGCCCTTGACCACCTCGCGCGTCACGGGCTGGTGGTATGCGATGACGGCCAGAGTTTCGAGTGCCGCCTGCGACAGCTTTTGCGTGTCCCAGCTCAACACATAGGCCTCGACCACGTCGTGGTAGGCGGGGTGCGTAAACAGGCGCCAGCCGCCGGCGACCTCGCGCAGCTGAAAGCCGCGGTTGGCCTCCTCGTACTCAACCTTGAGCTCGGCGAGCAGCGACGCGCACTCGCCGGGGGCGATATCCAGTGCGCCGGCCAGCGCGGGCGCACTCACCGGGTCGCTCGACACCAGCAGCAGCGCCTCGAGGGCGCCTTTGAGGCTGTTTGCCTCTAGCGTGGAAAGGGTTGACATGGTTGCCGCTCCTATTCGGTGAGCTCGGGGCCCTCGCCGGGCACATAGGCCTCGGCGCCCTCGACGCGGTTGATGCGGATGGTTCCAAAGATCTCGTCCTGGCTCAGCGTGAGCGAGCCGCGCTTGGCGAGCTCAAGCATGGCCAGGAAGGTAACAACGAGCTGCTCGGTGGTGGCGTCGCCGTCCAGCAGCTCGCGGAAAGTGCAGGTTTGGTGCGCCATGGTAAAGCGGTCGACTGAGGCCACGGTCAGGTCGAGCGGCACGCGATGCGGCGCCACATGCTCGGCCTCCAGCAGGAAGGTCTGGCGCTTGCCGTCCAAGTCGGCACAGATGACGGCGAGACCGCGCAGCGTGATGCCGGCAAGGTAGTCGGGCATAAGGCCTAGGAACTCGGGGTCGGGGCCGGCCACGCGCGGATGCATGCGGCTTTCGGCCTGCATGCGCGCACCGAGGGCCGCAGCCGCGCCTTTAAACTGCTTGTAGGCAATCAGGCGCTGGATCAGGACCTCACGCAGCGCGTCGCCGTCAAGCGTGCTGAGCTCCTCAAGGTCTTCGTCGAACTCGTCATCGTCGTCATCGACTTTGCGCGGGGCCTCCTGCGGCACCAGAGAGGCGGCCTTGATATCCAAAAGGGTTGCCGCGACCAGCAAAAAGTCGCTCGCCACGTCCAGGTCCAGCGCCTCGATGCGCTCGGCCTCGGCCAGGTATTGCTCGGCCACCTCGCTGATGGAGATGGCGCCGATATCTACTTTTTGGCGGGTTACCAACTGCAGCAGCAGGTCGAACGGTCCGCTGTAGACCTGCGTCGACACGCGATACGACATCTTCGACCTCCTTTGACGGCGCCTTCGCGGCGCGGTTTGGGTGCATGTTGCGACCGTTTTGCACGGTCGACCTGTAAGTTTACCTTAGATGCCGGCGATTGCGAAGTTGAGCAGCTGCTCAGCAAGCGGATACACGGTAACGTCGAAATAGCGACCGATTACATCGATGCCGGTCCACATGGGCAGCAGGTATAGAACCAGGATGAGTATGGGCATAGCGTATTGCTGCAGGCGGTAATAGTTGTTGAGCGCTTTGCCCTTGAGGAAGGGCACGATGATCGACGAGCCGTCGAGCGGTGGGATCGGGATGAGGTTAAAGAACGCGAGCGACAGGTTGACAACGATAAACGTGGTGCCGAAGTTCATGATCTGTGACGCTACGGCAAAGGACATGCTTGCATAGAGGTTGCCGTACGTTACTTGCATGAGAGCGGCAGCGAGGCACGCGAGGGCGATGTTCGATGCGGGGCCGGCAACGCTCACCAGGACCTCGTCGCGCTTGGGGTGCTTGAGGTTGTTGAGGTAGACAGGCACCGGCTTGGCAAAGGCGAACACCGGGCCTCCGGCGGCGAGCATCAGCAGCGGCAGGATGATGGTGCCAAACGGGTCGATATGGTTCAGCGGGTTGAGCGACACGCGACCGCGCGAACGGGCCGTCTTATCGCCGAGTGCCCAGGCCGCGGCGCCGTGCGCACTTTCGTGGATAACGATGCCCACGATGACGGCGACGGCGCTGGCGAGCAGGTTCATGAGGTAGCTGCTGGACATGGTGCTCCCCTAGCGGACGCGGCGCGAGGCGCGCGTGAGCAGGTAATCGGCCACAAACAGGATGACGGCCACGATGGCGTAATCCAAGCGGAACACGCCGCCAAACGGTGAGGTGATGACGCCGTAGCCGGCGATGGCGCTCGGCAGCGCGCGCGAAAGCTCAACGACAAAGCCTACGATCTGCAGCTTGGCGGTGAGGCCGCTAAAACACAGCAGCACGGTCATCGCGCTCATAAAGATGCCGCAAATGCGACAGGCGATGGCGATGATGCTCATCGCCACGGCAGCGGCCTTACGAGAGTTCACGCGCGGTCTCCTCTTCGATCTGGGTGGAAAGCTCCAGCCATTCGTCCTCGAGCTTGGGCAGCTCTTGCTTAAGGCCGTTATATTCCCCGAGCGCGGCGTTGAACTTATCCTGATCGGCATAAAGCTCTTCACTTGCCATCAATTCCATAAGCTCGTCATAGCGGGCGCGCTTTTTGTCGAGCTCCGCCTCGATCTTCTTAAGCTGGTTGCGCACGCCCTTGAGTTTTTTGTTGAGTGCGGCACGGGACTGGGCCTCGGCGCGCTTTTGCTCCTTGGTTTTTTTGCCTTCGGCAGGCTTGGAAGCGGCGGCGGGCGCATCGGGCTGGATCGCGGTGACCTTGGCGGACTTGGCCGTGGCCGGCGCACTCTCCCCTGCCGCCTCGGCAGCGGCGCGGGCTGCGAGTTCCTCGCGCTTGTAGAGGTAGTAGTCGTAGTCGCCGTCATAGACCGTGACCTTGCCGTCGCGGATGTCAATGATGCGGTTGGCCACGGCGCGTACCAGGTGCTCGTCGTGGCTGATCAGTACGATGGTACCGGGGAAGTTTTGCAGGGCGTTCTCGAGCATGTCCACCGAGTCGATGTCCAGGTGGTTGGTGGGCTCGTCCAGGCACAGGAGCGCCTCAGGCGCCACGAGCATCTTGGCGAGCGCCAGGCGCGCCTTTTCACCGCCGGAAAGGACGCGTACCTGCTTTTCAATGGAATCGTTGTCGCTAAACAGGAAGGCGCCCAGCAGGCTGCGCTGCTGCGGCACGGTCCACTTGGGCGTGACGGTGTCGATCTCTTGCAGGACAGTGTTGGACTCGGTCATGCCCTCGAGCGCGTGCTGGGCATAATAGGCCACGCCCACGTTGGTGCCCAGGTCGCGCGTGCCGGTAGTGGGTGGCTCCAGGCCGGCGAGGATCTTCATGAGGGTGGACTTGCCGGCGCCGTTGGGGCCGACGAGCGCCACGTGCTCTCCGCGGTAGAGTTTGAGATCGATATCGCTGTAGATGCGCTTGTTGCCGTAGGACTTGGAGACGCCCTCGAGGCCCACGACCATGTCGCCGGAGCGCGGCGGGTCGGGGAACTTAAAGTCGATGTGCTTGTGGCCCTCGGGCAGGATGACAAGCTCCTTTTTGATCTGCTCGATCTTGCGGATGCGCTCCTGCGCCTGGGCGGCCTTGGTGGGCTTGTAGCGGAACTTGTCAACGAAGACCTGCATGTGGGCGATGTCGCGCTCCTGAGCGGCACGCTTGGCGCGCATCTGCTCCAGGTTGTCCTCGCGCTGTTTAAGGTAGCTGCTGTAGTTGCCGGTGTAGGTCGTCACGCGGCGGTTCTCGAGCGCGGCCACGTGGTCGACGCAGGCGTCCATAAAGGCTCGGTCGTGGCTGACGATGAGGACGGCGCCGTCGTAGTTAGCGATAAAGCCGCGCAGCCATTGGACGCTTTCGAGGTCCAGGTGGTTGGTGGGCTCGTCTAGAAGCAGCAGGTCGGGGTGGCGCAGGAAGAGTTTGGCCAGCGCGATGCGCATCTGCCAGCCGCCCGAGAACTCGGAGCACGGGCGCTCAAAGTCGGTGACCTTAAAGCCCAGGCCGGACAGGATTTTGCGGGCGTTGCTCTCGAGCTCGTAGCCGCCCAGGTGCTCAAAGCGGTCCTGGACCTGGCCGTACTCGTTGAGGAGTGCGTCGACGTCCTTGCCCTGTTCGGAGAGCTCGGTGATTTGGGCCTGCAGCTCGTTGGCGCGCTCGCCCATGCGTCGAATCTCCTTGGCCGCGGCCATGACCTCGGCAAGGATGGTGGTGTCTTTGTGCTCCAGGTTGGTTTCCTGCTCTAGATAGCCTACCTGGCAGTCCTTGGCGTACTGGACCTGGCCTGCGTCGGGGCTGTCGATGCCCATGATGATCTTGAGCATGGTGGTTTTGCCGGCGCCGTTGGGGCCCACGAGCGCGAAGCGCTCGCCGGGGTTGATCTGGAAGGACGCGCCGCTAAAGAGGACGCGCGCGCCGAAGCTTTTTTCGATCTTGTCGACCAGGAGGATCATGGTGCCGCCTTTGACCTTGTGTGCCTATAT
>CABVAO010000035.1 GCA_902496335.1 uncultured Collinsella sp.
CCCTCCCGTCTCTCGCGCCCCTCCCGGAACTGTCCACATCAGTGTAGCCAATCCACGCACTTCCCCTGCCCCGGGCGCCTCCTCTGCGTCCTCGCCGGGGAGAGCGCCTCGCGCACGGGCATCCCCAGCGACGCGAGGTGCCTGGTGAGGCCCGCCCCGTAGGACGACGTCCCCTCCATCGCGACGCAGGCCGGCTCCCCGGCCGCCGCGATCGCCCCGGCGAGCGCCTCGTATCCCGCCGCGTCGGCGGGGAACTGGCGGGACAGGACCTTGCGGCCCCTCCAGTCCAGGACGCACAGCCAGTGCGAGTCGGCGTGGGTGTCGACCCCGCAGAAGACCGGCCCGCGGGCGTCGGGTATCGATTCGTTTTGCATGTCTCGCTCCGTTCTTTCCGTGCTCGCCTGGACCGGGCAGACGGCACACTGACGGGGCGCGATAGAATGCGGTTGTTCGGGTCCGCGGTATCGCTCCATGCTCCTATTAGGTCATGCGGCGGTCTCGGCTCGCCGCGGCCCGCGCGGGACATGTCAGGAAACGAGGGCAGCCCCATGGGCGCCAGCGGAATGTGGGGTCACCGCGCGGTCCGCATCTGATGGTGCCGACGTCAATGGTATACGGGTGCATCATCGACGTCTTCAATACAGAAAATATCAGTGCGGAATGTTTTCAAAACCAAGCCCGGCCCCGGCCTGTGGTGACGTTGCTGGTGGTTCTTGGGCATCGCTTGCTGGCAGGGTTCCTTGTCTGAGTTGGACTTAGTTGGTGGGGCTACTGGTCCCGGTCGCTGTCCCGCGCCTTCGACGCGGGAGGCGCGCCGCTGTGGGAGTGCTAGTCGGTCATTGTTGGCGCCGAAGCACCATCCCGCCTCAGCATCGATCTCAGCTTCTCAAAGCTTTCCTCGCTCAGGCAATGCTCCATGTGGCAGCCCTCTTGCGAAGCAACCTTGGGCGCTACGCCTGCGTCCTCTAGCAGCCCTACAAAAAAGCAATGGCGCTCCCACATTTGACGGGCAACCTCAAGACCGCGTTCCGTCAGATGTACGTCGCGTTTGCCCATCTCCACGTAGCCGCTGCTCTCCAAGGCCGCCATGGCTTTAGAGACGCTTGCCTTGGTAACGCCCAGGTATTCGGCGACGTCAATCGATCGAACGATGCCCTGGCGCTCCGAGAGCACATAAATAGATTCGAGATAGTCTTCTCCAGATTCACGCAGGGCCATGGGCCGCCTTTCGCGATGGCTTCTAGTTAGCCTTTGGATACTTTTGCTTGAATTACTTTACCGCAAAAGTTGCCCATGTCTTACTACTTTGCCTAAAAGTTAGCCGTGTTTCACAAAACGTGCGGGACGAAAACAAAATGGGGACGCCCCGCAAGGAGTGTCCCCAGGTGCCAGGTGCCGGCCCGCAGTTACATCAATCCAAAGTGCTTCGCGGCGTTGTAGATGCCGTCGTCGTCTACGGCGGTCGTAACGTAGGTCGCTGCGGCCTTCACCGTATCCTGCGCGTTGCCCATGGCCACGCTTGTGCCCACGGCCGAGAACATCGACAGGTCGTTCTCGCCGTCGCCAAAGGCGATCGCCTCGCTCGCGTCGATACCCAGCCGCTCCAGCGTCGCCGCCACGCCCAGGTCCTTGCCGCCGTTAGCGGGAATAATGTCGCAGAACAGGTCGCACCAGCGCGTAGTGAGCGAATGCGACACGGCGTCGGTCACGATATATTCGTCGGCCGGGTCCACAAAGGCGCAAAACTGGTAGACCGGTGCGTCAAAGGCGTGCTCAAACGGCTCCTCGTGGTAGACGATTCCCGCGTTGCTGCCGGCCGTCACCACGCGCTCGGACAGGCGGTTCACAAACGAGTTCTCGCCCTGCATGCACAGCGAGTCGTAGCGCCCCTGTGCCACCTGGTCCACGATCACCGCGACGTCGTCCGGATCGATCGGGCAGCTGCGGTAAACCCCCTCGGAATCAAAGCAGTGCTGGCCCGAAAGCGTAATGTACGCATCCCAGCCCAGGTCGAACAGCCAGTCCGGCATCTGGTAGGTCGGACGGCCCGTGGCGATCACGCATGCGATCCCCTGCTCGTGAAAGCTGTCGAGCACCTGCTGCGCCGACGCCGGAATCCGGTGGGTCTTAAAGCTCAGCAGCGTGCCGTCGATATCGAAAAACGCGGCTTTGATCATCCTCGTCTACTCCTCGCCCTCGAGCTTTTCGCTCGCCTCGAGCCACGCCATCTCCAGCTCGTCCATGGCGGCGTGAGCCTCGTCGATCTTTGCCTGCTGCTCGCCGAGCGCCGTGTAGTTGGTGGGATCGACTTGGGCCATTGCTGCCTCGGCCTCCTCAACGCGGGCGCGCTGCGTCTCCATCTTGCGCTCGAGCGAACTCACCTCGCGGCGGAGCTTCTGGCGCTCGGCGTTGGACAGGCCGTTGGGCTGACCGCTCGACTTGGGCTTTTCGGCCGCAGCTGCCGCGGCACCGGTGTCAAACGTGCCGGTCTTGGCGCTCGGCGCGCCCACGGGCTCGCCCTCGGCGGTGGCGTTGCACAGGCGCAGGTACTGGTCCACGCCACCGGGCATATGCGTCAGGTGGCCGTCGAGCAGCGCCCACTGCTGGTCGGTCACGCGCTCCATCAAAAAGCGGTCGTGCGTCACCAGGATCAGCGTGCCGGGCCAGCCGTCGAGCAGATCCTCGACAATCGCCAGCATGTCGGTATCCAGGTCGTTGCCGGGCTCGTCCAGGATGAGCACGTTGGGCTCGTCCAGGATTGTCAGTAGCAGCGACAGGCGACGGCGCTGGCCGCCCGAAAGATCGCCGATGCGACTCCAGAGCTGCTGCGTCGTAAAGCCCAGACGCTCGCAGAGCTTCTCGGGCGAAGTCTCCTTGCCGTCGATGACGTAGTACTTCTTATAGTTGCTGAGCACCTCTCGGATCGTGTCGCCCATGTAGGGTTCGAGCTCCTCGAGCTGCTGCGACAGCACGCCAAAGCGCACTGTCTGGCCAATCTTCACGCGGCCGCGCGTGGGCGCAATTTTGCCCTGGATCACATCAAGCAGCGTCGACTTGCCAGCGCCATTCTCGCCCAAAAGACCATAGCGGTCGCCCGCACCAATGAGCCAGGTCACGTCGGAGAGTACCTGCTTGGGCGCGCCATCGGCATCCGCATAGCCGGCGTCCACGTCGACCACATCGATAACCTGCTTGCCTAGGCGGCTCACGGCGAGGCGCTTGAGCTCCAGCTCGTCACGCACGGGCGGCACGTCGGCAATCAGCTCGCGAGCGGCATCAACGCGAAACTTGGGCTTAGTGGAACGCGCCTGGGCGCCGCGGCTCAGCCACGCGAGCTCCTTGCGCGCCATGTTGCGACGGCGCTCCTCGGTAACCGCGGCCATGCGGTCGCGCTCCACGCGCTGCAGGATATATGCGGAGTAGCCGCCCTCGAAGGGATCGACCTGGCCGTCGTGGACCTCCCACATACTGGTGCAGACCTCGTCCAAGAACCAGCGGTCGTGCGTGACCACGAGCATCGCGCCCTGGCCGCGCTGCCAGCGGGCCTTTAAGTGACGCGCGAGCCAGTTGATGGTGCGCATGTCCAGGTGATTGGTGGGCTCGTCGAGCATGAGCACGTCGTAGTCGCCGATCAGCAGGCGCGCGAGGTCCACGCGACGGCGCTGGCCGCCCGAAAGCTCGCCCACCGTGCCCTCCCAGGGCACATCGCTAATAAGGCCGGCCAGAATCTGGCGCGTGCGGGGGCTCGACGCCCACTCGTACTCGGGGACGTCACCCACAACGGCATGATGCACGGTGTCGGTATCGACCAGCTGGTCCTTTTGGCCGAGTAGACCGATCGTGGTGCCGCGACGGTGCGTCACGCGGCCGTCGTCGGGCTCCAACGTGCCGGCGAGCACGCTCAGCAGCGTCGACTTACCGTCGCCGTTTTTACCGACAATACCAATGCGGTCGCCCTCGCCCACGCCGAGCGTAACGCTATCGAAAATATGCTTGGTGGGAAACTCTAGGCTGACGGAATCGCACCCCAAAAGAATCGCCATATGCCCTGCTCCTTCGTAGAAATTCAACGTTGTCCATGATAGCAGCGAAAAGGCGGGGCGCACACGACACAAAAAGGCGGGCCATCTCCCGCAAGAGATGACCCGCCTCTCCAATCAGTCCCGTGGCAACCGTGGCCGCCGCGGGCCTCAAGCATGTCCCGGACTAGGAGAACATGCCGGTGAGGTAATCATTCAGCCGCTTATCCTTGGGCCGTTGGAAAATCTCGTCGGTCTCGTCGTACTCGACCATATCGCCCATGTAGAAGAACGCCGTGCGGTTGGACACACGCGACGCCTGCTCCATGTTGTGCGTCACGATGACGATGGCGCGGTCGGCCACAATCGACGACATGAGGTCCTCGATCGCCAGCGTCGAGATGGGGTCGAGCGCCGAGCAGGGTTCGTCAAACAGGATCACATCGGGGTTGAGCGCCAGCGTGCGCGCGATGCACAGGCGCTGCTGCTGACCGCCCGAAAGCGCGTAGGCGCTCTTGTCGAGCTTGTCCTTGACCTCGTCCCACAGCGCTGCACCGCGCAGGCTCTCCTCGACCATACGATCAAGCTCGTCACGGTCGGTAATGCCGTGACGCTTGGGCGCAAACGTGATGTTGTCGCGAATGGACTTGCGGAAAGGGTTGGGCTGCTGGAACACCATGCCAATGGAGCGACGCAGCTCGTACGTGTTCTCGGTCCTGGTGTTCACATTGCGTCCGCGGTAGTTAATCTCGCCCTCCACGCGGCAGCCGCGAATCTCGCGATTCATAAGGTTGAGACTGCGCAAGAAGGTCGACTTACCGCAGCCCGAAGGCCCAATGAGCGCCGTGATCTCACCCTTGTGAAAGTCGAGCGACGTGTCGTGTAGCGCATGGTGGTCGCCATAGTACACGTTGACGTCCTTGGTGGAGAGCACGACCTCGTCGCTCACGGCCTTGCCGCTTACGCGCACGCGCCTCTCGCTCTCCCCCACGCTCGACAGGAAGTCCTGGGTCTCGGACGATGCCGCTTCGGTTGCGGGCGTTGCTTTCATCTCGCTCATTCGGCCGTCATCTTCCTTGCCAGTTGCTTGCCCACAATGCGGGCGATTACGTTAAACAGCAGCACGCAAATCATCAGCAGTGCAGCGGTGCCCCAGACGATCTGCTGGGCCTCGGGGCTGCCCTCGCCATAGATCTTGTAGATGTGCACGGCGAGCGACTCGCCGGGACGGAACACGTTCCAAGCGCAGGTGGGGCTCGACAGGTTAAAGCTCAAGAAGTTCAGGCGAACCGGCGAGCTCATACCCGAGGTAAAAAGCAGTGCTGCGGCCTCGCCAAACACGCGACCGGCCGAAAGCACGATGCCCGTCACGATGGCAGGCATGGCCTCGGGGATCAGGATGTGCAGCGTGGCCTCCCAGCGAGTGAGGCCCATGGCCAGGCACGCATCGCGCTGGGCCTGCGGCACGTCCTCGAGCGCCTGCTGGATCACGCGCACCAGGATGGGGATGTTGAACATGGTGAGCGCGACGGCGCCGGAGATGATGGAGTACTTCCAGCCCAGCTGCACCGAGAACACCAGAAAACCGAACATGCCGACGACGATGGAAGGCAGCGAGGACAACGTCTCGATGGCGGTGGAGGCGATGTCGCGGATGGGTCCGTCCGGCGCGTACTCAACCAAAAAGACCGCTCCGCCCAGGCTGATGGGCACCGAGATGATCAGGGTGATCAGCAGCAGGTAGAACGAGTCGAACAGCTGGTAGAGCACGCCGCCCTGCGTTCCGTTGGCGCGCGACGGCTCCGTGAGAAAGCCCGGCTGGAACAGCGTCGAGATGCCCTCGAACAGGATATAGGCCACCATGGAGACGACGATGAGCATGACGATGGCGACGATCGCCGTCAACACGCCCGTGGCGAAGCGGTCCTGCTTTTGGACACGCCCGAGCCTCGTCTCGTCGATGTGGATACGCGTGCTAGCCACGAGCCTTCGCCCCCTTGCGGCCGATAAGGTGGATGATCAGGATGAAGATGAGACTCATGCCCATCAGCAGCAGGCCGAGCGCCCACAGAACATCGTCTTGGGCCGAGCCCTCGGCATAGACTGCCATGGACGTGGTGAGCGTGGTGGTGATGGTCGAAGCCGGCGACAGCAGCGACGTCGGCATGGCCTCGATGCCGCCGATGACCATGCGCACGGCGAGCGTCTCGCCAAAGGCGCGGGTCATGCCCAAGATAACCGCGGTCATGAGCGACGGCATGGCGGACTTGAGCACCACGTGCCAGATGGTCTGCCAGCGGGTGTAGCCCAGCGCGAGCGAGCCCTGGCGGTAGCCGTCGGGCACGGCGCGCAGGCCATCGACCGAAAGCGTGGTCATCGTCGGCAGAATCATGACCGCCAGCACGATGGCGCCGGGCAAGATGCCCAGGCCCGTGCTCACATGGAAAACGCTCTTCATAAGACCGACGACCACGTGAAAACCGATCAGGCCAAAGACGACCGAGGGGATGCCGGTCAAAAGCTCAATGAGCGGCTGAAAGATCTTAGAGCCAAACTTAGGGCTAATCTCGACCGCAAAGATGGCAGAGCCGATGGCGATGGGCAGCGCGATAAGCGTGGAGAGCACCATGACCGCAAACGAGGTGACGATCAGGGGCAGGGCGCCGGTATAGGGCAGGCCGTTTTCGGCTGTGTTGGCCAGGTCCCACTTGGTGCCGGTGAAAAACTCGACGACCGAGACGCCGTCCTTGACAAAAGCCGAGAGGCCCTTTTGGGCGACCATAAAGATGAGCGCGGCAACGACAAGCGTCACGAGCGCTACGCACGCGCCCGTGACGCCCAGGCCCACGTTCTCAAGGTCGCGCTTTGGCAGCTGTTTTGCCATTGCAAACCTTTCCGGGGC
Source organism: uncultured Collinsella sp. (assembly GCA_902496335.1). Classification (GTDB taxonomy): domain Bacteria; phylum Actinomycetota; class Coriobacteriia; order Coriobacteriales; family Coriobacteriaceae; genus Collinsella. The sequence continues at coordinate 6,922 of CABVAO010000035.1, forward strand.
GATTACTTATTTAGCAGAGACCTTGCCGCTGGCGTCCTTGACGACCTTCATGGCAGAGACGGGGATGAAGCCCTGCTCCTCGACGAGCTTGCCCTGGACGTCGTCGGAAAGCATGAACTCCAGGAAGGCCTTGGTGGCCTCGTCGGCGTCCTTGGAGCAGTACATGTGCTCGGTAGCCCAGATCTTGAAGGAGTCATCAGTGACATTCTTGCTCTTGGGCTCGACGCCCTCGACCTTGATGGCGTTGAACTTGGAGTCATCGAAGTGCGAGAAGTCGAGGTAGGAGATGGCGTTATCGGTGCTGCCCATCTGAGTCTGGACGTCGCCGGACTTGTCGAGCTCGGCGTCGCCCTTAAAGTCGACGGCCTCGTCGCCAAAGACGGCGGCCTCGAAGGTGGCGCGGGTGCCGGAGCCGGCCTTGCGGTTGAGGACGACGATGGTGGCGTCGTCGCCGCCGACCTCCTTCCAGTTGGTGATCTGGCCAGAGAAGATGCCCTTGAGCTGCTCGAGGGACAGGTCGTCGACCGTCACGTTCTTGGAGACGACGGGACCCATGCCCACGACGGCAACCTCGTGGTCGACGAGGTTCTTGACCTGGTCGGCCTCGAGCTTGGTCTCGGCGAAGACGTCGGAGTTGCCGATGGTGACGGTGCCGGCGGCAACAGCGGTCAGGCCCTTGCCCGAACCGTTACCCGAGCCGGAGACGGAGACGTCCGGGTTGGCATCCATGAACTTCTCGGCAGCGGCCTCGACGAGAGCCTGGAACGAGGAGGCGCCGTCGTAGGTCACCTCGCCGGAGACGGACTCGGCAGCAGCGGCGCTACCCTTGTCGGCGGCGTCGGATGCGCCGGAGCCGCCGCAACCAACGAGACCGAGACCGACGATGCTGGCAAGACCACCAGCGAGGCCGAGGAACTGACGACGAGAATAAGCCTGATCGAGCATGATCTTCCTTTCATACATGCGACTCGCGGGCACCCCGCCCGCTTTGCTGTTTGGAAAGATACGGCCCCGATCGGGCGACGACCGCCTTATCTGCGGTTTCTTACGGGCTATTGATAGACCCTTACCGCAAGCTCTGCCCAGCCTTTACAAACGGATAACAATCCAGCGCCGAACATGGCGCACCTTTTACACCAAAGGAACGTCCCCAATGACTACCCCACCGCAACAGAAAAAGCCCGGGCCGAAGCACCGGGCTCGTAATGCAAGTTTGTATCCAAGCAGGATATAGGGGTTTCCCAGGTGCCCGAGATTGCCCCGAAAGAGGAGCGCCGCGTACTTTGGTACGCAAGCGACGGTTTGAGGGGCAAGGTCGGGTGCCTGGGGAAGCCCTACAGCTCAAGTTCGTTGAGGCGCAGGATCGCCACGATATAAATCTTGAGCGCCTGTTTAAGCTGTTCCTCGTTGGCGCACTCGTTGGGGCCGTGCATCTGGCCGCCCCATGCGGGCAGCTCCAGGCCGGTCTCCTCGGGGCCAAACGATACGGCGCGGGCAAAGTTGCGCGCGTACGTGCCGCCGCCCATAGCAAAGGGCTCAGCATGCTTGCCCGTAAACTCGTTATAGGTATCAATAAGCGCCTTCACGGCCGGATCGTCGGCAGACACCGAGAACGGCACCTTAGCGCGACCCAGCTGACACGTCACGCCAAAACGGCCCACGAGCGGGTCGAGCTGCTCGCGGATGGTATCGGCACTCGTGCTGTCGGGGAAGCGCACGTCGATGACCTGCTCAATATGGCCATCCGCCACGCGGATGACGCCAGCGTTGCAGGTAAGCGGGCCAAACGCCGGACTCGTCGCATCGATACCCAGGCCGCGGCCATAGGCATCCGCATGCACAAAGGCCAGGAACTTGACGAACTCGTGCTCGGCAGGCGTCAGCAGGCGTTCGTCGCGTGCACCAAACGCGTCCTCGGCCTCGCGCAGATACGCCACGATCAGGCCGACGGCGTTAATCGTTCCCTCGGGCATCGAGGCATGACCGCCAATGCCATGGGCAAAAATCTGCGCGTGCCCGTTATCGAGCGCCGTAATCTCCAAGCGGTCGGCGTTCTCGACCGGCGCCGGCAGCTCATCAGCGGCAATCGCGAGCTCGCAGATGGACTGCGACGGAATGGCGTTGCTCGCCTCGGCACCGCTCCAGGACACAATGCGCCCGCCGTCGATCTTGGGGCTCACAAACGTCGCCCCAAACTGGCCCTTCTCGGCATTGCAGACCGGGAACTCGGCATCGGGCGTAAACAAAAAGTCGGGGTCTGCGTGGTTCTCCAGATAATGGTGAACGTCGGACATGCCCACTTCCTCATCGCAGCCCAGCAGCGCGCGGAAGGTATAGCGCGGCACAATGCCGTGCTTGAGCAGGTAGGCACCGGCGTAGAGCGACAGCACCGCCGGACCCTTGTCATCAATCACGCCACGGCCGAGCAGCCAGCCCTCGCGACGCTCCATCGCGAACGGATCGGTGTTCCAGCCGGGGCCGGCGGGCACCACGTCCACGTGGCAGATGGTCGCGAGCTGCTTGTCGCCGCGACCCGGGATATCGGCAATGCCCACATAGCCCTCGTCGTCGCCCGTCTGGTAGCCGAGCTTTTGCGCAATGCCGAGCGCGCAATCGAGCGCATCACGGACCGGTCGGCCAAACGGCGCACCGGGCTCTGCATTGGCAGCAACGGCCACGGACGGATAGCTCACCAGTTGTTCGATATCGGCGACGACATCTTCCCAGACCTCGTCGACATACTCGATAACGCTCTGCTCCACCTGATTCATGGACGACCTCCTCACCAATGAGTGACGGGTACGCCCGCCCCTCACATTACGTCTATTAGATAGCGAAAAGTTTAGCAAGCTCGGCCACCGAGTGCACCACTGCATCGGCACCCGCCGCCTCGTGCTCGCCCGACGCCGCCGCGCCCGAATAGATACCAATGCACGGCACGCTCATCGCGTGCGCGCCCTCGACGTCGTTAAAGCGATCGCCGATCATCACGGCATCGCCCGCCGTCGCACCGAGCTCTGCCAGGGCATCGCGGACCGAATCGGCCTTGGTCTCGCGCCCCTGCGGCGGATTCATGCCAACCACCGCCTCAAACTGAGAAAGTCCCAGCTCTCCCACCATGTCGATACACTTTGCCTCCATGCGTGACGTCGCCACGGCCATACGCTTGCCTTGGGCGACCAACCCATCCAGCAGCTCGGGGATCCCGTCAAACACGGGATACTCCTCCGGTCCCAGTTCATCAAAAAAGGCACGGTACTCGTCGGCCACCACAAGCGACTCCTCGCGCGAGAAGCCATAAAAGTCGTGAAAGCTCTTCCACAGGGGCGGCCCGATCATGCGGCGCAGGTCACCCATCTGCGCCTCCGAAAACCCGCGCGCGGCCAACGTCTTGCGCGTCGAGGTCATCACCGCCCGGCCCGTATCGGCCACCGTGCCGTCAAAATCGAACAGCACAACCGGCCGCTCGCATAGCTGTAATGCCGCCATCGGCACTCCTCTTCCCCAGTTGATGATTTCCACACCGACACTTCAAACTGTTGACTATTCAACAATTGAACCTAGCAATGTAGAGCAACTCCACTATACTTGTCGCACTTTGCTCTCAGAAGGCGGCGCGAAAGCGCCCCAACGAAAGGTGCAATTATGTCTTTTGCCATCATAACCGACTCCACGTCGGACATCTCCCCCGCCCGCGCTCAAGAGCTCGGCATTTACGTCATTCCGCTGCATGTGATTATCGAGGGCGAGGACCTGCTCGACCAGGTACAGATTACCGCCCAGGAGTACGTCGCGCGCATGGCCGGCTCCGAGCAACTGCCGCACACCTCGCAGCCGAGCGCCGGCGAGTTCAAGGCACTCTTTGACCGCGTGCTCGCCGACGGCCATGATAGCGCCATCTTTATCTCACTGTGCAGCGAGTGGTCCGCCTGCTATGCCAACGCCAGCCTGACGGCCGAAACGCACGAACTCGACGTGCGCTGCATCGACTCGCGCACCGGCTCGGGTGCCGAGGGCCTGCTGGTGGAGTACGCGCTGGCCATGCGCGAGGACGGCCGCAGCCTGGACGAGACCGAGGCGCAGATCCGCGCGACGCTGCCCGACGCCCATCTGTTGCTGATTCCCCGCACGCTCGAGAACCTCGTTAAGAACGGCCGCGCGCCCAAGCTCGCCGGCCAGCTCACGCAGATGCTCAACATTCGCCTGGCCGTTTCGCCGGAGTGGAAATCGGGCGAGATCAAGGCCATCAAAAAGGGCCGCGGCGCCAAGCGCATCGTCGCCAACACCATGGCAGATTGCCTCGCGTTTTTGGACAAGCACCCAGGCTCAAGCGTGCGCGTACTCACGACCGGCGCCGCCGAGGAGCAGGAGCTCGTCAGCCAAGCACTCGCAGGCCAAGACTATGTAGACGCCGGCACCGGCCCCATCGGCTGCACCATCGCCACCCATGTAGGCGTCGATGCCATCGCCATCAGCTACTGCCCCCGCTACCAGCCAACTCACTAGGGACGCCCACATCAGTTGCGGTGGAATAGGGACTGTTTTTGGCTTATCAGCCGCAAATCAATCCCTATTCCACCGCAACTTGGAAATCGGCGATCAGCCCAGCGGACCCTGAAACAGCTCCTGATGAGTGCCCATTCTCACCAGCCTAATCACTGGGTTAGTCTTATGGGGAAGATAAAGAACGACCACATCGACCAAGCCATCGGATAGGTGGAAATCGATGTGGCCGTTGTAGTTTCCGCCCGGGTTTGAGAGCTCGTGGGCGCCATACTCCGCCGGAAGTGACCCATGAGCCACAAGCTCTGCAACCGCCGCTTTAAACTCACTTTTTAGCTGCGGATGCATGCGCATCGTTCGTTTGTAGTCCACCTTAAATTGAGCCTCGACTTTAATCTCGAACATCGCTATTCCTCATCGAGGAATGACATAAGCTCATCAGCGTTATTGAATGACGGGCTATCGTCCGGCAAAATCCCCAACTCATGAGCCTCGGCGATCACCATGGCACGCCTCGTCGCCTCGTTGGGCACCTCCGCCCTTCCTACAATCTCAAAAGGAATCTTTCGTTGATTTACCAGCTGCCGAACGGCAAGATTGAGATAGGAATTGAGGCTGAGGCCGACCGAATCCAAGAACTCAGTCGCCTGTTCCTTGAGCCCCTCTTCGATGCGAACCGTCGTAGGCTTAACCGTTGCAGTAGACATACGCGACCTCCTCGCCCTCGTCTTTTACACCAGTATACCCAATATAAATGGCAATCTGATGTTAGATAACATCAGATTGCCATGCGTATTCATGTCGCGTGAGCACGATTGATCTACATCAGCCCGCTCAGGGCAATGTCGACGGCCTCGTTGAGGTCGTCGGTGATGTGCACGAGCTCGGGATCGAGCGGGCTGATCATACCGGCGCTCATCACCGGGCCGTTGAGCCAGTCGAACAGGCCCTGCCAGTACTCGCTGCCCACCAGCACGAGCGGCATGCGCTTGACCTTGTGCGTCTGCACCAGCGTGAGAACCTCGAACATCTCGTCGAGCGTGCCAAAGCCGCCGGGAAATACGATGGCGCCCGAGCTGTACTTAACGAACATGGTTTTGCGCACAAAGAAGTAGCGGAAGTCCATACCGAGGTTCACATATTTGTTGAGCCCCTGCTCGTGCGGCAATTCAATGCCCAGGCCAACTGACTTGCCGTTGACACTCGCCGCCCCCCTGTTGGCCGCCTCCATAATGCCGGGGCCGCCGCCGGTGATAACCGCCACGCCGCGCTGCGCGATCTTGCGGCCGACCGTGCGCGCCGCCTTGTAGAGCGGATCGGTCTTGGGCGTGCGGGCACTGCCGAAGATGGTCACCGCGGGCCCGAGCTCGGCAAGCGCGCCAAAGCCATCGACGAATTCTGCCTGAATACGAAGGACGCGCCACGGATCGGCATGCAACCAGTCGGTTGAATCTTCGGGCGCCAGCAGGTTGGCGTAGGTGTTGTCCTTAGGAATCATGGGGCCGCGCATGACCACGGGGCCGCGGCGGTACGTCTCGTCGTAGGCAGGCTCGCCCTCGACGTTCTCATTCTTAATCATGGGTACTCCTATCGAGAAAAAGAAAAGCGGGCGGGGTCGACGCCATGCGCCAAACACCCGCCCGAACATCAACTATTCGGTATGGTACCCACGATGCATCAAGTGCTTGCAAGCTATCGGTCAGCGGTCGCGCAGCCGGTGTCAGCAAATGTGACGAGCGGTTGCCGCTCAGCCTTTGCCATTGCCCACGCTCTGCAAGCGTGTCTGTCGCCCTTAGTAATCCACCGCGGCAGGGCTATTCATCCAGTCGCTCACAAACGCACCGTAACGGCCCTCGATAATGGCCTGGCGAGCACGCTGCATAAGGTTGAGCAGGTAGTAGATGTTGTGCATCGACAGCAAAATGCCGCCGAGCATCTCCTTCTGCGTGACCATGTGACGGATGAGCGCGCGGCTGTAACCGCCCGTGCACACCGGACAGGTGCAGGTGGGATCGATGGGACCATCGTCGTGCGCAAAACGCGCGTTGCGGAAGTTGAGGCGACCCTCGCTGGAGAACGCCGTGCCCATGCGGCCGGTGCGCGTCGGCAGCACGCAGTCGAACATGTCGATGCCCACACCCACACCGCGCACGAGGGTGGTGGGGTTGCCGACGCCCATCAGGTAGCGCGGCTTGTGCTTGGGCATGTACTCGCTTACGAGCGGTGCCAGAGTCTCGAACATGGTCTCGTGGTCCTCGCCCACCGAGTAGCCGCCAATGCCGTAACCGGGGAAGTCGCCGCACTCCTCCAGATGACGCAGCGAGCGCAGGCGCAGGTCCAGGTGCATGCCGCCCTGAACGATGCCAAAGAGCGCCTGGTCATCGCGGGTATGCGCCTTATAACAGCGCTCGGCCCACATGCTCGACAGCTCCACGGCGCGCTCAACGTAAGCGCGCGTGGCGGGATAGCCCGGGCACTGGTCGAGCTGCATGCAGATGTCGGAGCCGAGCTTCATGGCGATTTCCATGTTGTCCTCGGGCGTCCAGAACACATGGCGGCCGTCGTAATCGTTGACGATAAAGCGCACGCCCTCGTCAGTGAGCTTGACGGCATCGTTGTGGCTGAAGACCTGGAAACCGCCCGAGTCGGTGAGGATAGGGCCGTGCCAGTTCATAAACTTGTGCAGGCCGCCCAGCTCGGCGATGGTGTCCTCGCCGGGACGCATGGACAGGTGGTAGGTGTTGGCAAGCACGATCTGGGCGCCGAGCTGCTTGACAGTCTCGGTAGGAATGCCCTTGACGTTTGCCTTGGTGCCCACGGGCATAAAGATTGGCGTCTCGATGTCGCCGTGCGGGGTGTGCAGCACGCCGGCGCGCGCATGCGTCGTCGGGTCCTCTGCGATCAGGTCGAATTTAAAAAGGCTCTGGTCCATAAACTGGAACTCCTTGGTTGCGGTTCATACGCAAACCATTATACGGGCAACCCGCGAGAAGCACCGACTCGACAGAAACTGGTGCATTAAACGACTAGTCGTCGGGGACAATCTTCAGCGCCATCTTGCAAAGAAGTGTCCCAATCTGCCGGCACTTAGGGACTGTCCCCAAGTGCCGGCAAGAGTGTCCCTTATGACTAGTCATTTAAGAACGTCCCCAACGACTACGAGATCATCTCCAACAGCCAAGGCAACGCCGATGCTCTGGCGACGTCAGCGAGCGGTCGCCAGGGCGAACAAATTGGCATGAAAAGAGGGCGGCATAGACCTTCTGGTCATGCCGCCCTCTTTGAATGACAAGTTGTCGCCCTGGTGACCGCGCAGCGTCGAGCCGTTACGCGGTTTGGAAAAACCGCGTAACCCCTACGGCCGCTGGCCCATACCACCCTCGAGGGTGACGGTCTCGCCATTCATGTACTTAAAGTCGGGACCGCAGAGCTGAACGACCACGCGGCCAATTTCCTTCTCGACGTCGCCGTAGTGGCCCGCCGGCGGCATGTGGACGTTGGCCTTGAACGCCTCGGGATAAGCATCCTGGAAGTTCTCGAGCGCAGCGGTCCAAGCAAGCGGGCACACGATGTTGACGTTGATGCCGTCCTTGCCCCACTCGTTGGCGGCAACGCGGGTCAGGCCGCGGATGCCCTCCTTGGCGGCAGCATAGCTGCACTGGCCGTAGTTGCCAAACAGGCCGGCGCCCGAGGCAAAGTTGACCACGGAGCCCTTGGTCTCCTTCAGGTGCGGATAGGCCTTCTGCATGTACAGGTAAGTAGCATACAGACCGGAATAAATGGCCAGGTTAAACTGATCCATGGTGTGATCGGCGATGGTCACGCCCGAGGCGCTGGCTTGAGCATTGTTGACGACGGCGTCGATGCGGCCGAACTCCTCAATGGCCTTGTCGATGACGTTCTGGACGACGGCCTCGTTGTCCTGACCGGCCGAAACATCGGCCTGAACGGGCAGAACCTTAACGCCGTACTCGGCCTCGAGAGACTCCTTGGCGGCCTCGAGCTTGGCGACGTTGCGGCCGGTGATGACAAGGTTTGCGCCCTCCTTGGCAAATGCGATATCGATGCCGTAGCCGATAGAGCCAGCGGAACCGTCCTTAAGCGTGGCCTTGCCGCCGCCGGTGACGATCACGGTCTTACCAGTGAAAAGTCCCATACAAAGTCCTTTCAAATCGCGACGGGCACGCCCGCCAACTGCGCGCATCCAACTTCACGCGCCAAAAGCTGAAATGCAACTTTAGCTTCTTCAAGTGAATAATAAAGCCCATGGCAGGCGAACGGCGCAACGTCTTTCGGCGAAGGGAATGTCAAGTAAAAATTGAATAGAACGGCCGAGTTTTTGTTAACGCGACGAGCCATCGAACACGTTTTGAAACTTTGCTGCGGCGCGCGGGATGTCGGCGCGAGACTTTATCATAGGGTGACGAACAACGATGAGGAGCACATGCCTATGACAGACGAGCTGGACCCCCAGACTCAACAGCATATTGATGATTCCGCAGACGTCATCGCAGATACTGACGTTGTAACCTGCGATGGTATCGACATCGACGACCCCATCTTGGACGAAAGCGCTACGGCGGAAACCCCTGCCGCAGAAAACGCCGATGAGCAAAACGACGATGCGCCCGCTCAGGACGACGCCCCCGTACAGGACGACGTCCCGCAAGCAGCGGGCCCCATCGAGATCTCTTCGGAAGAAGAGCTCGATGCCGTCATGGACTCCATGATGGATGCTGTCAAAGCGATGAAAGACGCCGTGGCCGATGCCGATATTGATGCCGAAGAAGAGGAGGCCGCCGAGGCGGCCTCGACCTTTGTGCCCGGCGAGACTCCGGTTGCCGACCAAGGCAGTACCATGCCCTCGTTTCTGCAGCTCGAACATCCCACGATTGGCGCCGATGCGGTCGATCCGCACGCAGCAGGCTTTTCTGTGATCGAGGGCGGTACCGGCAATATCGCCGTGCCGCAGGCTGCCGATGCGGACGCTGCCGGCACCGCTCGCCCGACCGTCCCCCACTCCCCCGCCGCGAGTCGCGATCTGGGGACCGCTGTCTCGAACACCGCGAACGCCGTGGGCACCTTTATCGCCCAGGGCGCCTCGGCCATGCGCGAGATGAACGCCGCGAAAAAGGCACTTGCCGATGCCCGCGCCCATCTGACCGAACTTGAGCAGCGCATTGCCGATCAGGCCGAGGAACTCGAGACGCGCCAGGATATCGCAGGCCGCTACGACCAGATCGTCGCCGACCAGCGCCAGGCGATTGCCACGGCCCAAAAGACTGCAGCGGCCGCCGAGATTGACCGTGATGCCCACGCCGCCAAAGCGACAGAGCTCAAGAGTCAGTTCGAACAAATGAAGACAGAGGATGACGCGACTGAGCTCCGGCTGAAGGCCGCGCTCGATGCCGTGGAGGCCCGCGAGGCGAGCTCGCGCGAGACCGGCAACCGCCTCATTCGACGTCTTGAGGATTCCAAGCGCATCCGCGACAAGGTGAAGGCCGAGCGAGACGCCGGCATTGCCGCCGCACAACAAACCGTCGACGCCACGCGCGCCCAGCTCGAGACGCTGCGTCATGAGTATGCCGAGCTGCAACGCAATCCCTCGGCAAATCCCGCCAACTATACGGTGCGCACCAGCGAGCTCTCGATGCAGATCTCCGACACGGCAGATGCCCTGCGTAAAGCCGAAGAAGATGTCCCGCGCATCACCGCCGACCTTGAGCACTCGCTTGCCGCAGCCGAGCAGGCCGTCGAGCAGGCTCAAGCCCCCATTGCCGAAGCCAAACGCGCGCACCAAGCCGTGACGACTGAGGCTGATGCCGCGCGCGACGAGCTGCAGACGGCGAAGACTGCCGCCGCGACGCGCCAGCGCGAACTGCGCGAGAAGATCGCTGCCGAGGACAAGGCACGCCGCGACCAAGAGCAGAGCATCGCCAACGCCCAAGCAGATGCCGCGCATGCGCAGTCGATTATCGAACAGGCGACCGAGGTACACGACCACCCAGAGATCACTGAGTCGCTTGCAGGGTCCTTGGCCCGAGACAAAGCCGAACACGCCGAGACCGAGCGAGAAGTCGCCCAGCTCGAGGCCACCGAGGACGCGGTGCGCGAGCGTACCCGCGACTCACGCATCAAATTCACCGGCGCCATCGTCTGCATCGTCGCCGCAATCCTAGTGATCATCCTAGTCTGGCTGTTCGCAAGCAAGTAAACCAGCTGCCAAAAAAACGCCTCAACTCAGTTGCGGTGAGAAAGTTCCTGTTTAGCCCCAAAAAGGCCAATTCAAGAACTATCTCACCGCAACTTATTTAGATCGACGCAAGGCAACCTACCCCTCTTGCACCAATCTCTTGGACATAAGGAGTGTCCCCAAGTGCCAACAATGGCAACGCCGGTGTTTTGGTAACGACAGCAAGCGGGTCGCATTTGAGACAAGGTGACGTGAAACGAAAGGGCGCTGACCTTCTGGTCGCGCCCTTGAAGTT
>CABVAO010000036.1 GCA_902496335.1 uncultured Collinsella sp.
TGAACACGGGCCACGACGGCTCGCTCACCACGCTCCATGCGGGTACCGAGCAGGAGACCGTGGTTCGCCTGACGCTGCTTGCGCGCTACGGCATCGATTTGCCGAGTGAGCTTATCGAAGAGCAGATCGCCATGGCGCTCGACGGCATCGTGATGTCCGAGCGTCATGCAGATGGCAGGCGGTTTGTGGCCTCATATTCGGGGGTTCACCGCGGCGCGTCGGGCGGTGTTGAGCTCGAACGCTACGTGACGTTCGATGCCGCCGAACGCACTTGGACGCTCGATCGCGAGCCGCCGTTTATTGCGGAGGGCTTGCGGTCGGGAACGCTCACGCAAGAGGAGGTGGACGAATGGAGATCGCTATGCCCCTCGTCGTAGGGGGTTTGGCGGGGCTTTCTGTCGCGACGGCGTGTGGGGCAGGGCCTCGTGTGCCGCGGAGGCCGCCGGCGGAGCTGGCGCGCCAGACGCTCGAATCGATGGCGGAGAAGCTGCCCCGTGAGTTGACGGAAAACGACCTGCTGACAAAGACTGCCCGCTCGTGGGCGTCGCTGATCCCCGCAGATCGCCTTGGGCTTGCTATTGAGGATAACGCGGCTCGTCTGGCATTTCTGCTGCTTTCGAGCGGTATCTGCAGCGTCTTGCTGGCCGTTGCATCGTTGTCGCCCATCGGCTTTTTCTTGGGGCTGGTGGCGCCGTTTGGCGTGGGCGCCGCGCGTGACACCTTCGATCGCCGACGCGAACAGCATGATGTAGAAGAGGCCATGCCCGAGGCATTCACAGCGTTATCCATGTCGCTTGCCTCGGGGCATTCGCTGGCACAGGGCATGCGCTTTGTGGGCGCCCATGCGCAAGAGCCGGTTCATACCGAGTTTTTGCGGGTGGCGGCGGCAATCGATTGCGGTGTCTCGGCGACCGACGCACTCGATGACCTACTCGTTCGCATCGATGCCCCCGGCCTTTCGCTTGTCACCTTGGCGCTCAAAGTGTCGCAGCGTACCGGGGCTCCGCTTGCCGGCTTGCTGTCCGAGGCGTCGAGCATGGTGGGTGAGCGCATCGAGCTCAAACGCCGTCTGGACGTTAAGACGTCACAGGCGCGTATGTCGGCACACATGGTCGCGGCGATGCCGGCGGGCATGTGCGCGGTACTGGCTTTGCTTTCGGCAGACTTTCGCCGCGGTCTTGCGACGCCGGCTGGTGCGGGCGCCGTGGTGCTGGGGCTTGCCCTCAACGTCGTTGCCCTGGTAGTTATCCGGCGCATTATGCGGGTGGAGTTATGAGCGCCCTGGTTGGGGTCGCGGCCTGTCTGTGTGCCCTGAGTGTATTTGCCGCGACAGGTTTGGAGCGTGCGGATGCTCGCAAGATTGCAGAGGCGTGCAAGCGTGAGGTGGTACTGGTCATTGCTGCGAGCTGCTCGGTGATTGATGCTCTGACCGCGCGAATGAAGGGCGCGATTGGGGCGGGCGGCCCGGCACAGGTGTCGCTCGGTGAGGTGTCCGAGATGATCGACGTGGTGCGCTTGGGGCTTTCTGCCGGCCTTTCGTTTGACGCGGCGCTCGAGATTTTCTGCGCCAATCGTCGGTCGGTGCTGGCCGTCCGTCTTGAGCGAGCCTGCATGGCGTGGCAGGTGGGCGTGGGGACGCGCGAGGCCGAGCTGTTGGCTGCCGCGCGTGATTTGGACGTGAGGGCGCTCGAGACCTTTGCCATCACGGTGGGGCAGGCGCTTGCCCTGGGCGCTCCGCTGGCCGAGACGCTGGCTGCTCAAAGTCGCGAGATCCGTGCGGCCCATCGCGCCGCAGTCGAGCGCGAGATCGAGCGCGCACCGGTCAAGTTGCTAATTCCCACCGGCACGCTCATCTTGCCGGCGTTGCTTCTGTCCATATTGGGCCCGCTGCTGGGAGCAGGCGGGATGATGTAGGGAGGAATACATGAACACGATGACCGACATTGCGGGCAAGGCTTGGAGCTGGGCTTTTTGCCGGGCAATCCGCGCTCGCCAGCGTGCCAAGGCGCTGTTGCGGGAGGAGAGCGCGCAGGGCACTACCGAATACGCCATCTTGGTCGGCGTGCTCGTAGTGATCGCGATTATCGCCATCGTCGCGTTTAAGAGCAAAGTCGAAGAACTATGGAACGCGATCAAAGACGGCATCAACAGCCTGTAGGAGGCAGGCGGCCTGTTGGTTCGCCGCTGATACTCGTCTGTTTGCTCGTGGCAATAGCGGCGACGCTTTGGGGGCTGGGCGTTGCGCGGCAGCAGCGTCCAGGCGCTACTGCCGATTTGGGATCGGGCTCGGCGGCGGTGTCACAAGCGGAAGGCGCGGGGGATATGGGCGGTCGGAATGCCGCCGTCACGGTTCGGACCTTTTTGCAGGCACTCGACGAGCGGGCCGCCAGCGCGACGGAGCCGTCTACAGACAACGCGATTGCGGTTCGGCTCGCATGGTCCGAGGACCGGCCGATGACCGAGGCGGCAGCAGACTTGCTGCGCGCCTACCGCGAGGTGCCTACGGCCCAGCTCGCCCTGAGCGGCTATCTCGATATTAAGGGCAACGTATGGGGCGCCATCGTGCGCGATGGGCGAGGCTGGGTCGACATGGTGACGGTTGCCGCGGATGCCGGCGATGCTTCGTGCCGCCTGCGTGCCGTGCGTCTGGTTCCGCAAACAACGGGGTCAAAGGAGGGGTCGTGAAATGCATGATGTCCTGCGTGAGGAATCTGCTCAGTCGACCGTCGAATACGCCATCGTCACCGTGGCACTGTTATCGATTGTGCTGGCGATTGCGGGGCTTTGGCGCGCTGGCACCGATGGGCGCTTGGCGGCCCTGGTCGAGCGGGCGGCGTCTCATGGCGTCGCCCCATCGTCGGTTATCGATGCCGCGACGGGTGCCAAGGACATCGCTCTGTATTGATATCGCGTGCGAGGATCGGGCACAGTCTACGGTCGAGGCCGCCTTTTTGCTGCCGACGTTTTTGACGCTTATCTTGCTCGCGTTGCAGCCGGTATGCCTGCTCTATACGCGTGCGGTCATGGAGTCTGCCGCCGCCGAGACCGCGCGGCTTATGACCACGACGACGGTGGAGGACGACGATGACCTTAAGGAGTTCACTCGCCGCAGACTTGCCGCGGTGCCCAACGTCTCGATTTTTCATGCCGGCGGGCCGCTGTCGTGGGATATCGAGTTGGGGCGGGCCGGTGCCGGCGGCGTTTCGTCCGTGTCTGTTGCCGGAGAGGTTAAGCCGCTGCCCGTGATCGGTGCATTTGTGCAGGCCATGGGCAGTGCGGGTGAGGGCGGCTATGTCGAGCTCAAGGTCGACGTCTCGTATCGATCGCGTCCCGAATGGCTGGAGGGAGATTATGATTCATGGATTGCTGCATGGGATTAGGCGCTGCCTGCTGCGGGTGACGCAAGGGTTTGCTGCCCGCCGTCGACCAGGCGCTCGCCGCAAGCGGGGCGGCTTTATGGGCCGTGCCGGTATCGACTTGTTTATCGAAGACGGTGCCTATACCACGCTCTCCTCTGCGGTTGTCATTCTGGCGGTGCTTACGCTGCTGTTTTCGTCGATCGCGGCGATATGGAGCATGTCGCGCGCCGGAGACACCCAGGTGGCGGCCGATAGCGGTGCACTGGCGGGCGCCAACGTGGTGTCGTCCTATCACACAGCCGCCACGGTGGTCGATGCGAGCATTTTGAGTTTGGGCCTGGCGGGGTTTGCCACGATCGGCACCGGCTTGGTTGCCATTCTCATTCCGGGTGCCGAGGTTGTCGGCAGCGATATCATCGATACGGGGACCCAGATCATTAAAACACGCAACAAGTTTGCCAAAAGCGCGGCAAAGGGCCTACAAAAGATCGAGACCGCCTTGCCGTACCTGGTTGCCGCGCGCGCCATGCAGACAGTATCGGCGCAGGATACCGACGGCGTGACCTATACCGGTACGGCGCTTGCCGTGCCCAGGACATCCGAGTCGGATTTTGTTGCGCTCGAAGGATCCGAAATCTCGACCGATGCCATTAAAGATGCGTCGGAAGATCTGGAGCGCGCGGCCGAGGAGCTACAAAAAGCATCGGAGGAGACGGCGAAGGCCAAAGAGCGCGCCTGGCTAGCGGATTGCGGTGGATCGGATAAAGGTTCGGTCGGCAGCTGTTCGTGTATGTGGGAGCGCGCAAAAAGCCTAACGGATCTCTCTGGTGTTCAAAATCCGCATTACTCATCGAGCGTTACGTGGGAGCCCCAAGTGGCGCTCGATCGTGCGAAGGCCTACTACCATCGGCGCCTGACAAATGAGAAGCCCCAAGGCTCGAGTGTCGAGATGAAGGCAGAGTCTGCGGCGCGTAAGGCGTTTTATACCTATGCGAGCGCGGAGGTCGATCGGGCATATATAACCGAGAACGGAGACAGGGTTTCCTCCTATATTCCGCTGCTGCCGCGTAACTCTGATGAGGTTCGGGCGACGGAACTCTATACCGACGCGGTGTGGCCGACGAGCGTGAACGATGGCAAGGCGTATCTGCATTACGGGACGACCTGTCCTAACTATAAGAAAGGGACGCCGAGCGGATTTGCTTCGGTTGCCGATTACGATGGACAGGACAAATGCAGCAAATGCCATTTTGGCGTTTCGTCGCTTGGTGCTGTTGCGGCGCCTTCAACCTCCATCGAAAACGGCTTCGAGTATCACTTTGACAAGTTTAAAGACGCTCTGGAGGACTACGTCGACTGTCGCAACAAGGAGCTTGAGCTCGAGCGTCAAACTGAGGGCGAAGCAGACCGTGCGGGCAATGCGTTCGATACCGCCATCAAAGAGCTTTCGGGCGAGCGCCCGCGCATCGCCCCGCCCGGTCGCAACGGCGTGGTCGCCTTTGCGGTCTCGGGGGACATCTCGAGCCCCGATGAGCTCAACTCTTCGTTTAACACGGCAGTTGAGCTTGGCGATCGTGGTGCAATTTCTGCTGCAGTGCTCGCACCTGATGATGCGACGGCACAAAATAACGTTCTCTCGCGGTTTTTCTCGACACTGGAGGAGCGTTCGGGCGGCGTTGCCGGCGTGCTCGATGGCGTTATGGATGTTTGGGGCCGCCTACTTGTGGGGTACGGAGACATCCAGGGTGCGGCCGACGAGCTTATGGGAGAGCTGATCGGTGGCTTGGGAGGGAGTAGCGGCGCGCTGGGCTCCATCGCGTCCTGGCTCGGTGACACCGTCTCGTCCTCCGTGGCGGCGCTGGGGCTCGAACCGTGCGATTTGCGTCTGCGAAAACCGGTGCTGACCGATACCGCCAATGTCATCAAAAGTCCGGGGTCCGATATCGCAGGCATCTCCAAAACTCAAGATACCCTGCGAAAAATTCCCTTGGGCGTGACTGACCCCAAGGCACTTTGCGAGGCATTGGAGTATCACGTCGAGCGCACCATCAGTGGCGCGGTGTTTACGCTTGCGGAGATCCCGCTGCCCGGCGGCGGCTCCATCCCGCTCACTGTCGATGTTGCCACGCTGGTGGGGGCTTTTGGCGGTGGATCGTAATGGGCATTCGCGCGGGCTTGCGCGAGGAGCGTGCCCAGGCGACGGTCGAGATGGCTGTGGTCACGCCTGTCCTGCTCGTGCTGGCTCTCATCGCGTACAACGTCATGATCTTTGCCGGCGCGGCCGCGCGCTTCGACCGCGTGGTGCCCGACATCGTGCTGGCGCACGCTGTGGCGCCGGGCGGGGAGGGTGACGAGAGTTCCATTGACGCTTCCGCGACCGTTCAAGCTCAGATTCAGGATGCCATGGAGGGATATGACCTACAGGTCGAGGTCTCGAGCGAGCAGGGCACGGCGTCATCGGATGGTGGCCTGCTCTCTCTTTCTGGCACGTTTAGGACCTATACCTGCACCATGCACTACGAGCCGTGGCCGAGTTCGCTGAGCATCGCCGGCGTTTCCCTGGGGGCGCCGGCCGTGCTCTCGCATGAACGCGCGGTGACGGTCGATCCATGGCGTCCGGGGGTGGTCATGTGACCGCGGTCTCGTCCTATATCGCCTACGCGCGGGCGCTCAACAGGTTGGGCTGGACGCCGGCCGAGTTTGTGGTGGCGGAGTCGTTTACCGTGCGTCTGCGCGGCATGCTGGGACGGCGGCCGATTGCCGCCAGCGGACTGCCGCTTGTCATGGCGTTTCCGCGCTGCTCCTCGGTTCACACCTGCTTTATGGCCTATCCCATCGACATTGCCTTTATCGATCGCAGCGGCAATGTCCTCGCATGCTACGAAAACGTACGCCCTTGGCGTATGTGTTCCTGTCCCGGTGCCTGGGCGGCACTCGAGCGCCCTTCAATCCTCACCTCGCCCTCCGTCTTTCAACGAGTGCCGGCTTAAGGGACTGAGTGAAAACTTCTTGTGGCCGGTTGATGCTTCTGACGTGCCGATTTATAGAACCGAGGCTATGCTCAAAAACTTTTTTAAAATTCTCGGTTGACCGGAGCGCGTCCTTGGTTATACTAATCAAGCCTTGAAACAAGGCACACCTCAAATGGCTGGGTAGCTCAGTTGGTAGAGCAGAGGACTGAAAATCCTCGTGTCAGGGGTTCGATTCCCTTCCCCGCCACCTTGAATTGACTAGGACCTCTGCAAAGGGGTCCTTTTCTTTTACCGAGAGCTCCTGCGGAAACTGCATCCCGGAATTTGGCTTCAGAGCGGGATGCGTTTTCCGCTTTGAGCCTGTTTGGGAAAGTGTGGACCGGAATCCGGCGTCAGAATGGGACGCGCTTTCCTTTTGCGGCTCTTGGCGGAAAATGCATCCCAGTCTTTTGCGAAAAAACGGGGCACGCTTTCCGGCCGCCTACTTCCGGCGCACGTGTGCATCTTGGCGTGTGCATCTCGGGTTCCGTCTGCCCGGACATTCCTCCCACTTTTGCGCCACTTTGTAGACCGTTCGGTCGCCTGTCCGCACGCGCGGGTATACTCAAAACGATACTTTTCCTATGCAATGCGATGCAGGTTCGACCTGCGCGATTCGAAGGGGGCCGTGATGGAGAGGATTCTCGGCGTTAATCTCTCTGGCTGGTTTATTCCCGAGCCCTGGGTGACCCCGTCGCTCTATGCAGCGACTGGAGCATCCAATGCAGCCGAGCTGCAGGAGGCCATGGGCACCGCTGCCTATAACGAGCGCATGCGTCGCCATTACGAGACGTTTGTGAGCGAGGACGATTTTCGCCGTATGGCGCAGATCGGTCTCAACGCCGTGCGCCTGCCGGTGCCGTGGTATGCCTTTGGCTCGCAGGAGTCCGACGCTTCCTACATCTCGGTCGTCGATTATATCGATCGCGCTATTGAGTGGGCCGCCAAGTACAACATCCGCGTACTGCTCGATCTGGCGACTGTACCCGGCGGTCAGGGCGATTCCAACGATTCGCCCACCACTCCGGAGGCTGTTGCCGAGTGGCATTCGTCCACCAACGGCCGTCACGTTGCGCTCGATGTGCTCGAGCGCCTGGCCGATCGCTATGGTGAGGCCGAGAGCCTGCTGGGCATCGAGCTGTTGGATACGCCGCAGATGAGCGTCCGCAAGAGTCTCTTTACCATGACGGACGGTATTCCGGCGCACTACCTGCGCAACTTCTATCGTGACGCGTACGAGCTCGTCCGTTCGTATATGCCCGAGGATAAGATCGTCGTCTTCTCGTCGTCGGGGCATCCCAGCGAGTGGAAGCATTTTATGCGCGGCGCCAAGTACAAGAACGTCTACATGGACCTTCACCTGTACCATTACCGCGACGAGTATGCGCTCGACATCACGAGCCCCCGCGGTCTGACGACGGCGATTTCGCGCAACAAGCGTGAGCTCAAGGAGGCAATCTCGACCGGATTCCCCGTTTTGGTGGGTGAATGGTCGGGTGCGGCGATTTTTGCCAACTCATCGGTTACGCCCGAGGGCCGCAATGCCTACGAGCGCGTGTTCATCGCCAACCAGCTGGCATCGTTTGCGCCGGCGGCTGGCTGGTTCTTCCAAACATGGAAGACCGAGAAGCGTATTGCAGCATGGGACGCCCGCGCGGCACTCGGCACGCTCGAGCGCGGCATGATTGAATAGGTTGATATGACGCAAAACAGCGCCCGCACGGGCAAACTTTATGTGGTCGGTACGCCCATCGGCAATCTGGGCGACCTGTCCCCGCGCGTCGGCGAGGCCTTTGCCGCCGCCGATGCCATCTGCTGCGAAGACACGCGTGTGACCTCAAAGTTGCTGATGCACCTAGGCATCTCCAAGCCGCTCGTTCGTTGCGACGAGAACGTGATCGCAAGTCGCGCAGCCGGCCTGGTCGACCGCCTGCTGGCGGGGGAGACCCTCGCCTTTGCCTCGGACGCCGGTATGCCGAGTGTGTCTGATCCCGGCCAGGCTTTGGTTGAGGCGGCGCGCGAGGCGGATGTGCCTGTCGAGGTTATTCCCGGCCCCTCTGCTTGCGTCACGGCGCTCGTATCGTCCGGTATTCCCTGCGAGCATTTCTTCTTCGAAGGCTTTTTGGGTCGCAAACACGGCGACCGCGTGCGCCGTTTGCAGCGTCTTGCCGTGGTGCCCGGCGCGCTCATCTTCTACGAGTCTCCACATCGCATCGTGGCGACGCTCGAGGCCGTGGTGGAGGTCTTTCCCCAACGTGAGGTTGCCGTCTGCCGCGAACTCACCAAGCTGCACGAGGAAGTCTTGCGCGGACCCGCCGCCCAGATAACCGAGGAGCTGCGTGCCCGTGGCGAGGTAAAGGGCGAGATCGCGCTGGTCATCGCGCCGCCGAGTGAGGACGAGGAGGCCGGCATCGTGCCGGTTGGCACTGCGGCGGCCGACCCCGACGAAGCCCTGCGCGAGGACATTCGTGCCGCGCTCGAGGAGGGGGAGCCCGCCTCCGCGGTGGCAAAGCGCCTGTCACAGAAGTACTCGCGCCGCAAGCGCGATGTCTATGCCATGGTGCTCGATATGCAATAGATGGAGGATATCCAGCCCTTGCGCTAGAATCATCCCCTGTATGCAACGTTTTTCTGGAGGACAAACCCCATGGATCAAAGCAAGCCTTCGTTCTTTATCACGACGCCCATCTACTACGTCAACGCCGATCCGCACCTGGGCACGGCTTATTCCACCATCATCGCCGACGTTCAGGCCCGTTATCGTCGCTCCGCCGGCTATAACGTCAAGTTCCTGACCGGCATGGACGAGCACGGCGAGAAGGTCGCCGAGGCCGCAGCCAAGCACAACATGACGCCGCAGGAGTGGACCGACAGCCAGGCTCCGCACTTCAAGGAGCTTTGGAGCAAGCTCGAGATCTCCAACGACGACTTCATCCGCACCACCGAGCCGCGCCAGCATCATGCCGTGCAGTACCTGTGGGAGCGCATGAAGGAGTCCGGCTACCTGTATAAGGGCAGCTACGACGGTTGGTATTGCGTGCCTGACGAGACCTACTTCACCGATACGCAGGTCCAGAAGGGCGACGAGGAGTACGGCAGCGTCGGCCAGCACCTGTGCCCCGACTGCCACCGTCCGCTTGAGCGCGTGCAGGAGGAGTCCTACTTCTTTAAGCTTTCCGCTTTCCAGGACAAGCTGCTCAAGCTTTACGACGAGCACCCCGACTTTGTCGAGCCTGCGTTCCGCATGAACGAGGTGCGTAGCTTTGTCGAGGGCGGCCTCAACGACCTTTCCGTGAGCCGCACGAGCTTTGACTGGGGCATTCAGGTCCCGTTTGACGAGGGTCACGTGACCTACGTGTGGTTCGATGCGCTGCTCAACTATATGACGGCCGTCGGCTACGGTGTCGACACCGACGAGGCGCGTGCCGAGCTGGCCTATCGCTGGCCCGCGCAGTTCCACATCGTGGGCAAGGACATCATCCGCTTCCACTGCGTCATTTGGCCCGCCATGCTCATGGCCATCGGCGAGGCCCTGCCCGAGCACGTCTTTGCCCACGGCTTCCTGACCGTGCGCAATGCCGAGACCGGCAAGGCCGAGAAGATGTCCAAGAGCCGCGGCAACGCCATCGCTCCGCAGGACGTTATCGACATGTTGGGCGTCGAGGGCTATCGCTACTACTTCATGACCGACGTCGTCCCCGGTACCGACGGTGCCATCAGCTTCGATCGCATGGAGCAGGTCTACAACGCCGACCTGGCCAACAGCTGGGGCAACCTTATCTCGCGTTCGCTCAACATGAGCGGCAAGTACTTTGATGGTTGCGCGCCCGCCAAGCCCGCATCGTTCGATGCGTTCGACAACCCGCTGGCAAAGATCGCCGATGGTCTGGTCGAGCGCTACATGGCCAAGATGGACGTGCTCGATTACGGCGGAGCCAAGGACGAGGTCATGGAGCTCATCCATGCCGCCAACCACTACATCGAGGACTCCGAGCCTTGGGCACTTGCCAAGGACGAGGCCAAGGCTGACGAGCTGGCGTTTGTGATCTACAACCTGCTCGAGGCCATCCGCATTGCCGCCCACCTGCTGATGCCGCTCATGCCTCAGACCTCTGCCGAGGCCCTGCGCCGCCTGTCCTGCGAGGACGAGGCCGCGACCGACGACCTCAAGGGCATTTGCGCTTGGGGCCTGCTTGCCGGCGGTCAGCCTGTCGAGAAGGGCGAGCCGCTGTTCCCGCGTCTGGGCTAAGACGCAGCGCGCCATATCGGCAATTTGCTGTTTAGCTGTAAGGGCATGGCCGCCACGGTCCATGCCCTTTTGTTTCAAGACGCCGCCATCATGCTGAGGAGGCAACCATGACAACTTCGCCTTTGGCAAACCCCACGGCCACCAGGGAGCTGCTGGAGGAGTTTGGCCTTGCGACCAAGCATCGCCTGGGCCAGAATTTCCTGATCGACAACCATGTAATTGAGCGCATTTGCGAGCTTGCCGAGCTTGCAGGCGATGAGCGCGTGCTCGAGGTTGGTCCGGGCGTTGGTACGCTCACGCTTGCGCTGTTGCAGGAGGCGGCATGCGTCACGTCGATCGAGGCCGATCCCGAGCTCGAGCCGGTGCTCGATGCTCACGCCGCCGACTACGCCAACTTCCGCTTTATCATGGGCGACGCGCTTAAGGTGACGCCGGAGCAGATTGAGCAGGCCGCCGGCGGTGAGCCGACGGTATTTGTCGCGAACTTGCCCTATAACGTGGCGGCGACGATCATCTTGCAGTTTTTTCAGACGATGCCCGCGCTCAAGCGTGCCGTGGTCATGGTGCAAAAGGAGGTTGCCGATCGCATTGCCGCAGTGCCGGGCAACAAGACCTATGGCGGCTATACGGCAAAGCTCGGCCTGTATGCGCAGGTGACGGGTCGCTTTGAGGTGCCGCCGCGTTGCTTTATGCCAGCGCCGCACGTGGACTCGGCCGTCGTGCGTATCGACCGTGTTGACGGCGTGGTGCCCGAGGGGCTCGATCGCGAGTTCGTGGCTCGTGTGATCGACGCTGCATTTGCTCAGCGGCGCAAGACCGTCCGAAATTCCATGAGCGCCAACGGTTTTGCCAAGGACGTGCTCGATGCCGCTTTTGAGGTTTGCGGTATCGCACCCACCACGCGCGCCGAGACGCTCGATGTTGCCGACTTTGTCCGTCTGGCCCGGGAGCTAATCCATGACGCCTAATGCCGAACGCGTGACGTTTACCAAGAAAAAGAAGACGGTTGCTTGTCCCGTGCCCTTGGCACCGCTTGCCGACACACATGCGCATCTGCTTTCGTTCTGGGGCAAGGAGGTGCCCGAGACGCTCCTGCGCGCCAAGGCTGCGGGCGTCGACCTGTTGGTGACGATGTTCGACCCCATCGCTGACAAACGCAGCGTGACGGACTATAGCGACTGGCTCGTGCGCGAAATTCTGCCGATGCGGGATATTCCGCAGATCAAGTATCTCGCTGGCGTTCACCCCTATGGCGCGCCGGATTATACCGACGACATTCACGCGCAGGTTGTTGCTGCGCTCGATGACCCTTTGTGTGCTGGTATCGGCGAGATCGGTCTGGACTACCACATGGATTACGACGACGACATCGCGCCGGCGCCCCACAGCGTGCAGATTGATTGCATGGCGCGCCAGCTCGAGCTTGCCGTGTGCCGTAACGTGCCGGTGGAGCTGCATCTGCGTCACGAGGACACGGACCAGGAGCGCACCTCGCACGTGGACGCCTACAACGTGCTTCGTGAGGTGGGCGTGCCCCAGGCCGGTTGTGTGCTGCACTGCTTTGGCGAGGACCGCGCTACGATGGAGCGCTTTGTGGAGCTGGGCTGCTATATCGCCTATGGTGGTGCGGCCACCTTTAAGCGCAACGACGACGTGCGCGAGGCATTCGCGGCAACCCCACTCGATCGAATTTTGTTCGAGACGGATTGCCCGTATATGGCTCCGGAGCCCATTCGCGGTCTTGAATGCGAGCCCGCAATGATCTCCATTACGGCAAACACGCTGGTCAACGACCGTGTCGATCGCACGGGTGAGGACGCCGAAACAATCGTGCAAGCCGCTTGGGAGAATGCCTGCAAACTTTTTCAAAAATAGTTCTTGCGTTCGTGGTGGCGCTCCGTTATTCTAATTCCTGCACGCGGGCGTGGCGGAATTGGCAGACGCGTACGGTTCAGGTCCGTATGGGGGCAACCCCATGAAGGTTCAAGTCCTTTCGCCCGCACCATTAAATGAAAGAGCTCCCAGCAATGGGAGCTTTTTTGTTATGGGCCCATCACAGGGACTTGAACCTGTGAAGGAGCGAGCGTAAAGAAAACGCGGAGCGTTTTTAGCGAGCTGGCGAGGACGCCGGCAGGCGGCCGAAGCCGGTGCGGATCCGCGAAGCGGATACGCGGACGTCCTTTCGCCCGCACCATTGATTGAAAGAGCTCCCAGCAATGGGAGCTTTTTGTTATGGGCCTCTTGTTGATGTCACGTTGCTGCTTCGTGCGGGTATCCTAGTGCCAACGTGTGCCTATCAGAGGAGAGACCATGCTGTTGTCCGGTATCATCGCCGCCCTTACCAGCCTTTTGATTCCCATCATCATTTTGTTGTTACTGCTTCCCAACGCCTGCTATGTCGTTGAACAGCAGCATGCCGTGATCATCGAGCGTCTGGGCAAGTTTAACCGCATCGTCAACGCGGGCTTCCACATGAAGGTGCCCGTGATTGACCGCAAAGCCGCCACGGTGAGTCTGCGCACCATGAAAAACGGTTTTGGCATCGACGTTAAGACCCAGGACAACGTGACCATCGGCCTTGAGGTCTCTGCTCAGTACCACGTGAGCTATGACATGGGCGCCGGCCCGGCAGATTCGGGTATCTACAAGAGCTACTACATGCTGCAGGAGCCCGTCGACCAGATGCGTGACTTCATCACCGACGCCCTGCGCTCTTCGATTCCCGTCTACACACTCGACGAGGTCTTTGCCAAGAAGGATGACATCGCCAAGGATGTCAACGCTACCGTTTCCGAGCAGATGGCCGCCTACGGCTTCACCCTCGTGTCGACGCTCATCACCAAAATCGCACTGCCGACCGAGGTCGAGAACTCCATGAACGACATCAACGCCGCCCAGCGCAAGCGCGCTGCGGCACAGGAGCTCGCCGAGGCCGACCGCATCAAGCGCGTCACCGAGGCGACCGCCGAGGCCGAGGCTATGGAAAAGGCGGGCGAGGGCATCGCCAACCAGCGCAAGGCCATCGCACTGGGTATCAAAGATTCGCTCGAGATCATCCAGGAGACGGGTGTCGGCAATGACGAGGCCAACCAACTGTTCATGTTTACGCAGTGGTCCGAGATGATGACGGAGTTTGCTCGCACGGGTAAAACCTCGACGGTCGTGCTGCCGAGCGACTTCTCGCAGTCGGCCTCTATGTTCGAGCAGATGCTGACCGCCGGCAAAGTTCAAAACGATTCGAAGGAGTAGACGCGCGTGAAATACACCGTCGTTTGCGTCGGTAAGCTCAAGGAGCGCTTTTGGAAGGACGCGTGCGCTGAGTACACCAAGCGCCTAGGCGCCTATGCCAAGGTGGATATCCGCGAGGTGGCCGATATCGACCCGGCTAAGGCGGGCGGCGTGGATGCCGCGCGCGACAAGGAGGGGGCGGCAATTCTTGCTGCATTGCCGTCTCGAGCGCATGTGATCCTGCTGGCTATCGAGGGCAAGGAGCGTTCGAGTGAGGAGCTCTCGGCGAGGCTCGACGATCTTATGCTGCGAGGCAGCAGCGACATCGCCTTTGTGATTGGCGGTTCGGACGGCGTGAGCGATGAGGTGCGCGCCCGCGCCGACGAGATGCTCAGCTTTGGACGCATTACCTTGCCGCATAACTTGGCGCGCGTGGTGCTGCTGGAGCAAATCTACCGCGCCTGCAAGATCAGCCGTGGCGAGCCGTATCACAAATAGGTCGGCAATACGAAACAATGGCGTGGGACAATAGCTTTCGTTTTGAAGAGCGTGTCTGAGAGGACTATGAGATATGAAGATTGGATTTGTCGGTTTTGGCAATATGGCGAGCGCTATGGCCGATGGCTGGATCGCTGCCGGTGTAGCTGCGAGCGACATGTGCGCCTGCGCGGGTCGCTACGACGCACTGGTTGAGCGCTGCGAGGCGCGCGGCATGGTCGCCTGCCACGATGCCGCCGAGGTTGTCGCCGCATCCGATATCGTGGTCGCTGCGGTCAAACCGTACATGATCGAGAAGGTATTCGCCCCGCTCAAGGATGCTCTTGCCAAAAAGGTCGTTCTGTCGGTTGCCTGGACCTGGGACAGTGCCAAGTGGGAGCAGGTCCTGCCGGGCGTCGCGCATATCTCGACGGTGCCCAACACACCGGTTTCGGTGGGCGAGGGCGTCATCGCTTGCGAGAAGGCTTCCACGCTTAGTGATGAGCAGAGCGCCGTGGTGCTTGATCTGCTTGGCAAACTCGGTGCGGTGGTCGAGCTCGATACGAGCCTGCTGTTTGTGGGCGGCACGGTGGGTGGTTGCGCTCCGGCATTTGTCGCCATGGCAATCGAGGCCCTGGGCGATGCGGCGGTCAAGCACGGTATCCCGCGTGCCGATGCCTATCGCATTGTGAGCCAGATGGTGCTAGGTACGGCAAAGCTGCAGCTTGCAACTGGCCAGCATCCTGCGGCGATGAAGGATGCCGTATGCTCGCCCGGTGGTGCCACCATCAAGGGCGTTGTTGCGCTCGAGGACGCTGGCATGCGCAGCGCCCTGGTCAAGGCAATCGACGCAACTCTCCAGTAAAACCGACCAAAAAAAGGACGGGTTTATTTTTGGCAGGTATTTTCTGCGGTTTTGTCCTTTTAGCGAAAAGCGCCCCGCAACTGGCTCAATTCCAGTTGCGGGGCGCTTGCGTTTGCCCAGATAAAACAGACCAAAATAAACCTGTCCCTTTTTGGCAGGTTAGTCCCAGAAGCTGTCTTCCTCATCCTCGGACTTGGGTCCGCGGTCGACGTACATCTTATGGGTACGCTTCTCCATTACAAAGGCAAGAATCGCAAATAACAGGATGCCGCCGGCGAAAAGGATAGCAAAACCGGTGCGGGTGCCAAACAAAAAGGAAAAAACTGCGTCCATTGGGTGCCTTCTTGCGTAGTTGAGTTGGGTCGTAAACGCTCATAAGTATATACTTGCCCATACATGTACAAGGTTGCAACCTAAATGGAATGTATATCGCCGGAGGATCTAATGCTTGATATCAAGTTTGTTCGCGAGAACCCCGATGCCATCGATGTCGCCATGGCTAACCGCCAGACGTCTTGGGATCGCGAGAAGTTCTTTGAGCTCGACGACGAGCGCCGTGCCGTCATCACCGAGGTCGAGGAGCTCCAGGCTACGCGCAACGCCGAGTCCAAGAAGATCGGCGCCCTGATGAAGGAGGGCAAGAAGGACGAGGCCGAGGCCGCCAAGGAGGCCGTGCGCGCCGTCAACGAGAAGATTGACGGTCTGGCCGAGCGCCGTACTGCTCTCGAGCAGGAGCAGTACGACTTCATGGCTCACCTGCCCAACATTCCTTGCGAGGCCACGCCGTACGGCAAGGACGAGGACGAGAATATTGAGCGCCGTCGTTGGGGCACCCCGCGCGAGTTCGACTTCGACTTTAAGCCGCATTGGGATCTGGGCACCGATCTGGACATCCTCGACTTCGAGCGCGGCAACAAGCTCTCCGGCAGCCGTTTTACCGTTCTCGGTGGCGCCGGCGCCCGCCTGGAGCGCGCCCTCATCAACTTCTTCCTCGATACGCACACCAGCCGTGGTTTTAAGGAGTGGTGGCCGCCCATCGTCGTCAAGCGTCAGACCATGTTTGGCACGGGTCAGCTGCCCAAGTTCGAGGACGACGCCTACCACGTCTCGGGCGACAACTTCCTGATCCCCACCGCCGAGGTCGTGCTCACCAACCTGCACGCCGGCGAGGTCCTCGACGCCGACACCCTGCCGCGCCGCTACACCGCCTTCACCCCCTGCTTCCGCGAGGAGGCCGGTTCCGCCGGTCGCGACACCCGCGGCATCATCCGTCAGCACGAGTTCGACAAGGTCGAGATGGTCAAGTTCGCTAAGCCGGAGGAGTCCGACGAGGAGCTCGAGAGCATGACCGCCGAGGCCGAGTACCTGCTGCAGCAGCTGGGCCTTCCGTATCGCGTGATTAGCCTGTGCACCGGCGACTTGGGCTTCTCTGCCCGTCAGACCTACGACGTCGAGGTCTGGCTGCCGAGCTACAACGCCTACAAGGAGATCAGCTCCTGCTCCAACTGCGGCGACTTCCAGGCCCGCCGCGCCAACATCAAGTACCGCGACCCCGAGAACTTCAAGGGTTCGCGCTACCTGCACACGCTCAACGGTTCCGGCCTGCCGGCCGGCCGCACCATGGCCGCCATTCTGGAGAACTACCAGAACGCCGACGGCACCATCACGATTCCCGAGGTCCTGCGTCCTTACATGGGTGGTCTCGAGAAGATCGAGCCGGTCGCGTAAGTTGGCTGCATAGGGGATATGCAAGGGCGCTCCTTCGGGGGCGCCCTATTTCGTGCGCAGGTCCATACCATGCCGTGCGGACAGCTCAATAGAAAACACACGAACAACTGTTCTGTATACAGCCATCTACCTGCTATGCTTTTGCTAAATAAGAGCGAGAGAAAGGGGACGCGATGGAGCTGTTTGATGATCGGGTGGTTTTGTTTGAGAGCGACGAGGGCGGGGAGTACCTGCTTGTAACGTGTGAGCCGTCTGGCATGGGCGGCCTGGTGGTTCGGCAGACGAGTGAGGGTCCGTTGACACAATGGTGCTTTGAGGAGTCGCCGCATGTGGTCGAGACCTTTGTGACGCACGAGGGGCTTGTGGCGCTGGAGCACTTCTATGGAGTTGGGACTTCCAACCAGGTCGCGCGCATGCTGAGCATCTCGTTTGCCGATTATGATTGTGCCCAGCGGGTGAGATCGCTCCTGAGGGAACTTGATGCCAAGTTTGACGTGATCGAAAAGCCAATCGATCGTACGGGGAACAGCGGTATATGCGGAGCAGCATGACAAAACTGCGTTCCACAAAAAAGTTTGAGATTGTGCTTGACTCCAATAAGCTAAAGTGGTTTTATATGTCTTGCGCTGCGGCGTTACCTCAGCTGGATAGAGGGTCTGACTACGAATCAGAACGTCATAGGTTCGAATCCTATACGCCGCACCA